>CALVZQ010000001.1 GCA_944372585.1 uncultured Clostridia bacterium
TCAAAAGTGACAAGTTTTGACCAGATATTTAGCATTTGTTCGTCACTGCAAACTCTTGATATTTCAAACTTCAACACGGCGAATGCCACCGATATGAATGGTATGTTTAATGCTTGTAGAGAATTGAAAATTTTGGACTTGTCAAGTTTCAACACAAGAAATGTGACAAATATGAACGCAATGTTTAATGATTGTTATAATCTTGAAAGCATATTTGTTGGAGAAGATTGGAATGTTGCCAATGTGACAATCTCTTCAAATATGTTTAGGTCATGCACCAAACTTGTCGGTGGCAATGGAACAAGTTATGATGCAAGTTTTACAGATTTGACTTATGCAAGAATTGATGAGGCAATATATGATGATGAGACCGGAGAATATATCAGTGGAAACAAGGGATACTTGACGGAAAAATTAAAGGTCATGTTTTGAAAACTGAAAAATGCAGAAATGTCTCATTTTTCTCTTATAAACACCAAATATAAAAAAATCGACATTTTTTTGAAAAAAATGTGTTTTTTCATGCATTTTTTGTGCATTTTTTATTGTTGCAATAAATTATAATTAATTTATCAAAAGGAGATTGTTTATGCCATTCATAGTCACCGAACCTCAAAAGATTGATGGAACGCAATTGGGTTTTGCGGTTTATCCATATCATTTTTCTTTTCAAGATTTTGTTGAAAGAGACCGAAAATATAATCAAAAATTGTTGATTTTCAAAATGAAAACTTCACCGTTTGTTGAAGTTGACAAGGTTTTGCATGAAGAGAAATTTTTGGATAGCGAAGTTTCAAGACATTTTGTTAACGACAGACTTAGAAGTTTTATTTCAGCAAATTCTGAATATGTGATTGACCCTGCTCGCACAAATCAATTTTTTGAAAAAAATGTCTATGGACGCGAAGATCGCATAAGAGAATCTTGATTGGCTTAAGCTTGAAAATTGTTGATAGCAAACTTTAATAGTTTGTTTGCAATCTGGTGTTTTTTGTGATATTCTTTATTCAAGAAATCACGATGAACACAAAAAGTAAAAAAGTTTTTCATTCAAGACCTCTTTTCTATGGTTTTTTGGCTTTGTTGTTGGCAATTTCAACTTCAAGGTATATTTTTGCTGGAAATTTGACCTATATCATCTTTGTAATCTTTCTTTTTTCATGTTTTTTTGGATATTGTTTTTGGTTCAAAAAATGGATATCCATGATCGTTGTTTTGTGCATTTTTCTGTTTGGTCTTGGCTGGTTTTTTGTTGGGCAAGCCTTTTTTGAAGGAAAAGTCTATGAAGGACAAAGCCAGGTTGTTGGCAGGATTTCTGACAATGTCGCCTATTCATCTTATGGCAACAGTGCAAACGTTGTTTTGAAAGACGTCTACATAAATGGCAACAAAGAAAAAAACATAGATTTGACAATATACATAGACAGTTATGATGATTTTGATGTGGGAGACATCATAACTTTCAATGCAGAAGTTGAAAAAATCTCACTGTTTACACTTGGAAATTTCAATAGTTTTTATTATAGAGATGGCACTTCTTACACAAGTTCGATTTCAGCAGGAGAATATATTGTTCAGGGAAATAAACTCAATCCTGACGAGAGTTTCAGACTTGCCATGAAATCTTTGCTTTATGAAAACATGGGAGAGACAAATGGAGCGGTTGCCATGGCAGTTCTGTTTGGAGACAAAACTGAGGTTGATGATGACATCTATCAATCATACAAAACTTCAGGCATCATTCATTTGCTCACTGTGTCTGGCTTGCATGTGGGATTTCTTGTCACTCTCTTGGGATTTATCTTGAAAAAATGCAGGGTCAGAGGGATATATAACTTTTTGATTTGTGCAATTTGTTTGGTGCTGTATGCATACATTTGTGGATTTGTATCGTCGATTATGAGAGCAGGGATCATGGGGTTGGTGCTTTTGGCAACCAAACTTTCTGGGAAATGTTATGACAACCTGAACACTTTGGGACTTTCTGGAATCATTATTTTGTTATACTCGCCATTATCTGCCCTGGATTTGGGTTTTTTGATGAGTTTCTTTTGTGTTTTGGGGATTTTTGTGGCAACTCCTTGGTTGACAAAAGTTCTAAAAAAAATCTTTCCAAAATTTGTTGCAGAATCTTTTGCTGTTTCAATTGGTGCACAAATCGGAATTTTACCTTTTATGGCTTACATATACTCTGATTTAAATTTGCTTACTTTTTTCATAAATTTGATTGTGATACCAATTTTTTCGGTTATATATCCAGTTTTGTTCGTCAGTTTGTTTGTTGTTGCACTTTTGCCATTCATGGGATTTTTGTTGCAAATATGTGGTTGGGGACTGGGATTGGTTTATGATATAGCCAAATTTTTTGGAAATACCACTTTTATCGTCCAACTTGAACCATTTGACATCTTTTTGGTCGCAGGAGTGTTTGTTTTGTTTTTCTTAGTCAGCAAATATTTCATGGCAAGCAAAAAAGCGAAAACAGTATGTTGTTCGACAATAGTCGCTTTTTGTGGCATTTTGGGTTGTTTTTCTCTCATTCCAGTGCAACTTCAATCGTCAATTGTTTATGGATATAATTATTCTTCGCCAACAGTTGTCATTACAAATCAAAGCGGAGAAAGTGTTGTTATTGATCCAGGTTATAGCACATTCACGAAAAACTTATTGAACGTAAATGGCATAAAAAATGTTTCAGCTGTTTTTGTCTTGCAAAAATCTTCAGCATATATTGATACTATTCGTGAAATTGGTGCTGAGAATTTGATAAGAAGTGACAGCGGTCAAGGCTATTCTGAAGAGATTTTGATAAATTTCGATCAAACAGGTCTGATTGGAGATTTTTCTTTTGTTTATAGGACCTATGAGGACAGATTGATTGGATTGGAAATCAGTTTTGACGAAACAAAAATCTTTGTGTTGAGAGATTTAAATCAAAGTGACGAAGCTTTGACTTATGTCTCAAATTTCAATTATGACATAGTGATTTTGGGAAAGCATGATGAATATGCCGAATTTTTCTACCGGTCTTTTGTGCTCACTTATTACAACAATTCTCTTGCACAAACAAGTTTTGTGGAAGATGGAAATATATCTTGTTTGATTGATGGCAAAAATTATGAATGGAGGTGTGTTGATTGAAAACATTAAAAACAAGACTGCAAAAGAAAATTGAACCATGTTATCTGGTTCAAGGTGAGGACATTCTTTTGTATGACAAAGCATTGGAATTAATTAAAGGGGCAATAAATCTTCAACTTGAAGAATTTAATTTTCTTTCATTTGATGATGAATCTTTTAATGGGGAAGTTGTTATTGATGCATGCGAAACTTTGCCTATGGGCAGTGATAAAAAGTTGATTTTGTTGAAAAATATCACAAAAATTCCTGAAAATTTCAAGAAAAAACTAAGAGATTATCTCAAAAAGCCTGTTGAAAGCACATGCTTGGTGATTTTTGATTTTTTTAACAAGTTTGATTTTATCATAAGTGAAAAAGTGAGTGCAAAAAGATTAGATGACAGGAATTTGAGAGAAATTATTGTTTCAGAATTGAAAAGACATGGAAAAACAATAACTCCTGACGCTTGTCAGCAGTTGATTGAGTCTTGTTGCAATTATTATTCTCTGATTAAAAATGAGTTGGACAAACTTATTTCTTGTGATGAAATTGAAATAAACACAAAAATTGTTGATAGTTTGGTTTGCAAAGAAACGGAATTTACTGTTTTTGAACTTACTGATGCTCTTTCAAAAAGAAACAGTGAGAAAGCAGTGTCGCTTTTAAGTCTCATGGAAAAAGATACAAAAACCTTTTCTTTGGTTTTGAATCATTTCAGAAGATTGTTTTTTGTTTCAATTTCTGGATTGGGAGACAAAGAGTTGTCTGAAATTTTGAATGTCAAAGAATTTGCCATTATCAAAGCAAGAGAACTTTCAAAAAATTTCACAAAATTGCAATTGAAAAACATATATGAGATGTTGAATGATGTTGATTTTTACATCAAAAATGGACAAATGCAAATTGAAAATGCATTATATTATTTGATTTTTTTCATTCTTTATTGCTAAAATGATTGAAAGATGAGGTTTTTATGAATTTGGAAGAAATTAAACAAGAATTTTTGGAGATCTATTATGACAACATAGAGAGAGACGGAGCAGAGGAATTGTTGAATTATTTGGAAAAAACTGATTTTTTTACTGCTCCAGCTTCTGGAAGACGTCATTCAAATTTTGAAGGTGGACTCTGTTTACATAGTATAAATGTCTATAAAAGATATTTGAAATTGATACAATCCGAGTATGGTGACAATTGGAAAGATGTGATTTCTCCAGAAAGTGTGGCAATCACGGGTCTTTTGCATGACATTTGCAAAGTCAACACTTATACCGTTGAAATGAGAAATGTCAAAGTTGATGGACAGTGGGTGCAAAAACCTTATTACAAATATTATGACACACTGCCTTATGGACATGGAGAAAAATCGGTATATATGATCTCGGGTTTTATGAAATTGACCAGAGAAGAGGCAATGGCAATCAATTGGCATATGGGCGCTTTTGATCCACGTGTTGCAAACAATTCCAACATCTTGGCTGAAGTCTTTTACAGATATCCAACCGCTTATTTGTTTCATCTGGCTGATTATATGGCAACATATCTTGACGAAGTCTCTGTCAATGATTGAAATTTGCAACATTGACGAAAAACTGAATATAATAAGTTGAAAAAATTTGTTTTTTTGATATTTTTCTTTCTTTTTTTGTAAAAAAAACATCAAAATTCGTTTTTTTTCATAAAAGGGTATTGACAGTTTGAGGCTTTTGCTTTATAATTGTAGCAAGATAAACGGAGGTGTTTATATGTTTGTTGAAAATTTGAAATCAGAAATTAAAAGAGAAAATTTTCAAATATTATGGGATAAGGCAAAAGAGCCTTTGGAGGTCACTCCAAAAGGTTTGCCTAGCGGAAGATTTGAAGTGATGAAAAGAGCTACAACCAAAAATGGAGTGACAAGACAAGAAGTAAGCAGAGGTGTTTTTGTTTTGGATCAAAAAACAGGTGCAGCTTGTTTATATTTTCAACCAAAGGTTTATGTTGAAATAGGGAAAGATGGTGAAAAGACAATCAGTCCAGCCTCTGATGCTCACTTTATCAGAACAACAAAAATCGAAGAAACAAAAGATGCAGGTGAAAAAGTGAAAGTCACTCTTGCAAAGGGGCAAAAACTTGATGCCACAAAAAATGTTTACAGTATTGAGTTTGACAAAGTCAAAGATGGATATACTCAAAAGATAATAAATTCAATTGGAAATCTTGTTGACGAAAGCATAAATCCTGGATTTGAAGAAGCTTTTAACAATATTTCAAGGGTGTATGTTGAGAGAGGCAAAGACGAAGATGATTTCAGGATTGTGTCTGAAGGCGAAGAAATGGAACCTATTGAGGAGGAACCTAAGTCAGAACCAATACCTGAACCAGAACCAACTCCAGAACCTGTTGATGAACCTGTTGATGAACCTGTTGATGAACCTGAGCTAGATTCAATTCCAGAACCAGAGCCAACACCTGAGCCTGTTGAGGAACTTGAACCAGAGCCAACTTCAGAATCATACAGACTGATTCAAATGTCAGCAAAATCCAAACTTTTGGGCAACAAAGACACAAAAGATGCTTATTTGGTTGTTGGTCCTCATCCAAATGCAGCAAAAGCAGCTCGTGGAAAAAAAGCGATGTATATTGTGGAAGGATTGACTGAAAGTGCTGTTGCAGAATTGAAAACTTCAGAAGGAATTTTGAGTCAAGGAGCCAAGGTTGTTCGCAGGGTTAGATGTGACAAAAATGGAGAAATCAAAATTGAGTATTACAAAGACAAAGACAAGTTGGCACTCTTCAAAAAGAAAGCAGAACTTGCACATTCTGACAAGCCACAAGAACTCAAAGCTTGGGCAGACAGTTTTGGTGTTGGAGATAAAGGATTTGACAATGAGAAAGTTCTCACTGTGAGACCTTCGTACAAAACTAGAAGAGTTGTTCCTTTGGTCCTTGCAACTGTTGCCGCAGTTGCTGCAGTTGCAGGCGTCGGTGCAAAACATGTGATTGATGCCAATGAACAGGCAAGATTGAATGAAGAACAAACCAAATTGGAACAAGAACTTGAAGAACAACAAAAAGCCGAAGATTATCAAGCAGCATGGGACAGTGTTCCAGATGAATCAAAACTTGCAGAAATTTATGGTGCAGAGCAAGTTGTTGACAGAACGTCTCAAATTGGTACAACATTATTGAACTATAATACTGTTGGAAACACTGTTTCTGTTTCAGTTGGAAATATCTATCATATTGTCAACGAACCAATTGATGTCTATCAACAGCAAAAACTTGTAGAATATGATGGACAACAGATTGGTGCTGATAAATATGATTACACAATTCCAACAATAAGCGGAGCTTTTGAAGAGCTCGGAACTCAAGTTGCACAAGAAGCGAGTGATAATGGTGTGGTTGTTGCAACAAGAGCGGATTCAAATTCAAGTGCGGACATAAATTTTATCTATGGTGCAGTTGATCCACTTTCTCCAACCTCTGCTTTGTCAGATGAAACAGCAATGAGAGAATATTTGACTGAACTTTACAACGATGTGTACAGCGATACAACTGTTGATGAAATTGTTGCTGCAGCAATGTCATCATATGAAAGGGGATTTGCGGAAAAAGCAACAGAATTGTCAATTGAAAATCCTGATTTGATCATCAATGAGGGAGACCGTCCTGTTGTGGACTACAACGATCCACAAATTCAGAGTGCTGTTGCAAGTGCGGTTTCAAAATTGTCTACAAACGGAAAGAAGTATGGTGCAGAAGAAATTAATATTGCTTATGGCTCTTATAAAGAGCAAGTGATTTATGCAAATACGACTGATGGAAAGTATCTTTTTGCAATCGATTTGACAAATGGTGGAAAAGATATGTCAGAGATTGATTCAACTGCAAATATGCTTGAAAAAATTCAAAATGTTGACAATTGCAAAGAAAGCGCTCAATTGGATTTCATTGTTAGAAACCTTAACGTAGGAAAAGTGCTTGATTATTATAAAAACTCATACGCAAGCGAAAACAGCGTTACAAATCCTCAGATTTATATCTCTGATTACATTGTTCTTGAACAATCAGATGACAATTCTAATAAGTTTGAAATTTCTCCAACAATTACCATTGTAAGCAACAACGGTGGAAAAATTGAAGAAAGTGATTTGTCAACAGTTAGAGTTAATGCTGGAGAAAAATCATCAATAAGTGAAATGGTTGCAGTTTCAGTGTTTGGTGATGCAGTTGTTGATCAATTCCCTTATTATGAAACGGTCTCAAGAGATTCAAACAATAAGATTTATGAAGATAATGATTTGATAGTTGACGATGCGACGACCAGTTTGACAGTTGATTATTCAACAGAAACGACCGCTCAAAGCACTTCTTTGACTGAAAAAACTGGAAATAATCACAACAAAGAAAAAACTTTATAATTTTTGAAAGAATGTCTGTATTTTTAGACATTCTTTTTTTATGTCAAAATATTTTCAATTTTATTTGATTTTTTGGTTGACAAACTGATTTTAGATGAATATACTGATAATAGTTGAATAATTATTCAACTGTTATTCAACTAAGAAGAGGTATCAATGGGAAAAAAAGAAATGATGTGCGATTGCGAAGTTATACACGAAGACATTGTTGAAAAGGCAAAAAGAGACATGGCGAATGAGGACATTTTGCTGAATATTGCAGATTTCTATAAAGCATTATCTGATAGCACAAGAATCAAAATAATAAATTTGTTGGACGGACATGAATTGTGCGTATGTGATATTTCTGTGGTTTTGAATATGACAAAGTCCGCAGTTTCTCATCAACTTAAGAATTTGAGAGAGATGCATTTGATCAAATGTCGAAGAGATGGAAAAGAAATTCTGTATAGTTTGGCTGACAACCATGTCAAAGAAGTTTTTGAAATCAGCATGGAACATATTTTGGAGAAGATAAAATGAAGAAAACTGTTAAGATTCAAGGATTGGATTGTCCTAATTGTGCAAAGGCATTAGAAAAAGAATTAAACAAAATTGATGATGTTGACAATGTTGAAATAGATTTTTTAAAATCAGCTTTATCATTTGAAAGCAATGATGTCGACAAAGCATTTTGCAATATTGTCAAGACCACGAAAACGATTGAACCTGATGTCAAACTTATTGATGAAAACAAAAACAAAGACAAAACCAAATCAAAATCATTAAATCGCAAATTAATCCTAGATGTATGCTTGCTTTTTGCAGGAATAGTCTTGGGTTTGTGTGTTCTTTTTGTTGAAATGCCTGTTTGGCTGTTTTGGACATTGTTTGTGATCAGTGCTTTGTTTTTGGGCTACAAAACTTATTTCAAGGCAATTAGGCTGCTCTTCAAAGGAACTGTCAATGAAAATCTCTTGATCACTATTTCAGTGATCGGAGCATCTGCCATTGGTGAATATATGGAAGGGCTTATGGTTATTGCGCTCTATTCCATAGGCAAAATTTTGGAAGGTGTTGCAGTTGATAAATCCAGAAAATCAATAGAAAAGCTTACTCAAATGCAACCAGAATTTGCTGTTGTCATTGAAGATGGTGTTGAAAAAAGTGTTGCGCCTTCAGAAGTTTCTGTAAATTCGATAATAATTGTCAGACCTGGAGAAAAAATACCCATTGATGGAAAAATTATTGAGGGTGGTGCATCTTTGGATATGCAAAGCTTGACCGGAGAAAGTGTTCCTGTCTTTGTTGACGTCGGAAAAGAAGTCCTGTCGGGCTCAATTGTCTTAGATGGAGTGCTTAAGATTCAAACAACGAAAGAATATGCGGATAGCACAGTAAAAAAAATTATGGACTTAATCGAACATGCTCAAGATAAGAAATCTAAAACAGAAACTGTGATTTCCAAAATTGCTCGTTGGTACACATTGGGTGTTATTGTCTTGGCTGTCACTGTTTGGGGCATTGTTTGGGCTGTGACAAAAAATTTTGATGAAGCGTTGTATCGTGGACTTATTTTCCTTGTTGTTTCTTGTCCTTGTGCTTTTGCCATTTCTGTGCCTTTGTCATATTTCTCTGGACTGGGGAATGCATCAAAACACGGAATTTTGATTAAGGGGTCAAACTATTTAGATGCTTGCGCAAAAATAAATGTGGTTGCGTTTGACAAAACAGGAACTCTGACAACAGGAAATTTTATAATTCAAAAAGTTGTCAGCCTGGATAGTTCGAAAGATGAAGATGAAATTCTTTATTTGGCGAGTTTGGGTGAACAATATTCTTTGCACCCACTGGCAAAAGCCATTGTTTCTGCAAATAAAAAAAAGTTGCAAAAAGTAGATGACCTAAAAGAGAAAGCGGGGGAAGGTGTTTATTTTAAATTCAATGAAAAGAATTACTTTGTTGGAAGAAGAAGTAAAAATTCAAAAAATACCATTGTTGAGGTCTTTGAAAATGAAGAGAAAATTGGAGAAATTGAGCTTGATGATGATATAAAGAAGAGTTCCTATATCGCTTGTCAAGAATTGAAATCTCTGGGGGTTAAGACTGTTATGTTGTCTGGCGACAACGAACTTAGTGCTGTTCGCGTGGCAAACGAAATTGGAATCGATGAGGTTCATCACAATCTTCTCCCTCAGGAAAAATTTGAATGGATTGAAAATGCAAAAACAGACAAGAAGAACTTTATTGGATATGTTGGAGATGGAATCAATGATGCCCCTTCACTTATGCTTTCTGATGTTGGAATAAGCATGGGGATTAATGGAAGTGGTGCAAGCAAAGAGGTTTCTGATATTATCTTGGTTGATGACGATCCTTCAAAAGTTCCTTCTGCAATAAAAATTTCAAAATATACAAGAAAAATTGTTTGGGAAAATATAATTCTGTCTGCTGTTGTCAAAATAACTTTCTTGCTTTTGGGAACCTTTGGTGTGACTGGTATGCTTTTCGCAGTTTTTGCTGATGTGGGAGTTACTGTGCTTGCAATCTTAAACAGCATGAGGGCGTTGAAATATAAACCAAACAAAAAAGCAAAGAATTTTGAAGAAAAAAATAAAACGCGCTAGTCAATAATTTTCAAACTAATATAAAAAATAGTGGTAAAATATTGCCACTATTTTTTTTCTATTTTAAAAACTATGAGCTTTGATGCATGTTTTATTTTATATTCTCAATCCATTTTGAAATGACATGCTGTGGAGTCAAAAGATTTTTCCCTTCAAATTCCAGATTTAAACCATCTCTGACTGTGCAATCTTTGCAAGCGTTTTCAAAATCTTTAAATGTGTGACCAAGCCAACCGGCATTTGTTGCAAAAGGATATACTGTTTTGTTTTTAAGACTGTTTTCGTTTAAAAATGTTTTCATTGCAGGAGCAAATGTATACCACCAAACAGGACTGCCCAAGATTATGATATCATACTTTTCCAAATCTAAAGAAATAGGTTTGATTTTTGGCATAAAACCAGTTTCAACTTCTTTCTTCCCTTGGTCAACAACAGAATTGTAATTTCCGGTATAAGCGTTTTCTGTTTCAATTTCGACAATGTCTGCCTTTAATGTTTTTGCAATTTGTTCTGCAATTTTTTTTGTGTTTCCAGTGTAAGAATAATAGACAACAATTGTTTTCATATTTTTCTCCTTTTTTTGTTGTTTTAAATCAATCTTCCAGACATTTTTCAGTCAATGTCAGTTTTTTGTTCTCGCAATCAAGTGTGCACTCAATACCATATGGAATTATTGTAATAGGACTTGCATGACCAAAGTTTTCTTAATCTTTTTTGGTTTAATCATATTTACTCCTAATTATCACGAATTGAACTTAATTTGCTTAGATTTTTTGATAGTGATATTGTTTCTTTTGAAATTTTTATAAGAATATTGTCCACTGCAACATAATTTTGAAAGTCCAATTCAAAGCCAAGTTTTCTTATTTCATCTTGTATGTAATGCAATTGAATACAATGTGGTGATTTATCTACACTTGCAAAGATCATTCTTTTTATTTTCTTTGCTCTAATCATACCCAAAATTTTTGTGATTGCCATGTTGATATGAGTTTGTTCCAAACATAAATCAAAAATTGGCAAATTCAATTTTTCAAGCACATCAAAGGCTTTTGGTTGCATTGTCTTCAAACAACTTCCAACAATCACAATTTCATCAGAACAATCATAAATATTGCTTTTCAACAAATCTTTCATAAAACATTCCTTCACAAATCAATATACCACAAAACTTTATTTTGTCAAAACAAAAGAGAGAAGTGTTGAATTGGAACTCTATTTTTATTACCTTAATTATTGGATTTGAAAGGATATAAGTGAGTAGAAGTAATCTTTTATTTGATTACCTCAATCTCTCCGTTGAAAATTTTTAACGGAACATCGGTATTTAAAACAAAATTTGTATCATTAAGAATTTTTTTATATAAGTCAATAAGTTTAACTGCTTTTTCCTTTGTAAAAGATACATATCCGTCATAATGTTCAAGTAGCTTTGCACCTAAATATTTTCGATATTGATAAATACTGTGGGCATTTACGTCTTTAAAAAATTTATTGTATTTTAAACAAATTATATATTTCAGTCCTACATCTTCACTAATCGTTTTAATAATATTTAATTGTTTTGACAAGTTTTTCTCTAATTCTAGTTCTTTTACTTTACTGTTAAATTCTTCTTTATAATAATCAATGACATCAGATACTGATGGCAAAGATTTTTGTTTAAAAAATTTTTTTGCTTGCCAAGAATTAGGGTGTGCTTCATTGACTATTTCTATTAATGTAGTCATTGGATTTTTTGTAGCATCTTTATCTATAAATTTTAAAATGTTTTTATTTTCTTGTTTTAAGGTATAATAATTTTTCGTGCTGTACTTTAAAGTCACATAAAAGTCTGGGAAATATCTTTTGCCGTTTCTAATAATGAATTTTCGATTTATTAAAGGATTTTTTCTTTTTAGATATGATTTTATATTTGGTAAAACAATTTTATCAGCATCATCTTTGAATTCATCTAAGTCGTATATAAAATGCACTTTATCAAAATAGCTCAAAAGCATATCAAAAAGACTCTCGTCATTGTTGAAATGATGAATATTTTTTGCTTCTATAGCTTTGTAATATATCAAATTTTTGAAATCTTTAGAAACAATATTTTCCCACAGTTTTTTGAAATCGTGTATAACAAATTTCTTTTCAGTTTTGCTAAACTTAAATTCTTTTATTTCCTTTTTTACATTTCTTAGACAGGCTTTAAAATCCTTTCTGTAATAAGCATACCTATCATATTTGAAGATGTCCTGTTTATAATAATCTGATCGTGAAGCAAATCGTGCAAAAAATTCAGGAGACTGTATGGCATAAAAACAAGCAGAACTAGGGTAAGTCGTTACCCAAAAATTATTTTCTTCAAAGTCTTTTATTCCACTTTGAAACGCTTTATAAACATTATGTTTTTGATATATATTATCAATTTCCTTGCAAAGTTCAATATTGATACATTTTTTGTTTGAGACGCAGTTTTCGATTGTCATTGATGAATTTGAGCCATGAAATAAAATTTGTGTATTGCCTAAAATACCATTAAAATACTCTTCTACTTTGCCTTTTTGCTTGTAAATATTTTTTACATTTAATTTTTGAGAAAGTTTTTTAGATAGGTAAGTTTCTTTATCTATATAAATTTCTTTCAGCTCGTCAGGCAAAATGTCTACAACAAAACTAAGTGTAATGATATCAGCAAAATAGTATCTAAATGAATTCGTAACATTTTTGTTTAAGCACATTCTAAAATCGTTTTGCTTAGCAATATCGGACAAAATACTTTTTATTTGTTCACTACAAAATAAATTATTAATATCATTGGTTAGCATTAATTTTCTCCCATATATTATCGGAATTTAATAGTTAAAACGTGGTGCGACAAGTGATAAAGTATCTGGACCGACTACAAGTCAAAGTCGGTGTTGACTACATACGGTTGCAAGTAAAGCTAAGATAAAGTCTTTTTATAAAAATTCGTGTCATCACAACCTTTATACAAAGTATTTTCATATAAAGTGAAATTATTGTTTATCAGAACCTTATTTGAACCCTTATTTTTAATATCACACTGTGCAAATATTTCTTTCATACCAAGCTCTTTTGCTCTTTCACATAACAATTCTACAAACTTTGTAGCAAAACCCTTTCCACGTTCTGACGGTCTTGTTTTATACCAAATGTTCCCGCTGTGCCTTTTCCAATAATTGTTAAGTTTAAATCTAAGACCACCAATACAAACGGGTTTGTCATTTACATATAAAATATAATTTTCAGCAGGTAATATATTTCGACTTAGTGTCAAAGAATACGCTACTCGCATTCTTGCATTGATTTCTTCCACAATCTCTTTTCGTGTTTTTCCATAGTATTCATTAGTTTGACCATATTCATCAGTTTTTGGTATTTCTTGTAGCATATTGAAAAGTTCATCATTTAGCAAATTTGAACGAAGCTCTTTCAATTGATAATACATAAATGTCTCCCATGTCTGATAATATTATAACATAATTTATTAGTATTTCAAAACAAAAGAGAGAAGTGTTGGATTGGACCTCTATTTTTATTACCTTAATTATTGGATTTGAAAGGATATAAGAGAGTAGAAGTAATCTTTTATTTGATTACCTCAATCTCTCCGTTGAAAATTTTTAACGGAACATCGGTATTTAAAACAAAATTTGTATCATTAAGAATTTTTTTATATAAGTCAATAAGTTTAACTGCTTTTTCCTTTGTAAAAGATACATATCCGTCATAATGTTCAAGTAGCTTTGCACCTAAATATTTTCGATATTGATAAATACTGTGGGCATTTACGTCTTTAAAGAATTTATTATATTTTAAACAATTTTTTTGGTGTTTACAGTGTAAGAATAATAGACAACAATTGTTTTCATATATCCTCCTTTCATATTTTTTACAAATTTGTTGCGACAACAATTTTGTTTAGGTTGGCATTTGTTTAAAGGTCAGAATAGAGTAACTTGGTTTACAAATGATTTATTATTGATTTAACTTCTTCCAACAATTTGGCGATGAGAGAGCCATCAATTGCAGCATGATTAACTTGAAGAGAGACATTAATCCAACGCTCACCTTTTTCGTTTGTTTTCACCTTGTCAAAGCTAATATGTGGAACGAAGGAGTTTCGTTGAACATCTTGAGGATGTGTTATATGTGTAAACTCAAACCAAGGTGTGCAAGATATATAGGCAATCACTTGACTTCTTCTTGCATCAGGAGGCAGTGGCTCAGTGAATGTAGTTTGATTTTGTAATTTGTTTTTGGTTTCATTGCAAAATGTTTCAATGTCCGAATGGTATACACCATTTATTATTTTGAAAATTTCTTCACCCTGTTTGTTTGCGCAAATGTTGACAAATTCACCATCTTCAACAACAATTTTACCTTTGATTGAGCGTATCATGAATTCTTCAAATTTTAAAAGTGCAGAACAAAAGATATGGCACATGCAAAAGTAGAAAGACAGATCTTTTGATTTTGCAAATTCATAAACCCTAGACACTTTCAAAGGTGTGCAAAGTGAGATTTGCGGGATATCAAATTGATAGTATAAATTAAAAATATCCCTTCGGTTCCATGATTCTATATCTAATTCTCTCATAAACCTTCCTTTCGAATTATAATATACTATAAAAGCAAATTTTTTCAAACTATTTTACTAAAACAAAAGTGATATGGAATTTAATTTATCTTTGCCTTTATTAATCTAATTTGGTGCAGAAGATGGGAGTTGAACCCACAAGATGTTGCCATCACAGGTACCTGAAACCTGCGCGTCTGCCATTCCGCCACTTCTGCATGTATGGTCTTATTATAATTTTTATGACATCTCTTGTCAAGAATAAAACTTTCTTTCTCTTTTAAAAATATTTTGAAAATCTTTTTTCTTATCAGAGATTTATGTTATAATGCTCTCATAAGGGGTGGGATATGGAAGAAAATGACCTTGGGCTCATTGTTTTGAAAAGTTTTGCTGACAGAGGAAAAGAAGTTAATGACTACATTTCGGCTTTTAGGGAAGAGAAAGGGAAAAACTATTTGATTGATTATGACAATCCTCGTTTTAGCAATGGTGAGGCAAAAGTCAAAATTAATGAAACAGTAAGAAATAAAGACATCTACATTTTGGCCGATATTGGAAATTATTCTTGTACATACAATCTCTATGGAAATATCAATCACATGTCGCCAGACGAACATTTTCAAGATGTCATCAGGACAATCTCAGCAATAAGCGGAAAGGCGAAAAGCATCACTGTTTTTTTGCCTTTGATGTATGCTTCTCGTCAACACAGAAGGAAGGGAAGAGAATCTCTTGATTGTGCCATGGCATTAAAATACTTGGAAAATTTGGGCGCGCACAATGTTTTGACCTTTGATGTGCATGATCCAAACATTCAAAATGTTATGCCAACCAGAAGTTTTGACACTATTTCTCCAATTTATTGTGTTTTGAAAGAATTTATACGAAACGAATATAAAGAAATTGGAAAAGATAAAATGATTGTGATAAGTCCAGATGCTGGGGCTATTGAAAGAGCAACAATGTATGCCAGCGTTCTCGGGCTTGATTTGGGACTTTTCTACAAAAGAAGGGATTATTCAATTGTTGTTAATGGGAAAAATCCAATCTTGCAACACGATTATATCGGAAATGATGTTAAAGACAAAAACATCTTGATTGTCGATGACATGATTGCCTCTGGTGAAAGTGTCATTGATATAATCAAACAACTCAAAGCAAGAGGGTGTGCAAAGGTTTATGTGGTCACAACTTTTGCATTTTTCACAGAAGGTGTTGCCAAATTCAACAAACTTTATGAAGAAGGAAATTTGACAAGTGTCTACAGCACAAACGCGTCATATTTGAGCGATGACGTGAAGAATGCACCTTGGTTTTGTGAAGTGTCACTGACAAAATTTATTGCCAAAATCATCATGACATTGAATGAAGGGAAAAGCATTAGCGAATATATTTCATCAACTGAGAAAATTAAAAAATTATATAAAAAATATTCAAACAAATTAAAAAAGAATGATTGATTTCATTCTTTTTTTGTTTCATTTTATGATTACGGTTATTATGCCAATTATTTTGCTCTGATAAATGATTTCAACAAGACCATTTTCGTTTGCCAGAATTTTCCAACTATTAAACCCATCGACCAGTTTTGATATGGTTATGTCTTGATTGGATTTGAAAGTGCAATCGTTCCAGTTTTCAAATTCGTCTGACGATAGACGAAAATAGCAATTCTCTCCTTTTGATAAAGTTATTGTCGTTTTTTCAATTTCACAACCTGATTGGTTGAAAATTTCAAAATTGATTATGGCATTTTCTTCATCAGTCGGTGGTGTTGGTTTTTCAGGTGTTGGAGTTTCTGGCTCCTCTGTTTCATCTGGTGGTTGTGGGGTGTCAGTTGATGGGTGGTCATTGTTTCCATCATCAACATCTGGAGGGGACGATTCTTCGTCTATGACGGTTATTTTACACTCACAAGTTGCAATGGTTTGATTATACTTTGCAAAAAATTCTATTGTTGTTGTCCCTTCTTTCAGTCCCTTGAGTTTGAATCCATCTGATGAAACAATGTTTTCATTTTCTATATCAAAAGTCACAATTGCATATGGGTTTGAAACATTGAATTTGAGATTGATTTCTTCGTTGACATGAATAATTACATCGTTTGAGTTTATGGAAAGAGATTCTGCTTTTTGCTTTGGCAGAAAAATAATAAGACCAATGATTATAAAAATGCTCAGAAAAATGCATGGGCAGACAATTTTTATCATGATATCTTTTGTTTTCACTTTCATAATATAACAAATTTTGATGTATTTTTGTCAAATGTGGCGTCACTTTTTTATATTTTTTTGATATTTTGTCGAAATTATATTTTTTAATGATTCAAAATAATCAAAAAAGTTGTGCTATTTATGATATAATTAAAGCATGGAAAATGAAATAGTTGATATTTATGACATTTCTTATGAAGGTTCAGGAGTTGGAAAACTTGATGGGCAAGTTGTCTTTGTGCCCAAGACCTTGAAAGGAGAAAAGGTTGAGATTTCAATCATTAAGAAAAACAAATCTTTTTTGCTTGCAAAGTTGAGCAATGTCCTTAATCCAAGTGCTGAGAGAATTGAACCTAGGTGTCCATATTTTGAAAAATGTGGTGGTTGTGATTTTCAGCATTGCAGTTATCAGCATGAGCGAGAGTTAAAAACTGAAATTTTAAGAAAAGAGATGTCGAAAATCGGTTATATTGGAGATATTTCTTATCAAGAAAGCAAGAATAGATTTTTTTACCGCAATAAAATCAAGTTGGAATTTTTCAATGGAGAACTGGGATATTTCAAAAGCAAATCTCATTCTTTTTTTGGCATTGAATGTTGTCCTATTGCGACGGAAATGATTAACAAATCTATACCTGTTGTGAAAAGGTTTATCAGTTCAAATGATTGTTTTGGACTTAAGAGTGTTTACTTCAAACAACTGCAAAACAATCTTTCAATTTGTTTTTTATTTGACAAGAAAATTGTGAAAAGTGCACAAAAAACGATAAAAAACTTGAAAAATATTGAAATTTTTGGCGATTTTTCAATTTATTTCGCATTTGGAGAAATTTTGGAAAGTGATTCAACAAAAATTTTTTGCGTGAAACAGGGGAAATGTCTTAAACAAATCTATGATGGAATCACATTTGAGTTTGATGTCTCTTCTTTTAATCAGGTCAACGACGAAATTGCAAAGAAATTGTATGATTATGTTGCAAGCAAAGTTGAAGGGAAGCGGGTTGTTAATGCATATTCTGGGCAAGGGCTTTTGACATACATTTTGTCTCAAAATGCAAAATTTGTGTATGGAATTGAATATCAAAAATCAGCACACATGAGTGCAGAAAAAATGAAAGAGCAAGTGCAAGATTACAAAATTGAGAATATTTGCGGGAAGGTTGAAGAAGAAATTGCAAAAATATTGCAAAGAGACAAGATTGATTGTGTTGTGCTTGACCCATCAAGAGAGGGCTGCGAAAATTCTGTCTTGAACGAAATGAATCAAAGTGAGATTATAAAAGTTGTGTATGTTTCTTGCAATTTTTCAACTTTGGTCAGAGATTTGAAAATTTTGAAAGATTTTTATGACATTGAAAGCGTCAAAATTTTTGATATGTTTCCTTGCACTGCAAATATGGAAACGGTTGTCATTCTGAGAAGAAAAGTATGATTCCTGCCGGTCTTTTGATTGGTTTTAAATTGAAAAAGTGTCACATATAATATTTAAAAAAATTTAACTATTTTGTTGACATAAACTTCTGACTGTGTTATGATATAAACTGAAATCATATATAGTGAAATTTTGACTGAAATTGAAGGCAAATAATATATGATAATAAATTGAATTTGAGGTTGTCTGTGACACTTTTTAATAAAAAAATAATGAGTTATATTTTGATTTTTGCCATCGCAGCGGTGACAGGTCTTGCTGTCGGCAAAATTTATGTTGATAATTTGGAAGCACCTTCGACAGTAAGTGCGGAAGAATCTTCGCTGAGAGATGCGGATTCCACAATAAGAGAATGGGTTGACAGGGCAGAGGGTGGTGCATCTGTCGATTCTTTCACAGTTGTCCAGCTTTATAATATTGCTGAATATAAACTTACTCATTCTGAAGATTATTATTCTGGAAAGTTCTACAAACTTATGACTGGGGTTGTCAATGCACCAATGGGAATCAAACAACAAATGAGAAGTGAAAAATTTTATGACAATGGAACTTTTCTCTATAACAAGTTGAGTCCTTCCACTTCAAGTTTGGCACCTGCAATTTGTTCGAGAGTTGTTTATGACAAGAATTCTGGAGTGATCAAAATCAATCCAAAAGGAACTTTTGTTGACGGTGCAGATGTTATCACAGGTGTTTTTGATGCAAACAATTATGTTGACTACACGATGGAAGAATATAAGGCAATTTTCAACACCGAACCTTCCACTGTTATGCCATATATCATTTCGACAATAACTTGTGGACAAAACAAGGTTAGTCCTGTGACAAAAAATGCAGATGGAACATATTCTTTCAGCATTGCCATTGACGGCGACTATCTCGCTTTGGCTGCACTTTATTATTCTTATGAAATCAAGTTTTCAAGTGGTATGGCAGACCCTCCAAAGTGGGTTTCTTTGAATATGGACATAACCATCGATGAAAATTTCAATTTTGTCGGCATTGATTATACTGAAGTTTACAAAATGAATGTTTCTGGAATTGGAATGATGACCGTTACTGATGAATTTTCTGACCAATTCTTTTTTGGAACAGATGTTCCAAATTTTGTCGACGAAATCAAGGAGGTGTTATAATGGAAGGACCTATCAGAAAACACCATGATTTTTTCCCTCGCATGTTTAAGGCGTTTACACTTTATTTTGTGATTACATTGTCTGTTTTCTTTGGTTATGTTCAAATTTTTGGGGACGTGAAACCAAATGTTATCACAATTCCAACAGATGGTGCTGATGCAGAAAATGATACTTTGTTTGGCAACTTTGTTGAGAAAATTGCAGAATTTGACAACATTGACACCGATTTTGATTTGACACTGGAAAATTCTGAATTCAGTTTGTCCGCACAAGGAAATGTTGTTTACGACCTAGGCTCTGGAGATTTGTCCTTAGATGTTGATTTGATTTATAATCAACAATATTTTGACGTGCAAGTTTCTTATGTTTCTCCAAATGTCTATTTGTCTATTGACGAAAGCACCTACAAATTTGATGCATCAGAAGATTTGGATCTAAGCAGTTTGCTCGATTTTGTGATGAACAACATTGAAATTGACACAAGTTTTATTGAAGACATTGGAAATTATCTAGGCATTGATTTGGTCAACTTTGACCCTAATTCTTTGCTCACAAAACTTAAGATTGAAGAAAGTCAGAATGAAGAAAATGGAGAAATAATCTTTGTTATTGGACTTGGAAACAATCTCAGTGCCAGAATGGTTTGTGACTCAGAATTCAACATTAAATCAATCAAATTGAAGGATATGTTTGTTGCCGGAAGCACCGTCAAGTTCAGTGCTGATGTCAACAAAATGAACAAAGATGATGTTGTTGTCGACTATATAGAAACGGGTGATGAAGTTGACATGTCAGGAATCACTCTTTACAAAAATTATGCAAAAAATCTGTTTGCGAATGATTTTGTGATGTCAAATGTTGCAATCAGTGTGGATAACGAGACTTATTATGCAAATGTTTATCTTGACAACTCAAATTCTACAAAAGTGAAAATTGAAACCTCTTTAAAAGGTGTCGATGTTTCATTAGTTTATTCTGACAATGTGATTTATGTTGATGTTGCAAACTTGAAGTTGAGTTTCAATGCTGAAGATTATCCTGTTTGGGAAGATACCATCAATGAGATCCTTGAAAAGCACACTTCAAAGACAGTTTCACAAATCGTCTCTGAATTTGTTTCACAATATGTTGGAATTGACGAAGAGGGGATTGATGGGCAACAAGTTTTGATGCAAATTTTGGGCATTGTGTTTGATAATGCCGAAAGTGTTTCTGACTATTTGCCTTCTTCAACCGAAATGACGGAAGATGCTTTTTCGATGATTTGGAACAATGGTCTTGTTATCAATTTGAATGGCGCTGACAATCAACTTGTGGGTATAAATGTGATGTTTGACAAAGTTGACATTGACGCGAAATTTGAGATTGTCGAAAAAGGATTTGAAGTTGACGGAAATTATTATGATCTATCAAACTTGCTTCCTCTTTCAAACGTCGTAGACGAAATTTTGGGGACAAATCAATTTGGAGGTCAAGCAGGAATCACATTCAATGATTTTGTGGTTAAGGCAAATTATGTAGTTGATTTTTCAAATGGAATTCTGGCAAAGATTTCTACACAGATTTTTGGTGAAAATGTGTCAATCTATCTCAATAACAACCAAATTTTCATATCTGTTGGAGAGGTGGTTGTTGAAGGCAATATTGATGATTTGGAAAACTATATTGCAAAAATTGACAGCATTTTTGGAACAGATTTAACCAATCAAGTTGCAAGTTCTGATATTGAAGTTGGCGTTCAGGGTTTGATTGGGAAATTGTCCGAAATCTTGAACGAGTTGAAATTGGCGGAATCTGAAGGTGTTATTGCACTGATTGAATATTTAGCAAACAAGGCATACATCTGGGTTGACGGAAACAATGTTGTATTGACTTTTGAGAACCAAACAATTTCTGCTGAAGTTTATGTTGGAGCAACATATGAAACAATCAGTCTTCCTTCTGCAACTGACAAGACTGATGATGTCTTGAACAAGATAGAGAATGTCAAAAATTATATTGACACAAAACAATATGCTTTTGAGTTTGCTGTTTCATATGATGAAATGAATCTTTCTGGTGCCATTCAAATAGATTTGAAAAACAGTGTATTTGCGATATATGGTGTCGAAATTGGTGGAAATGAATTGGCAATCATATATTCGGACAACACTGCATATGTTGACTATGCAGGCTTGAAAATAAAATTGCAAGCAGAAAACTTGGCGCAGATTTTTGAAATAGTAAATGCAATTTTGAAAGCAAATGGAATGAATGACAATGTTGATGTTTCAGTTGCATTGACGGAAATTTTTGAGGAAAATGTTGAGGAATTATCGTTGCAAGAACTTTTATCAATGATTGAAATTGATGTTGCCGGAAGTCTTGACGAACTCAAGCTTGATTTGAAATTTGATTCGGAAAGTGGAGTTTATGCAACCGGCGATGTTGGTTTTGTTGATGATATGATTGAAAGTGTTGACTTGCTTGTCAATGAAAAAATCAGTATCAACCTCAATGTTGTTCCTTTTGAAACTTCTGAAATTTCCGATTCCGAATATTATGATTTGACAAGTGTAAACAAAGGAACTGTCACATTATCATATCAAAAAGGCGATGAAAAGGTTGATGTTGTTGCAGATGTTGAAATTGCTTTGACTGATAAGATTTATGTTAAACTTTCAGCAAAAGTTTTAAATGAAAAATTTGAAGTTATTATCTACAACAATATGCTCTATGCCCAAGTTGGCGATTTGTGTTTTGCAACAAACTTTGAAAATGCAAAAGAACTCTATGATTATATTGTTGATTTGTTTGCCATAGCCATTCCTGAGGTTGACATAGAAAATGTTTTGAAAGATGTTGATTTGAACCTTGTAAACATTTTTGATGTCGCAGGTTTGAGTGTTTTGGGCGACAATGAAAAGTTGCAAGTCGAATATGCAATCAACGAAAATTTGAAAGTTTCATTGAACATATTTGACGGACAAACAATTGAAGAGATTGTTGTTCCTGAGCAATATGAAGATTTGAAAGTGCTTTTACCAAAAATAAAAGCTTTGATTGACTATGCTTCTAAGGGTGTTTTTGAGTTTGATTTCTCTCTTGCATACAACACTTTGACATTTGATGGAACATTTAAATATTTTGATGGCAACTTTGAAATTTCAAATATGGTTGTCCTTGGCGAAAATGTCCTTATCAGATTGCAAGGCAAAACATTGTATTTTGCTTTTGGAAACATGAAACTTAAATTTGATTTGACAGATACGTCAACATCAAGTGTGGATATTTTTGAAACATTAAACAAAATCACTTCTGACTCACTTGGTGTGGTTATCGACTTTGGAGTTTTTGAAGAATTGCTCAACATTGCAACCGCATACACTTTGGAAGATTATTTGAATAAGATTATCTTGGATATCTCAGGAAATTCCGAACTGATTAATATTCTCATTTCCAACAAAAAAGAATATACCGCTTCTCAAATTTTGAGTGTCGGTGTTGCATTCAATGGCAACGATTTGAGCAAAATTGATTTAAACATCTATGATGTCATAAAAGCACAACTTTCTTTGAGAAAAACAGATGTTTCTACGATCTCTGAATTTGTTGAAGAAGATTATAAAGATTATTCTGAAAATTTTGTAGACGGAATTTTAAACAGTTTGAAAGTTGAAGAGGGAGTTTATGCTTTCAACAGTGACATTTCAATAAGATATAGCAACAATCAATTCTATGGCGAACTTGTGGCAATGCTTGTTGAGAGTGAAAATGGCGTTGTTGGAAATTATATGCCGGCAGTTTCTCTTCACACCACATCACTTGGACTGAACAGTTATATCTATCTGATTGGAAAAGATATCTACATCGACATCAATGGTTTGCAGGTGACAGCAGATTTGAGTGAAACAACGATTAACGAAATTATTGATTTCCTTGAACAAAATTTTGGATTATCATTGACAGAGAATGCAGAAGTCTTGGAAGCAACAACTGAAGTTTTCAAAGTGATCTTGCCAGCATTTGATAGAATTTATGGAACTTGGGTTTCTGGTGATGTTGGCGATGGACTTCAAATTGATATTGACAGTGATTTGTGGTATACAGAAAGTGCCAGATTCTATGATATTGTTGTTCAGGCCTTTGTTCAAAACATCGAGAACACAATTGTTCCAACAAAGATTGTTGTGGGAGCAAATATTGAAGATGAAAACACTACGACATATAATGATTATAGTGAATATTGGCTGAAAGACGGAGAAATTGTGATTGAAAGCGAAATCACACAAAAACTCAATTTCGCAGTGTATTTGACCAATGTCATAGTTGGGAAAAATGTTGAAGGACTTGAAGGAATTTTTGTTGGAGAAAGTTATCAGTCAATTTCCGCTTTGAAGTCTAATTTTGGAACAACAAAATTGGAAGAATATAATTCTTATGAAGTTGCACTTGATGCTGCCAAGGCGGTTTATGATTATGCAATGTCTTTGCAATATCAGGCAAGAGTTGACGTTACTATCAAAGGAGAGAATTCAACAAAAATTGGCGCAAATGTGATTGCTTCTGTGACTGATGATGTCGACAAAAAAGCACAATTCAAACTTTTTGATGACAAAATTTTGAAGGTTCATGGTGATCTTGATATTTATGCAAATTATGGAACTCAAAATGAGGTTCTGCATCAATTATCAATTCTTTATGACAACTTAGAAACTGGACTTTTTGCAACCTATTCGCATGGAGATCACATTGGTGTTAATGACTTTAAGGCTAAAATTTCAAATGCCAACATGAGTGAAATCATTTCAATGATTGTCAAGTTTGCCGATTTGAATCTCAGTAAAGAAACAATGGAGGCACTCAATTTGAGTGAATGCCCAACGGATTTCAGATATTTGAGAAGTTTACTTGGAATGACAAAGCATGTGACCGACGGGGAAATTTCGGAAGTTGACAAAGTGTTGTCTTCTGTTACGGAAATGACCAAAATTTTGAAAGAAATCAAACTTGAGAAAGTGCAAATTGATGGCACAGATTTGTTTGAAACCAGACTTTCTTTGAAAATTCTTTGGGAAGAGGAAATTGCACAAATAATCGTATTGTTGAGAGAAGAAAAGTCTACAGATGGGGCGGTGAACTTGGCTTTGCGAGAAATCTCAATCAGCAACTTCAATTTTGGTGGAAGCAAGATTGATGTGGTCATCTATCTCGAGGATTATGATGAAACCAATTATGACTATGACACAAGTGCAGAACACATAGATTTCAGTGAAATTTCTTCATTTATGAATGTTGCTGTGAACACACTAAACACTCAAGGTTTCAGTTTTACCGGCTCTGCAGATGTGGCAATTGGTTCTTGGAACGCAATCACTGTCAATTATGATTTGTTTGTGTCTCTTGATGACGTTGGAGAAGTGTATTTCTATCTTGAGTTGGACGTTCCTTCTTTCGCAGACATAACTTATGATCTGGGAGGATTTGGTTCGACTTTCACCTATTATTCGGCGGCCGCAGGTTTTGACAACAGAATTTCGGTTCTTGAATTTAAAGATGGCATTTTGAATGTGACACAAACGACTTATGGATACAGAGAGACAATCTTTTCATCAAGGGAAACAAGGGTTAAATCATGGACTCACAGCGCAGACCAAATTGGAACTGACATAATGTTGATTATGGCAGAGGCTCTTGGTCTCACAGACACAATTTACGACGCAATCAAAGGGCTTATTGCAAGCATGAATCCAAATCCATCATTGGAAGAAACAATTTTAGGCTTCTCAAAAACAAATGGTGGATACACCCTCAGTCTTGATGGAGAAACATTGACTGGAAGCGACAGCTTCAGAGATTTTGATGTTATACTCGGACTGTCTGACACCTATTATGATCTTGATGGGAAATCATATCAATTTATTGACAGTGTCACAACAGACATCAACATAGCAGACTTTGTGAAGATACCTGTAAAATTGCAGTCAACCAATTCTGGAACAAGTTATTTGACAGGTTATGGCAAAGAAATTTACACAAATGATTATTACAGAAAAATAAGCATTGACGAATCTAGATATCAGAAAGTTTATTTTGTGAATAGTTATGATGCAGAGTTCAATTCTTCAATGTTGGTTTCAGGAGACAAGGTAATATTCCCAAATCTCACCACAAGAGAAGAAACAATAGATAATATGACAACATATTATCAGTTTGATGGCTGGTACACAGATTCAACTTACAAAAATCCAGTTGTTGGTGATGTTTACATGGGAAGCGAAGAACTTATGTTCTATGCAAAATGGATAGTCACCAAAGTTGTGAAAACCAGTGCCGTCAATGTCTATGATGGGGAAACATTAATAACCACTTTGCGTGTTGAATCTGGCGACACCATTGATCTTTCTGGATTGTCTGTGGTGAACGAAGATACAGAGTTCTATTATGACGCAGAATATACCCGCAAGATTATTGATTTTGTAATGCCTGAAAATGATCTTAACGTTTATATCAGAAACAAATACACTGTCACAGTTGTCAGTGACTATGGCAATGCTGGATTTGTCTATACAGGATATCAAGGAGAAGCAATTTCCCTTCCGGAACAACAAACATATGTGGAAGATGATGGCGAAACAAGAGTGACATACACATTCTTGGGCTGGAGTGAAGAGATTTCTTCCGTGCCAAACAAGGACATCACAATAACGGCAAATTGGGACGTTGATGTGAAGCATTATTACACGATTTCATTTGATTTGAGATGGTATATTGTTGCAGGTACCGTTGCTGGCGGAGCATGGAAAGATGAACCTCCAGCCATCGCATCTGAGACATTCCTTGAAGGCACCGTCATTGATTTGACCCAAGAAAAATATCAAGTGGTTGGAAGAGCATATACGAGTGGAGTTAGACCAGGAAAATATATTGATTTGTCAACAAAAGCATATTTCAAAGCGACTTCGTGGGGAACTTCGTCTTGGGGTGATTATACAAGTGCAGGTAGCGGATTCACAAGTTTTGAAGTTACTGGAAATCAAACACTCTATGCTTGCTGGGAAAAACAATAAAACAAAAAAAGCATATCATGGCGATATGCTTTTTTCATTAATCTTGCACTTAAATAATTTTTTGATTTTCAATGAGAACCTATTTTTTTAATGTTTTGATGTCAAATGGGTGTGACAGTTCTTGCTTGTATCTTTCAATGATTTCATCGTCAAGACGAGCAAAAAGTGGTTTTGGCAAGTTTACTTTGTGAGACTTTGAAATGTTGATTTTGCTTGCCTTTTCCCACATATCTTGTCCATCAGGACGACCTTCAAAGTTCAACTGTTCCGTCCAAATCTCAGCTGTTCTGTTGGGGATAATTGGGCTGGCAACAATTGCAAGAGCTTTTGCCATATTGAGACAAAGATAGAGCACTTTTTTTGCACCATTAATGTCTCCATTTTTAATCAATGACCATGGTGCGGTTTTTTCAAGATAGGTGTTTCCAATGCTTGCAAATCTCATAATTTCCTTATAAGCCATTCTGAATTCTGTTTTTGAGAACAATTCTCCAATTTGGTCAGGAAGAGTTTTGATTGCTTCAATCATTTCATTATCGTTTTCATCAAGCGAGTTTTTGATGTCATCATAATCAATCTCAAGAGCACCGCCAAAATTTTTGTTGATCATATTCAATGTTCTGTTGAAGAAATTTCCGTATTTTCCAACAAGTTCAGCATTGGTGTTGAGTTTGAATCCTTCATAGGTGAAATCGCTATCTTTGTTTTCTGGAAAGATTGAAACAAGGTAGGCACGCAAAGCATCAATATCAATGTCGCTGTTCATTAAATTGTTGCAGAAAATTCCAACTTTCTTAGATTTTGAGAATTTTTGACCTTCAAAGTTGAGGAAATTGAAACCAACAACATTTTCTGCCAAGTTGTATTTCTTGCAAGCAAGTTCCATGCTTGGGAAGAAAATTGCATGGAAATCTATGTTGTCTTTGCCAATAAAGTTGTAGATTTTGCAATCTTTGTTTTGCCATCTGTCTTTGACCATTTCATCTCCACCAAGTTCTTTAGTGATTGAGATGTAGCCAATTGGTGCGTCAAACCAAACATAGAACACTTTGTCTTGATAATCTTTCAATGGCACTTGAATACCCCAAGGAATATCTCTTGTGATGCAACGAGGTTTCAATCCTTCTTTAAACCATTTGTTTGTCATGCTGTAAACATGTGGGCGCCATACATCCTTTTTGCTTTCCACCCATTTTTGAAGTTCAGGTTGAATCTTGTCTAACGAAACATAAATATGTTTTGTTGATTTTTTAACGGCATCTTTTTCGCAAAAACTGCATTTTGGAGACTTTAAGTCGTCAAGTTCGTAGGTTTTTCCGCATTGGTCGCATTGGTCACCATAGGCTTTTTCATATCCACAATATGGACAGGTTCCATAAACGAATCTGTCAGCCAAAGCAATTTTGTCATGTTCACAATAAAGCATTGTGCTTTCTTTTTCAACTGTATAGCCGTTTTTATAGATTTCATTGAAGAAATCTACTGTTGTTTCTTTGTGGGTTTCTGTGTTTGTTTCACTGAATTTATCAAAACTGATGCAGAGTTTTTCTGCAATTTCTTTGATTTTTGTATTCATTGTGTGAATAAATTCTTCAGGTTTCATGCCAACCTCTTTGGCAGATATGAAACTTGCAGTTCCGTAATCGTCAGTTCCACTGACATAAATGACATCATTTCCTTTTGTTCTGTTGTAACGAGCGAACACATCTCCAGGGAGCCAGCAGCCAACAACATGACCCAAATGTGGAAGACCGTTGACATAGAGCAGTGCAGATGTGACTAATATTT
The DNA here is from genome assembly GCA_944372585.1 of uncultured Clostridia bacterium. GTDB lineage: Bacteria > Bacillota > Clostridia > Christensenellales > UBA1242 > Caccovivens. The sequence goes on from CALVZQ010000001.1 coordinate 28,342, forward strand.
TTTCCTTTTTATTTTCCATTTTTACACTTCCTTTTGCATATTTTTTAGATTGATAGTTAAAAACTTATGTTATTTTTCTGCATCGGACATGCACATTCGGTCAGTTTTGATTTTTTCGATAACTTTCTCAAGAGTCAGTTTTTCTTGTCCTGAATTTTGCATGTTTTTCAATGTGTATTCTTTTGTCTTAACTTCATCTTCGCCAACGATTAAGACATATTTTATTTGTCTTTTGTTTGCTTCTTTCATTTTTGATTTGAAAGATTTGTTTTCATAAAGGCAGTCTGCTTTAATTCCATCTTCTCTGAGTTTTGAAGTCAAAGAAAGTCCTTCTTCCAAAGTGTCGTCAAAAGTGATGATTGCACATTCAATTTCGTTGATTTCATCCAAATTGAAATAATTTTCTTTGGTCAATATATCAAAAAGGCGGGTTACACCAACACTCATTCCAACACCTGGCATTTTTTTATCTGAAAAATAACTGCACAAATTTTCAAATCTTCCGCCACCACCAATTGCCCCAAGATTTTTGTCTTTTTTCAAGAATCCTTCAAAAACTGTGCCAGTGTAATAATTGTGTCCTCTAATCACGGAAAGGTTATATATGACTGAACTAACTCCAAATGCTTTAAGATGTTTGTCAGTTTCAACAAGTTCTTTCATTCCTTCATTAAAAAGTGGATTAACGCAAATATTTGCCAAATTTTGAGTTACATCTTCAATATTTCCAGTTGTTTTTGTCAATCTTATGATTTTTTCGCTTTCAAAATCGGACAAACCAATCTCTTTGAGCTGTGCCATTGCCTCTTCAAAAGGAATTTTTGCAAGTTTGTCCAAAACAATCAAAATGTCTGTTGTTCTATCTTCCTTGTTGATTGATTGAATGAAGCCGGCGATAATTTTTCTGTTTGAAACTTCAATTTCCACATCAAGATTCAAAGCTTTGAAACATTTTTCAAAAAGTGCAACGCATTCGGCATCAGCGACAAGAGATAATGTTTCATTTCCGATTATATCGGCGTCACATTGATAAAACTCTCTGAAACGACCCTTTTGAGGTCTTTCTCCTCTGTAAACCTTTCCAATTTGATATCTTTTGAAAGGAAATGACAATTCTTCTTTGTGCATTGCAACAAAGCGGGCGAGTGGGACGGTCAAGTCATATCTCATGCACATATCGGTTGAACCTTTTGAAAAACGATAGACTTCTTTGTCTGTTTCGCCACCACTTTTGGCAAGCAGTGTTTCGCTATATTCCAAAACAGGAGTGTCAAGTGGAACAAAACAATTTTGTTTGAAAACATTTTCAATCTTGTCCAAAAGCTCAGAAAAAACCATCTGCTGTCTTGGCATAAGTTCCCAAAAACCTTGAAGTTTTCTCGGTGTAATAAGCTTTGAATTGTTCATTTTTTCTCCTTAATTGTCATCATTTTTTATATGTCATTTTAATACAAAATTCTTCGTTTTGTCAATAGAAATGTGAGCATATAATACCAAAAGTTGTGCACATTTATTTTCCACTTATCCACAAACTTATAAATATTCATGCCAATTTATGTTTATACAGACGGACAAAAATGGGTCAAAATCGAAGAAAACCCCACGAGTTATCCACATTTCCACATTTTTGTGGACAAATCTTTGCAAAAATCGTGTATATTGGCACGAAAATGGAATATAAATGTGCAAAAAATTGAGTTTGTTTAAAAATGCAAGTTTCGTCATTTTTGTATAAATTTTTAATATCAAAATTCTTTGTTTCAAAAACAAGAATATTATTCAAAATCTATGCATATTAATTCATTCATTTTTTTGAAGAATTTTTCATCAAAAATGGACTTGGTGTTTTGTCGCTTAAGAAATAAAGTTTGTGCAATGCTCTGGTTGAAGCGACATACAAAAGATTTCTGTCGAGTTCGTTGTGATAGTTTTGACTGTTTGCAAACGGAACAATGACACAGTCAAATTCAATTCCCTTCGCTTTTGCTGGAGTTGTTATGATTTTCTTTGAAGAAATTTTCATATTGTCCATAACTTTGAACTTTTTGATTTGGGCACTTTCTTTTTGAAGTGCCTTGATTTCTTCCTTAGATTTGCATATGATTGCCACACTCTGTTTTTTTAGTTCTGTATTTTTTTCCCTTTCAGTCAAAATCTTTTCAATTGCCTTGGCACAATTTTTTGTTCTCAAACACTCAACTTCTTCGCCATTTCTGTTTACATTGTTGGCAATGTGTTTGCCCAGAATCTTTTGTGAAAACAGTGAAATTTGCAATGTGCTTCTGTATGACTTGTTCAAGAAAGTTATCTTTGATTTGGTCTGTTTTGTCAAATATGTCAAGTATGTTGGTGTCAATGTTCTGTCGATGCTTTGATAGATGTCACCAAGATAAAGTTTTGAGCACTTCCAAATTTTGTCAAACAAATAGAAATGGCAAGGTGTGTAGTCCTGCATCTCGTCAACTATGACATATTTTGCATCAAAGTTGTTTTTCAGTGAAAACAGATTTTTTTTGATTAAAAGCACAGGGGCAATGTCGTAAGCGCCAATGCTTTCCACTTCATCAAGTTCCAGACTTCTCAGGAAAAGATTGTAAATTCTCAGCAAGTCTGTTGTGATGAAGTTGTTATACAAAATTTTCTTTGCTCGTTTGAACAAGTCGTTATGTTTTGATGCGGGGATTTTGAATCTCTCAGTGATGTTCTCTGCCAAAACATCAATTCTTTTGTGAATAGGCAGTTTCTCGAGTTTGTTGAAATAGATGTCTTGAATTTCTGTCTTATTTATGACAACCTCTCCAAAAGTAAGTGTCTTTGGAATAAATAGATTGCAAATGTCGTTGTTTAGGAAGTTTTTCAAGTCGTCCAAAAATTCGAAACTTGACTTTATTGCGATGTTTTCAAAGTCTTTTTGATTTTGTTTGCTTATAACTCTTTCAAGCATATCCTCTCTTGACTCAAATTCCATTCCCAAAAGTCGCTTTGCCATGTTTGCAAAAGTTGTCGTGAAAGTTTTTTCTTCCCCTAATGCCGGAAGAACGTCGTCAATATAGTCGGCAAACAATTCGGAAGGGGACAGTATCAAAATATCTTCACTTTTGAGTTGATTGCGGTATTTGTAAAGCAAATAAGAAACCCTGTGCATTGCAATTGAGGTCTTTCCAGAACCGGCAACACCTTGCACAATTGTGTTCTTGAAGTCATCGGCACGGATAAGGACATTCTGTTCCTTTTGAATGGTTGAAACGATGTCATGCATTTTTGATGTGGCATTTTTTGAAAGTTGCTCCATCAAGATGTCATCGTCGATGACCATGTTGCTGTCAATGTAATATACCAAATTGCCTTTATCAATTTTATATTGACGTTTTAAGGACAAATTGCCGGATATTTCTCCATCAGGACAAGAATAAGAAGTTTTTCCAACTGTGTCATCATAGTAAAGAGAACAAACATCAGCTCTCCAGTCATACACCAAATTTTCGTTTTGGGAGTTTTGAATGAGACCTAAGCCGATATAATATTTATTTGGCTTTTGCTCATTATCCGCTTGGAAATCAAACCTTCCAAAATATGGATTTTTTCTTTGTTTTTGAAGTCTTGAGATTTCTTTTTCAAGTGAAACATTTTGTTGCTCAAGATTTTCAATTTGAATGTTAAGCCCAGCGAGCTCATCATCTTCTTTTTTTATATCATAAAAATTCTCAGCAAAGAATTTCTTGAGATATTGAATGTCATTCAGGTTTTGTTTATATTTTTTTGAGTCCTTATCTTTGATCTTTTCAATTTCTTTCAAGGTGCTGTCAAGATAAAATTTCTCTTGTTCTGTTACTTTTTTGTCCATGGGAACTCCTTATTCAAAAGGTAGTTTTTTTTGTTGTTCAATGACAGCGATCTAAATGTTTTCGTCGTCACTAGTGTTTTCGTCAGATGTTATTGAAATTTCCGCATTAGTTTCGTTTTCGTTAGATTCTTCACTTGCTGGTTTAGATGCTTCTGCTTCAGCAGGTTCTTCTTCTTTTGAAGCAAGGGCAACACTGGTGATTTTTGCGTCGTTCTTAAGTTTCATGATGCGAACACCTTGACTCACTCTTGAAAAATGGCTCACATCTTCTGCAGGAGTTCTGATGATAACTCCACTGTCTGCAATAATCAAAAGGTCGCAATTTTCTTCAATTTGTTTCATTGCAACGAGCTTTCCTGTCTTTTCATTGAAAATGCCTGCTTTAACACCACTTCCACCACGTTGCTGAAGTCTGAATTCGTCAACACTTGTACATTTGCCATAACCATTTTCTGAGATTGTTATGATGTTTGCATCTTCATGAACTATTGCCATGTCAACAACAAAGTCACTTTCTGCAAGTTTCATGCTGCGAACACCTTGGCTGTCTCTTCCAACGGCACGAACATCAGTTTCGTTGAAACGAATGCATTTTCCGTCATGGGAGGCAATCAAAATGTCGTCACGACCTGTGGTTATGTCAACACCGACAAGTTCGTCACCTTCCACAAGTTTGATGGCAATTTTTCCAACTTTTCTGATGTTTTCATATTCACTTAGAGCGGTCTTTTTGATAAGTCCGTTCTTTGTTGCCATAATCAAATTGCCCTTGACATCTTTTTGCATTGGAATAATGGCACTGATTTTTTCTCCAAGCGAAAGTTGCAAAAGATTGATGATTGCACGGCCTTTTGCTTGTCTTTGAGCTTCTGGAATTTCATAGGCTTTTGCACTGTAAACCTTTCCCAAATTTGAGAAGAACAAAAGGTTTGCATGGGAAGAGCATACGAACATCTTTTCCACAAAATCTTCATCTTTTGTCTTGTGGGCGGTGATTCCCACTCCACCTCTGTGTTGAGATTTGTATTCATCAACAGACATACGCTTGATATACCCCATATGAGTCATGGAGATGATGACATCTTCCTCTGCAATGAGGTCTTCAATGTCAATTCCACCCAAATCCATGCTGATTTCGGTCTTTCGAGCGTCACCAAATTCCTGTTTAACATTTTCAAGGTCATCTCTGACAATCTGCAGAACTCTTGCAGGTTTGTCCAAGATGTCCTTCAAATCAGTGATTGTTGCCTCCAAAGTTGCAAGTTCTTCATTAAGTTTCTCAACTTCCAGGCTTGTAAGTTTTGAAAGTTTCATTTCAAGAATGGCATTTGCTTGAATTTCGTCAAGTTCAAACAAAGTTGTCAAGTTTGTTATTGCCTCTTGTCTGTCTTGTGATTGTTTGATTGTTTTGATGACTTCATCAATGTTTGCAAGGGCGATAACCAAACCTTTGACAATATGTTCTCTTTCTTCGGCTTTCCTAAGGTCGAATCTTGTTTTTCTTACAACAACTTCTTTTTGATGTTCAAGGTAATAATAAAGCATTTCCTTAAGGTTTAAAACCTTTGGAACCCCATTCACCAAAGCAAGCATAATGATTCCGCTGCTTTGTTGAAGCATTGTGTGTTTGTAAAGCAAATTCAAAACAACTTGTGCGTTTGCGTCTTTTTTGATGTCAACAACGACTCTGAGTCCATCTCTGTCACTTTCATCTCTCAGGTCGCTGATACCTTCAATTTTTTTGTTTTTAACCATATCAGCCATTTGTGTTATGAAACGTGCTTTGTTGACTTGATATGGAAGTTCTGTGATGACAATTCTTTGTCTGCCGGAGGAGGTTTCTTCAATTTCTGCACGACCTCTGACCAAAATTCCACCACGACCGGTTTTGTATGCGTGTTTAACCGCAGTTCTTCCCATGATTATTCCGCCTGTTGGATAGTCAGGAGCGGGGATAATCTTGATAAGTTCATCAATGTCGATGTCCGGGTTGTCGATCAATGCTTGAAGACCATTGATGACCTCTGTCAAGTTGTGAGGTGGAATGTTTGTTGCCATTCCGACAGCAATACCATCTGCACCATTAACCAGAAGATTTGGAAATCTTGCTGGCAAAACGGAAGGTTGCATCAAAGTGTCGTCAAAGTTTGGATAGAAGTCAACCGTCTCTTTGTCGATGTCTTTAAGCATCAAAGAAGCAATTTTTGAAAGTCTTGCTTCTGTGTAACGCTGTGCAGCAGGTGGGTCGCCATCGACTGAACCGAAGTTTCCATGCCCGTCAACAAGAGGGTATCTGATTGAAAAGTCCTGGGCAAGTCTGACGAGAGCGTCATAGATTGAACTGTCGCCGTGTGGGTGATATTTACCCATAACTTCACCGACAATTCTGGCACTTTTCTTGTGAGGTTTGTCATAGAAGTTGTTTAATTCGCCCATACTGAACAAAATTCTTCTATGAACCGGCTTCAAACCATCTCTAACATCAGGAATGGCTCTTGAAACATTGACAGCCATTGCATAGGAAATGAAAGACTTTTTCAACTCTCCGACAACTTCGATTGGTTGAATTTTTTCATTTTCAAACATTTCCCTCAGGTCTTTTTTCTTGTTTTCTTCTTCTTTCTTATTCATCTCTTTCCTCAACTTGCAAATTTAAATTATGTGCTTTCACTCTTTCTTTTCCACGAGCAAATTTAAAATCTTCAACTTTTGTGACTTCATCTAAGCAGTCAAACATATATATCAATTCTTCAATGCAAATCTTGACATCAGCGATTTCTTCAATCATGTCCTTCATCAATTTTTTCTCTTCTTCTTTGGAGCAAGCATTGATTTTGCGTTTATATTTGCAGATGGCTTTTGTAAGTTCGCTCATCTCTTCAATGGCAAAATTCAGTTGTGCATCAGCACCAAATGCGTCCAAAAAATCTTTGTAATAATGTTCTTCTCTCATCGCTGACTCCTAAACATCAAGGTCTGTCACAAGTGTGGCATTTTCTTCAATGAATTGACGTCTAAGTTCTGGATCTTCTCCCATCAACTGACTGAACAATTTGTCAGCCTCAATTGCGTCTTCCATTGTTATTTTCAAAAGTATTCTGTGTTCAGGGTTCATGGTTGTTTCCCAAAGTTGTTCTGGGTTCATTTCACCAAGACCTTTATATCTTTGAAGGGTTGTGCCTTTTCTGCCGTTTTCATCAAACCATTTGTTTAATTCTTCGTCAGAATAGAAATAGAATTCTTCCTTTCCTCTTGCAACTTTGTAAAGAGGTGGCTGTGCGGCATAGACATGTCCATTTTCAATCAAAGGACGCATAAATCTGAAGAAGAATGTCAAAAGCAAAATTCTGATGTGTGAACCATCGACATCGGCATCGGACATACAAATGATTTTGTTGTATCTGAGTTTGCTTTCATCAAAATCATTTCCTGTTCCTGCACCAAACGCAGTTATCATTGCACGAATTTCTGCATTTTCCAAAATTCTGTTGAGTCTTGCCTTCTCAACATTCAAAATCTTACCACGAAGTGGCAAAATTGCTTGAAATCTTCTGTCTCTGCCTTGTTTTGCAGAACCCCCAGCGGAATCTCCTTCGACGATGTAAATTTCGCAAAGACTGCTGTCTTTTTCAGAGCAGTCGGCAAGCTTTCCTGGGAGGGTGGTGTTTTCAAGGACACTCTTTCTTCTTGTTGATTCTCTTGCCAATCTTGCAGCATCTCTTGCACGCTGAGCGGTTATGCTTTTCATGATAAGTTCTCTTGCTTCAGCAGGGTGTTCTTCCAAATAGTCCCCAAATGCTTCTTGCATTGCTTTATACACGATTGTTCTCATTTCGCTGTTGCCAAGCTTGGTCTTTGTCTGTCCCTCAAATTGTGGTTCTCTGAGTTTGACAGAGATCACTGCGGTGATGCCTTCTCTGCAATCTTCACCAGACAACTTTTCGTTTTCTTTGATTATTTTGTTTTTAACAGCATAGTCATTGATGACTTTTGTAAGGGCATTTTTGAAACCATCAAGGTGAGTTCCACCTTCTTCAGTGTTGATGTTGTTTGCATATGTGTTGATGATTTCGTTGTATGAGTCGTTGTATTGGAAACAAACTTCGATTTCATTGACAACTTCGCCCTTTTCATTATGATTGAATTTATTGAAATAAACAGGGTAAGAAAGCAAGGTTTGCTTGTTGGCATTGAGATAATTCACAAACTCAACAATTCCGCCTTTAAACTCAAATTTGTCGCTTCTTTCTTGTCCTTCTCTCTTATCTTGCAAAGTGATGACAAGACCTTTGTTCAAAAAAGCAATTTCACGGAAGCGGTTTTTGAGATTGTCATAGTTAAATTCGACAGTTTCAAAAATTTCTTCATCTGGCCAGAAAGTTACGGTCGTTCCGGTTTTGTCAGTGCTTCCAATGACTTTCAAAGGAGCAAGGGCGCGACCACGTGTAAATTCCATGAAATGGTGTTTTCCGTTTTGATAAACATCAACTGTCAATTTTTTTGAAAGGGCATTAACGCAGGACACACCGACTCCGTGAAGACCACCAGAGATTTTGTAGCCCTCTCCACCAAATTTTCCGCCGGCATGAAGTTTTGTCAAAACAACTTCAACAGCGCTCTTGCCTTCTTTTGGAATTATTCCTGTTGGAATACCACGACCATTATCGGCAACAGAGCAAGATCCGTCTTCATTGATTGTGACATCAATTTGGGTGCAGTAGCCAGCCAAAGCCTCATCAATAGAGTTGTCCACAACCTCTTGAACAAGGTGGTGGAGTCCATGGCTGTCTGTTGAGCCAATATACATTCCGGGACGTTTACGAACAGGTTCAAGTCCTTCCAAGACTTGAATTTCGCTGGCGTCATATTTCACACTTTTGGAAAGTTTTTCCTTTTCTTCTTTTTCAAAATCTTCAACATTTTCATTTTTAACATCTTGATTTGAATCCATATCAGCAATATTCCCTTTATATATAATATATATACTATATTATATCATATATAGGGAGAAAAAACAATTTGTTTGGTGCATATTTTTGCTAAAATTTTGACAAAAGTTAGTCCATCAAATACAAATATTTGTCTTGATGTTGACAAAGGGAAAAAAGCATGATATAACATTTATATCAGAGGAAAAAATGAAACCAATAAAGATTAAACAATTTTTAAAACAAGAAGCTCAAGAAAGACTGGCATTTAATCGCAGATTCGGGCGCGTAATCCAAAATTTGAGTGGGGAAGGTGTTGAACCTTGGGATCTTTACAGAGACAAAATCGCTGTCTTTGTCAACGGAAAAGCAAAGAAGGGGCACAAATTTTCAAGTTTCTATTGTTTTAAAGAAAGAGATTACACTCAACTTAACATGATTTTAAATAGAATAAATCAAAAAATTGAAAATGTAAGGAAAACAATAAGCAGAGGAAAGAAAGTCGACAAAGTTGAAGACATTATGCGCGGAGTCATTTATGACGTAAACAAAAATCAAGAGAGTGAATGTTACAAAGCAAATCAACTCTACAAAAAATATGTCAAAAAGCATGTAAAAGAAATCTTTGAATATTTTCAAAAAAAGCCATTTGATTCTCGAGAATGTTCTCAGTTGTGGCTTCAAGCATACAGAGAAATTGTTTGTCAGCCAGAATTTGTTGATTTTAGTGATTTGATAAAGGCCAATTATTTGACTTTCAACACTGCGTTTCAATATATTTTTGACTATGGTTATTTCAAACGTCATTCCAAAGCCTCAGCTGAGGAGTTTTTGGATTTTATTCACAACACCTATGCATTGGCTTCAAATAATGAATATACGAAATATAGAGATTGCACAGCAAGAATTAGAAATGGAAACTGGCTTCCAGTGAGCCAAGAAAACATCAGTCAAAGTATAGAAATTTTGACCGATTGGTTTGCAAATGATTATGAAAGCCAAAAACTTAATCCAATCGAAAGAGCTTGTATTATGCATTGTGAACTTGTCAGGATTCAAGCATTTCCTGATGGAAATCACAGACTTGCGAGACTGATTGCAAATGAAACATTGATTGAGGCGGATTTTCCGTCAATTTCCATTGATTTTGAAAGACGTAAAGAATATAACGAAGCAACAAACAAGGCTATTGAAACTCATGAAATCGATGATTTGATTGATATTTACTATGAACAGGTTTACAAAAATGCGTTGAAAATTGATAGATGTCTTGATGGATTGGTAAAAAGTTTGCCAGAAGACACCAAAAAGACCAAAAAAGTGACAGATGAAAGAGAAAAACAACCATAATTATGGTTGTTTTTTGTTAAAATTTGAATTAAACACTTGACAAAGGGAATATAGATAATATATAATAATAGAGTCTGATGACGCGAGGTAGAGCAGCTCGGAAGCTCGCCGGGCTCATAACCCGGAGGTCACAGGTTCAAATCCTGTCCTCGCAACCAATTTAAAAAATCGTTATATTTTCAAAATTGAATTTATAACGATTTTTTGTTTTTTAGGAGATTTCCATGGTTGTCAAAATTTGCGCAAACAGGAGCATTGAAGATGCTCAAATGTGTTTAGATGCAGGTGCAGATGTCATTGGCTTGCTGGTTGGACAAAAACATAACAGCGTAGATTTTATAGACAAATTTAAGGCAAAGGAGATTGCTGATTTTGTAGGTGGCAGGTGTGATGTTTCTATGGTGACACACCTAACCAATGCTGATGAAATTATTTCTTTGTCAAGGTTCATTGGGAACAACATCATTCAACTTCACTCTGACATTTCAGAAAAGGAAGTTGAAAAAATTGTGAAAGCATTGCCAAATGTGAAGTTGGTCAGACTTATTCATGTTTTCAAATCTGGAGAAGATCTCACTGACATTTCGAAAATTAAATATGCTGATTATTTTTTGCTTGACAGTTTCAATCAGAAAACCGACCAAGTTGGAGGCACAGGACTGACACACGATTGGAATGTGAGCCGAGAGATTATTAAGTCTTTAAACAAACCATGTTTTCTGGCAGGTGGGCTGAATCCAGATAATGTCTGTGAAGCGATAAAAGCAACAGAACCTTATGGTGTTGATGTCAACAGTGGTTGTAAGTCAATCAATGCAAATGGAGTGAGCAAAAAGGATCCTCTCAAAGTGAAGCAGTTCGTGGAGAATGCAAAGAATTGTTGCAAAAAATAAAACATATCATTTTTGATATGTTTTTTGTTTTTTAAATAATCAAAGTGCTTATTAAGCAAAAAAATGCCACAAAGAACGCCAGGTGGTCGAAATTGCTTTTTACAAAGGCAGTCAGCCCAACGTAAACACAATAAATCAATGCTCCAACTGAGAAAAGAATGTTTGTCAAACTGAAAGAGAACAAAAGCACTGTGGCAATTTGTCCGACAATTATTCCTATTGCAAGAAACATAAGAAAATAACTTAATGCATCATATGGATTAATTGTTTTCTTGATTATTAAAAGCAAGAACAATAGCGCACAGGCAAGGGCGACACCAATTAAAAATCCATAAAATGTTTCCATGCCAATATAAACACCAGCAAGCCCCAAGCAAACCGAAGTCATCACCATTGCAACTGATTTCAAGAGAAGACCATTGCTGTTTAAAAAGTGGTGTTTTGATTCTTTTTTCTTCTTTTTGTTGTCATCGGGGGAAGTCTCTTCCGGAATATTTAAATTTTCGATTTCTGTGATTTCAGCAATATTTGTTTCTTTGTTTTCTTCTGTTGTGATTGCTTTGGTTTTCAAATATTCTGATAAGTCAAACAGAGAGATAAATTGTGGAACAATTGCCAATATCAGAAAGACGGTGTATCCAGAAAAATTGTTTTTGAAATTTCCAGCAACCAAGCTCAAACAAACGAGTGCAATCAGCGACAATGTTTGCAACAAGAAAAACAATGTCTTATTCTTTTTGGAGAAGCAGACACTGACAGCCAAGATTGTTGTTGCAACAAACATACAGATTAGGGCACCCAGTAACATGTTTTTATTATAAACAAAAATTTTTAAATTGTCCAATAAATATATGATTTTCCATTTTTATTGATCATGTTTCATCATGAAAAAAGAAAAAATCACAGATTTTTCTGTGATTTTATTTTTTGAATGTCAAAATAACTCCAAAATTTGGTGTTCCACAGGTTGAAACGAGTGAAAAACCTTGTTTTTCCATTTCATTGCATTTTTCTTCAATCAGTTTGGCCCTTTTTGAGATGTTTGCAGTTTTTTTGATAATTTCTGTTTTATACATTTTTCCCTCTCTAAATTAGTTTTGTTTTGGCATCTTGAAACCATCTTTCAATGATATTGTGAAATTGAAGATCATGTTTTCTGGGGTGGAGTCTTTGTCAACGCAATAATAACCCTTTCTCATGAATTGGAATTTGTCCTCAGGTTTTGCATCTTTCAAGAAGTTTTCTGCAAGCGCTGTCCTTTCTGTGAGAGAATTTGGTTCCAAAAGTTCGTCAATTGAAACACCATCTGCAAGGGCTTTTGCGGGGCTTTTATATTCGCTTTTGACAAGATTTTTAAATTCTCTGACTGTGATTTTGAAGCAGTTGTCAGCGGAAACAAAGTGGATTGTCCCTTTGCATTTGATTCCAGAGTTGTCTTGTCCACTCTTAGTGCCAGGAATATATTCACATTCCAAATGGTCAATTTCACCATTTTCATCAAAGATAACTTTGTTACATTTGATGATGTAAGCACCTTTCAAACGAACAATTCCGCCTTCAACAAGACGATTATATTTTGGTGGTGGATTCAAACTGAAATCTTCTTTTTCGATGTAGATTTCTTTGCTGAAACGAGCCTTATGAGTTCCAGCATTTTCATCGTTTGGATTGTTGTCAAGTTCAATTTCTTCACTGCCTTCATAGTTTGTTATGATAACTTTCAATGGATCAAGAACAGCCATTGCACGGGTGGCAATTTTGTTTAAATCTTCACGAACATAATATTCCAATGCAGAGAATGGAACAGTCACTTCAATTGTGCTTCCCCAGCCAACGGACTTGACAAAATCTTTGACAGCTTTTGCTGTGTAACCTCTTCTTCTTATGCCAACAAGTGTCGGAAATCTTGGATCGTCCCAACCGCTGACAGCACCACTGTTCACAAGTTGTTTCAAATATCTTTTTCCAGTCAAGACATTTTCAATGACAAGACGGCTGAACTCTCTTTGCTTTGGAGCATATTTTTTGCCCCAACCATGTTCAACAAACCATTCATAGACAACTCTATGGTCTTGGAAGCCTTTGTCACATAAGCTGTAGGTTGTTCCTTCAAGACAGTCTTCCATTGGGTGAACAAAGTCATATTGTGGCCAAATGCACCACTTGTCACCAACGCGATAGTGATGTTGTCTTGCAATTTTGTACATAACCGGATCACGCATATTGATGTTAGGGTGTGCCATATCAATTTTAGCACGCAAGGTTTTGCTTCCGTCTGGATATTTTCCATCACGCATTTCCCTGAACAATTTCAAGTTTTCTTCTGGTGTTCTGTTGCGGTATGGACTTTCTTTTCCAGGTTCTGTCAATGTTCCTCTTGTGGCAGAAACTTCTTCAGCAGAAAGGTCACAAACATACGAATCACCATTCATAATCATTTTTTCGGCAATTTTGTAGATGTCATCAAAATATGATTCACTTGCATAAACAAGCGCTTCAGGTTTGAAACCAAGCCATTCAAGGTCAGCCATATAGCTGTCAGCAAATTCTCCATCTTCTTTTGTTGGATTGGAGTCGTCCATACGCAAATATGTCTTTCCGCCAAACTTTTGTGCGGTTTCAAAGTTGATTGTCCATGCTTTGACATGCCCAATATACCAATAGCCACTTGGTTCTGGTGGACAACGTGTTACAACTTCTTTTGTTCTTCCTGCTTTTATGTCCGCAATTATTTCTTCTTCCAATTCATTTTCTGGAACAATTTTGTCAATGTCTATATTTTTTAAACTCATTCGTTTCTCCTGATAATTATTTATTAACCACTATTTTAAGTGGTTTTTCGTCCAAAAGTCAAGTGAATAGGAGGTGAATGTGGATATATCTGGATATATAAAAAAATAAAAACCGTTATAAACGGTTCAATTTTTCTCTCAGTTTGGTTTTAATTCGTGTCAAACTGTTGTCAATGCTTTTGTTGCTGATTCCCAAAACACTGGAAATTTCTTTGTAGGAATAACCTTTCAGATACAGTTGCAGGACCTTGTATTCCATCTCTGACAAACTGGATTTGATTGTCTGTTTCAGATTTTGATAATTTTCCTTGTCTATGACCTTTTCTGCTGGGGTGGAGTCTGACACGAGTTCTACGGGCAAAAAATCAATGTTTTCTGACGATTTTCCATCTTGGAAACTTTGAAAAGAAATTGCCGATGATAAGGGTTTGTTTTTGTTTGTATTTGCTCTTTTTATTGCCGTTTGTATTTGATGTTTGATGCAAATTATGGCGAAAGTCTTGAAAGTTGTCTCTTTGTGACCGCTGTAGCCCTTTATGGCTTTGTAAAGACCAATCATGCCTTCTTGCACCAAATCTTCCAAATCTCCGCCAACAATGAAATATCCACGGCTGATTTTTGTGACCAAATCTTTGTATCTTGCAAAGATTTCATTCTCAGCCTTATCATCTCCATTTTTGATTCTTTCCAACAATTCTTCGTCTGTTAAATTTTTTATGTCTGTCAAAGTGTTTCCTCTCAATTTTCTCTTTGTCTCAAAATTTCGTAAACAACAAGTGCAGTTGCCACACTTGCGTTCAAAGAATTGACACTCCCTTTAAGTGGGAGGGTGACAATTCCATCGCAATATGTTCTTATTGATTGTTTGACTCCGTTGCCTTCACTTCCAATGACAACTCCAATAGGTCCTGTTAAGTTTTGTTTGTAGATGTTCTCTCCACCAGTTTCTGAAACATAAATCCAAAGACCAGCATCTTTGAGTTTGTCAATGGCTTCTTTAAGGTTTGTAACTCGGCAAATTCTCATGTTTGAAATTGCACCAGCACTTGTTCTGACAACTGTCTCATTAACTTGACAGGCTCTAACTTTTGGAATGATGATTCCGTCAACTCCGGCACACTCGCAAGTTCTGATGATTGCACCAAGGTTGTGTGGGTCTTCAATTCCGTCAAGCAAAACAACAAAAGCATCATGTCCTTGAGTTTTTGCATGATTCAATATGTCTTCAATGCTGCAATATTCAAAGTCTACTGTTTCTGCTATGTATCCCTGATGATGTCCTGTTTCACTTATGCTGTCCATTGCTTTTTTAGGCATAAATTCCACACGCAGTTTTCCTTTTTTTGCAAGAGAGATGACATCATCTTTTCTTGTCATATAATTTTTGTCGACAATGATTTTGTTGATTGTGACATCGTTTTTGATTGCTTCAATGACTTGATTTTTGCCTTCAATTTTCATCTTTTACCTCATTTTCTTGAATTGACAGCATCAAAATTTCTTTTAGTCTGTCTTTTTTGTTGTTCAGATACAAATATCCAACAAGTGCTTCAAAAGCAGTGGACTTTTTGTAAGTCTCTTCATCAAAATTCTTTGCAGAGTGTTTGCTTTTGCAATTTCTCGCTTTTCTCACAATGTCTTTTTCATCATCAGAAAGAATAGGTTGCAATTTTTCAAGAGTTTCCTGTTGTTTTTTTGCATTACAGAATTTTTTTGCAAGATTGTGATAGTTGTTTATTTTGTTGAGATTTCCCTTCAAAACTTCCTCTCTGACAAAAGCGGTATGCACTGCATCTCCCATGAAAGCCAAAGCAAGAGGGGACAATTGGTCAATTTTACTCATAATTTTTCCTTAAACTCATTGATTAGTTGTTAAAACGGAACAAGATCACATCGCCATCTTGAACAACATAATCTTTTCCTTCCATTCTGACTTTCCCTTTTTCTTTTGCTTTCAAAAAACTGCCTGCTTCAACAAGGTCGTCATAACTTACAACTTCTGCTTTGATGAATCCTTTTTCAAAGTCGGTGTGAATTTTTCCAGCGGCGGCAGGGGTTTTTGTCCCTTTGACGATTGTCCAAGCACGAACTTCTTTTTCACCAGCAGTCAAATAACTTTGAAGTCCAAGCAAATCATAACTTGCCATAACAAGTTTTTCAAGACCGCTTTCTTTGATTCCAAGTTCTTCTTTGAACATATCTCTTTCATCTTTGTCTAGGCCGACGATTTCTTCTTCAATTTTTGCAGAAAGAACGACAACTTTTGCTCCTTCTTCTTTGGCGATTTCTTTGACTTGTTTGACATAATCGCAATCTGGTTTTCCAATGTCATCCTCGCTGATATTTGCAACATAGATGACCGGTTTTGCTGTCAAAAGAGAAAAGTTTTTTAAGAGTTTTTTCTCTTCATCTGAATACTCCAAAATTCTTGCTTGCTTCCCAACTTCCAATGCCTCTTTGATTTTTGTCAACATATCAACTGTCAAAATCAAAGATTTGTCGCCAGTGGTTTTGACAAGTTTGGCATTCTTTTCCAAGATTTTGTTGACTTGTTCAAGGTCAGAGAGTGCCAATTCCATTTCGATTGTCTCAATGTCACGTTTTGGGTCAATGCTTCCACTCACATGAATGATTTTGTCGTTGTCAAAACATCTCACAACATGAACAATTGCGTCAACTTCACGAATATGACTCAGGAATTTGTTTCCAAGTCCTTCTCCGTGACTTGCTCCGGCAACGAGTCCTGCAATATCAACAAATTCGATGCTTGCAGGAGTGATTTTTTGTGTGTGATACATCTCTCCCAAAACTTGTAATCTTTTGTCTGGGACATCAACAATTCCAATGTTTGGTTCGATAGTGCAAAAAGGATAGTTGGCACTTTCAGCGCCAGCTTCTGTGATTGCATTAAAAAGTGAACTTTTGCCAACATTTGGCAAACCTACAACACCAATTTTCATAAATTCTCCATAGTAATTTGGAGAGATGTTTTTCACCTCTCCGTTTTTACATCAATTTCACAGTCCTCTGGATCTGTTTCTATTGTTTCGATTTCTTTCATTAAGTCTTTCTGTTCGAGAAGTTTGAACCCTTCTTCCATTGTCAGTTTCAGGCGGCAAGTCTCCGAGGGTGTAGTCTTGCATGATTGCACCTTCTCCATCAACCCGTCTTCTCATTGTTCTTGTTTCTCTGATTCGTCTTCTTGTAGACCTTTGGTCGTTTCGCGCACCAGATATTTCATTTTCCAATTGAGATATTTCTTCTTGTCTGGCTTGTCTATTGTTTGCAACAGCTTGCTGTCTTTGAGACAAATTGTTTTGAGCAGTTGTGTATTGTGTGTATAAGTAATTGACTCTTTCGTCGTTTCTTCTTTCAATAGAACTTCTTTTTGAGCGGTTTTTACCAAATTTCTTACGTAATTTTTTGAGTCTTTCTATTTGTGATAATGTCAAAGCGGAGCGATTGTTTCTTTCAAGGTACTCAAGTTCGTTTAATTCATTCAATTCGGCATGTTGTGTTTGCACCTCATTGAAACGTTTCTCCCTTTCAGTCACAATTTTTTGCAAGTCAGCCAAGTCAGCATCTTCGGCTTTTCGAATTTTCTTATCATTTTTTCTCTTGTTCTTTAAGGTCTTTTTGGCATTGTCGAGATTTTTATCGAGTTGAAGATTTTGCAATTGCAATTCCACATTTGAAACGCTGAGTTGATGTTGCTCAACATTCCTTCTTGCTTCCCTGATTTCTTTATTGATTTTTTTCAATCTCTTTTGTTTTTTTGCAGCGGAAAGAGTTTGGTCGTTTATTATTGCTTGTCTCTTTCTTTCAAGATCGTTCAAGTGATTTCTTTGTTTAGATAATTTGCTTCTTGTTTTTTTTCTTGTTTTCTGCAATTCTTTGCTTTTTTCTTTTCCAGGTTTGTAAGTTCTCTCTTTTTGTTTTTCTTTTTGCTTTTTCTCTTTCACAATGTTGACAATCCAAGGGCGAACTTCATTGAGAATTCCGATTCCTGCAAAGATATATGCTCCAATCGCAAGCCATGGAACCAGCATTGAGAAGAGTGTGCACATTGCAAACAAAATGATGAACATGTTTCTTGGACCAAGATTTTTTGGTGGTTTATCTTTTACAAGAGGTTCTTTCCAGTCTATTGGTTTGATAGGTTCTTCTTTTTCTGGAGCAAGTTCTTGTCGCCTTGGTGGTTGTGGTTGAGGTGGTTGAGGTGGCGGAACAGGAGGTTCTTCTCTTTGAATGATTCTTTGTCTGTTGACGATCGGAGGATCAGGGAGTGATGGAGATCTTGCAATCGGTGGCTCAGAACCTGAATTTTCTTCAGCAGGACGTCTTGAAAGAATTGCAGTGTTGTCGAAAGAAAGAATGTTTGAACTGTTTTCTTTTGGTCTTGGATAGATTTCGTAATCTTCATCACCAATTTTTCTTTGACTTCCTTCAAACAATGGTGTCAACTTATGTTCGTCTTCAATTTTTGCATTAAATTCTTTGTTTAAAATGTCATTTTTGAGACTTTTTAAACTGTTGACATTTTGTTCATAATCCAAATCTATGTTTACACGAACAACGTTTTTTCCGTCTTTCAATCCCAAATAAAGAGAAGGATTTTGGACAGAATCTAAAGAAGAGGTTGTGCTTTCTTCAAGATGAGCAATGTCGATTTCATAGAATTTTGGGATTTTTGCAGATTTAACGCTTTCACCTGTGATGTGAAGATAAGCATAAGATTTTCCTTCTCTGTCAATTCTGATGTTGAGATATTGCTCGACACTTGAACCATCATCGTTTTTGACAGTGATCGGCACAGAATATAATTTTTCTTCGGGAGTTGCCGAACCTTCAGGAAGTGTCACAGACACGATTTTGTCTGGTTGTGTTGTTTTTTCTCTTTCAAGTTGGATTCTTGCAATCAAAAGAGCATCATAACTTGCACCTTTTCTGTCAAAGGAATATTTCTTCTCAACATCACTTTTCTCTGATTCTTGTTTCAAAACCGTTGATAAGAAATCGGTCGAAACACCAATATTGAACGGCTTTGTTTCGTTTGAAACAATTCCGAAATGATTGTTTTTGTCAACGATTTGGCAACCTAATGCAGAAAACAAAACTGCAAAATCAGAACTTGCACCTCTGATTTGCACGTCATTGATATTTAGGTCTTGTGACAATTTGAGTTTTTCAACATCATAAACAACAAAATCGCCATTAATGATTCCATCGGGAATTTCAACGCTTGGATTTTTTGTACGAAAATCGTCAAGAAACTCTTTTGAGACTTTAAATTGAACGGTTGAAACACTTGTGCCATCTTCTGTTTTTGTGCCTTTTGCAAACACTGCAATTGGAGTTTCTTTGTTTTCTGATGTGACTATAAGAAGTGCATCTTTAAGAATTGATGCACCAGAACTGGTGTATGAAGAAGAATCAAACAAAGTTATCTTTTGCGGGGTTGTCAATCCCAATTTTTCAGAGTCTATTTCTTGGCTGAGACCAGAAATTGATTCTCCGCCAACTGATAAAGTTTGACTTTCTAATGTTTGCCCAGTTTTTTTGGTTCTGACAAGTTTGTCCTGCTTTATTGTTTCATTTGCAATTGGAACTTCCGCATTTATGCCCGAATTGAAGGCTGGATTTGAAACTCTAGGGCAGTCATAGACTTCAATCTCTGTGTTTCGTATGTTGTTGTGTGCAAGAAGCGAGTTTATGTCAGACAACAACTGTTCGTTTCGATTTTTTGGAATAGGAAAGTTGACTGCTCGTCTGCTGCCGTTGACTTCGAGTTCCAATGAAAGAATTTCTCCAGTTCCAACGTTGGCAAAAGAAGCAGAGAAAATTTGACAGGTGGTGTTTTTCGCCCTGTCTGACTCATCAACCCCTTTGATGTTTAAATAAAGATTTTCACCTTGCTGGATCAAAACCAGGTGACTGTCTCTGTTGTCAGTGGTTTTGTATGGAAGAAAAATGTATGAGATATCCCCAGATTTATATATCAAATTTCCAGCGATTCTTCTTGGTCCAGTTGTTTCTGTTCTTGTGGTGGTTCTGGTTCTTCTTCTTTGATTTCCATTTTCACCACTTCCATTTCCGACAGTTTCACCGCTTCCTCCAGTGGAATTGTTGACAAGTTCTGATGAAAAGTCTTTTGTGATTGTTGTGAATTTTGGTATTTTGTCTGCTTTTATCTCTGCAATGTCTTCAATTGTGCCATTTGAAATTTCCATGAAATTATTAAAGAAAATTTCGTTGTTTTCCACTGTTATAGGAAGTATGACAACATCATTTGTGTCGTTTTGTTCAATCCCAACAGCATAATATTGTTGGTCTCCAACATTTCTTACTCCTTGAGATAGGATTCTGCAACGAGTGGTTTCTTCAGTGTTTTCTTTCAAACCTGCAACATTCACATAAATCCCTTCGTTGTCCAAAATTACTTCAAGATAGTCAATTTTAGAGCCATTGTTTTTTGTGTATGGAACATAGAAATGAAAATCCCTTGTTTCATTGTCTACAACAAAAGGAACGGTTTGCAAATCCCTGTCAGGAACTCTTCTCTCAACTGGGCGAGGATTTACTGTTCTTTCGCGTTCATGCAAAGGTGAAGGGGTCTCAAAAGTTGGTGATGTGTTTCTTTCAAAAGTCGCCATAAGGGAAGATATAACCAGGTTGTTGGCAAATCTCTCATCTGCTCTCCAAAGTTCCAAATCATGCGAGAATGAATCTTGCCAACCAAGTTCATAGATCTTTCGAACTGTCTCTTGCTTAATTGGTGTGTTTTCATTGACAAGTTTGGTTATGAGTGCTGATTGCAGCCAACCTGTTAAATTTGTTTTTTCGTCTCCGAAGTCATGTCTGCAGTTGTCAAGGAGTAATGCTTTTGATGGAGTTAAATGCGTTATGACTTCGTTGAGTGTGCTTAAATCAAGAGTGCCAAAAGTTTCTGCAAATCTCTGTGCAGTTTCATTGTATCTTGCATAAACCTCAGGATTTGAAGTCTTCAATGTGTCATAATCCAAGTCCGCAAATGGCAACAGATCAAGAACGTTCAATCCGCCAACTCCGTCTTTTGTCGCTTCAATTTTGTCTTGATCAAAAGGTGCTTCCAAAAATCGCCATTCTGAATCTTTATTCCAACCCTTTTTGACGTCCCATTCACGACAATCATCATTGCAAGCCATCAAAACTTTTGTGTCAAGTTCTGACAAAGTCACATTTGGAACTTGAGAATTTGCCTTTATTCTTTCGGGATCTGTTGAACGGGTCAGTGATGGCACTTTCAAAACTTGAGTGGTGTAATATGTGCAAAGCTCTGCAGGAGTCATTCCATACTTTGATGCCATCGCTTTGACAAGTTCGTGATCCAGAAGATGTTTTGACCCTAAAATTGAATATGCAACAGGCTGAATATTGTTCTCTGTGCAAAATCTCATTCTTTCTTCTTCATTATGTCCAATCAAAAGAGGCATTTGCATAACCTGCGGCATTTGCAAATGTTCGATTTCACAAATTTCTTTCAACTTGTTTAGTGATTGAATTGAAAAGTTTGAAACACCGATGGTTTTGATCTTTCCTGCTTGATAATATTCATTCAAAACTTGCCATTGGAGAAGAACGCTGTTCATATATTCACTCTCGTGACCTATCTCCATTTTCTCCCATGGTGCTGGAGAGTGAATGTAGTAGCAATCAATATAGTCGTGTTCACCAGTCAAACCAAGGGCAGTGAAACTTTTCTCAATTTCTGTTCTTATGCGTGCTTTTTCTCTTTCCGCGTCCGCCTCAGTCATTGAGCCAAGTTCATCATCTGATTTTGCAGTGTCTGGATCAAGTTTGGAGGAGATAAAAAGTTTGTCTCGTGAAAGACCTTCAGCCAAAGCATGTTGAATGGCTTTTCCAACAAATTCTTCATTCCCATATCCTTGTGCAGTGTCAATGGCAACATAACCTGCGTCAAGAGCATCAGAAACCGCTTTCTCTGTGTTTGTGTCATCAAGCATCCAAGTGCCTTGACCAATCATTGGAATCTTTATTGTTTCGTTTATGCCATTTCTTGTAACAGTGATTTCCTTGAAACTTTCAGTCAGGTTCAACTTATCGTCTGCCATGTAATCCTCCTAAAAACATTTTTATAAGTTTATCATAATGTGTGTATTTTGTCAATTATTGTAGGAAAAATGGCGGGGCAAAAATTAATTGACTTGGAAATTTTGATATCGCTAAATTAAAGAGAAAAAAACTTGTTTTTTTTTATTATTTTTGCTATTATTGATATAATTATTGCAAGACAAGGAGAAATTAATGGGACTTTTTGGGAATGAAAACAAATCACAAGTTAAGAAACTTAGGAAAATAGCAGATAAGGTTGTTGCACTTGAAGATAAATACAGAGACTACACTGATGAGCAACTCAAAAATTGCACCGAAGATTTCAAAAAACGTTATCAAAATGGTGAAAGTTTGATGGACTTGCTTCCAGAGGCTTATGCAGTTGTTCGTGAGGCATCTGACAGAGTTTTGAAGATGCGCCATTTCTATGTTCAGATTCTTGGTGGAATTGCACTGCATCAAGGTCGTATTGCAGAAATGGCAACAGGTGAAGGAAAAACTTTGGTGGCAACTCTTCCAGCCTATCTCAATGCTTTGACTGGTCTTGGTGTGCATGTTGTCACTGTCAATGAATATTTGGCAAAACGTGATGCTGAGTGGATGGGAAAGGTTTACAAATTTTTGGGACTTTCTGTTGGAGTTGTCGTTTCTGGCATGGATGAGAAAGCAAAGAGAGAAGCATACAACAGCGACATTACTTATTGCACCAACAACGAGATTGGGTTTGACTATTTGCGTGACAACATGGCAATCATGAAAGAACAACGTGTTCAGCGTGGACATAATTTTGCCATTGTCGATGAAGTTGACTCCATTTTGATTGACGAAGCAAGAACTCCTCTTATCATATCTGGCAGAGGAATGAAATCAAGTGACAACTATGTCAAAGCACAAAAATTTGCAAAAACTTTGAAACCTGAAGATTATGAGAAAGACGAAAAAACCAAGGCGCTAAACTTGACAGAAAGTGGAATTGCAAAAGCGGAAAGATTTTATGGCACAGAAAATCTGTCCGACATTGACAATTTGGAATTGAACCACTATATCAACAATGCTTTGAAAGCAAATTTTGTCATGTTCAGAGATGAGAACTACATTGTCAAAGATGGTGAAGTCATCATCGTTGACGAATTTACTGGTCGTTTGATGCCGGGAAGAAGATATAATGATGGTTTGCACCAAGCAATTGAGGCCAAGGAAGGTGTGGAAATCAAAGATGAAAACAAGACATTGGCGACAATCACTTTCCAAAACTATTTCAGAATATACAACAAACTTTCTGGTATGACAGGAACTGCCAAGACAGAAGAAGGTGAATTTAGAGCAATATACAAACTTGACGTTGTCACAATTCCAACAAACAAACCAAACATCAGAATTGACGAACCAGACATTGTGTTTACAACTGAAAATGGAAAAATCAAGGCAATTGTGGAAGAAATCAAAAGACGTCACGAACTTGGACAGCCAATTCTTGTCGGCACAATCACAATTGAAAAAAGTGAATTGCTTTCCAGGGCACTTAAAGAGGCAAAAATCAAGCATACTGTTTTGAATGCCAAAAATCACGAACAAGAAAGTCAAATTGTTGCACAGGCTGGTCGAAAAGGCGCTGTGACAATCGCAACAAACATGGCTGGTCGTGGAACGGACATTTTGCTTGGTGGCAACCCAGAATTTATGGCAAAGAAACAGATGAGAGATGAAAATTTTTCTGATGAACAAATCTCTTATGCCACAGCCTTCAACACGGTTGATGATGCCGAAATGAACAAGGCAAGAGCAAGATATAACGAACTTTACAACGAATTCAAAAAGACAACAGATGTCGAAAAAGAAGAAGTCAAAGCCGCAGGTGGTTTGCACATCATTGGAACAGAACGTCATGAGTCAAGACGTATTGACAACCAGTTGCGTGGACGTGCTTCTCGTCAGGGAGACCCAGGTTCGAGCGTGTTTTTCTTGTCACTTGAAGATGACTTGATCAGAAGATTTGGTGGCGACAGACTCAAGAAGATTGCAATGTTTTTCAAATTGGAAGAAGATACTCCAATTCAACTTAAGATTCTTTCAAAGCAAATTGAAGGAGCACAAAAGAAAATTGAAATTCAAAACTTTGGCATGAGAAAAACCGTTTTGCAATTTGACGATGTTATGAATGCACAAAGAGAAGTCATCTACAAAGAAAGAAACAAAGTTTTGGACGGACTTGATGTTCATGAACAGATCATGGGAATGTTTCCGGGGGTTATCTCAAAGTTCTGTGACAAGTGTGTTGATGATGACAAACCATATTTTGAATGGGATTTTGCCAAAATCAATCAAGAACTTGAAAGAGGACTTTTGGAAAAAGACAAAAATGTCATAACGGAAGAATTCTGTGAAGGCTTTGATCGTGAAGATCTGGAAAATGCAGTTTTGAAACTTGTTGAGAAGAGATACAACGAGAGAATGGTTGAAGCAGGCAAGTTTGGAATTGATTTTGAAAAAATTGAAAGATTTGTTTTGCTTAAAGTTGTTGATTCAAACTGGATGAACCACATTGATGATATGCAAACCATGAAAAATGAAATTTTTGCTCGTGGTTTTGGAAATCAAGACCCAATTCTTGCTTACAAAAAAGAAGGTTATGAAATGTTTGACAACATGATTGAAAAAATCAGAGAAACAACATGTGTTGTTCTTCTCAACACAAACATTGAAATCAGACGACCAGAGCCAAGGCCTCAGCCAAAAATGACAGAGGCGAGAGTGTATGACCCACAAGCACAATCCAAGCCACAAGAAATCAAAAAACAGGTCACAGTGAAAAACACAGAAAAGAAAATTGGAAGAAACGATCCTTGCCCATGTGGAAGCGGGAAGAAATACAAAAATTGTTGTGGAAAAAATGTGTGAAACAAAAAGTGTGAAGAAATTAAGAAGAAAAAGATTGATATTTTTTCAATCTTTTTTTATTTTCGTATTGACAAAAGTGAAAAATCATATATAATCATGTTATAAGTTTAAAGGAGAAACAATGGAAGAGAACAATCTTGATAAAACGATTAATTTTGTCGTTAAGTGGTGGACAGACATTCTTTCAGGGAAAACAAGTGCAAGGTCATACTATGAAGAGGCAAAAGATGATTTGGAAGAACTCAAAGAAAAGAATGAGTTTATGTATTATCTCCTAAGTCGCATAATGACGAAGCTTGACGATGAGAATGAAGAGAAAAGGTCAGAAGCATATTTAAATTCTGAACAAATCAGAAGGTTTGAAGGACAACTTAGAAAGTTCATTAAAAAAGAATTTGAAACAAACGGACATGTTTATCTTCATACAGACGAAAATGCCAGAGCGAATGGTTTGCTTGGACTTGCAACATATTATGCAGGCATCAGAAATGAAGGAAATCTTGAAGGAGAACAAAGTCCTTTTCCTGAAGGTGTGGAAATGTGTGTCGAACCAGGCAAAGTGGAGATCAGATATGATGAAACAGGCAAATATTTTCCAATTTATCAAGAATTGCCACCAGAAACCTCAAAACCTGGACTTTCAAAGGAAGCAACCGAATTGATTCAGCGCAAAATTGATGAAGGTAGGGGCGGAAAATAAAACATGCTTTGGCATGTTTTTTTAATATTCTTTACGACCAATGAGATAGTCTAATGAAACATCAAACAAATCTGCAAGTTTAATAAAATTTTCTAAAGATGGCAAAGTTTTTCCATATTCATATGCTTGATAAGATTGATAACTTATTTCAAGTTTTTCTGCCATATATTTTTGTGTGTAACCATATTGCAATCGAAGTTTTTTAATTCTATCTGACAATGTATATAAATTGTTCATTTTATTTCTCCAATTTATTGACATAATACAGAAATAAACTGTAAAATAGTAAAAATGCAGTTTAAAACTGTATTTAAGGAGATAAAATGGATATAGTGGTTATAGGATTTGGTGAGTTAAAACATGTAAGAGAAATTAGAAATTATATGTATAGAATGTTGAAAGGAGGTGTTGATGATTTGCACTTTGAAAATTTTTATTTTGGAAGCAATAACCAATTTTGTATATTGTGCAATGATGTGTTAAATTCTTTAAAAAATGAAAATAAAGAAAGGCAAATCAGAATTTTAAATACTGAACCTAAAAATTCGGTAATGTATGTTATTTACTATGATGAAAAAAATTGTAAGGCAATTGAGAATGCTAAAAAATATGAATATATTAATGACAATCATATTAATGGTAAATACATTGTTTCGTTTGTTGAAGAGAAATTTTATTTAAGTTAATTCTCTTGACAAATATTGATTTATGTGTTATAAATTAAGAGCAGTAAAAATACTGTCCTTGCTTTTAAGTCGTGTGAACTTGAAAGCCATTAGTCCAAAAGGAGGTAAAAAGATGAATAAGTATGAACTTATGTTTATCATTGCCAGCGATGTCAGTGAAGAAAAGAGAGAAGAACTTATTGCAAAACAAAAAGCATATGTTGAATCTCACAAAGGCACTGTTGAAGGCGTTGATAAGATTGGAATGAAAAAGTTTGCTTATCCTATCAACTTCAAAAATGAAGGTTTCTATGTGATTATGAACATCTCTATGAACCCAGAAGAAGTTGATGCAATGAACAAACTTATGACCATCACTGATGGCATTGTTCGTCAAATGTTTGTAAGAAAATAGGAGAAAATTTATGAATAAAGTTATTTTGGTTGGAAATTTGACCAGAGACCCAGAACTTCAAACAACAAACAGCGGAAGATCTGTTTGCAGATTTGGTCTTGCTGTTCAAAGAAGATT
Organism: uncultured Clostridia bacterium; assembly: GCA_944372585.1. Lineage (GTDB taxonomy): Bacteria > Bacillota > Clostridia > Christensenellales > UBA1242 > Caccovivens. The sequence goes on from CALVZQ010000001.1 coordinate 55,056, forward strand.
TGCAAATGCTGATGGCGAAAGAGATGCAGATTTCTTTAACATCACAGTTTGGGGGGCACCAGGCGAGAATTGTCATAAATATTTGAAGAAAGGCTCAAAGTGCGGAATTGTTGGAAGAATTCAAATTTCCAGTTATGATGCTGCTGACGGCACCAAAAGAAACTCAACTGACATCATTGCAGAAGAAGTGGAATTTGTTGGTCCAAGAAATGGAGGAGACAGTTCAGAAAATTCATACTCTGCTCCAAGTGAAAGCAAACCAGCAAGCAAAAAAGAAACTGCCGAACTTGAAGAGATCGATGATGACAGTTTGCCATTCTAAGTCACAAAAGTGACATATCAAAAAGTCGAAAAAATTTATGGGGCATGATGCCCAAGGAGAAAAAATGAGCGAAGTTGTTAAAACCGAAGAAAAGGTTGTTAAAAAATATCGTAAACCTGCAAAAAAGAAAGTTTGTGCTTTCTGTGTTGCTGGCGAAAAAACTATTGACTACAAAGATGTAGTAAAAATCAGAAAATATATCACAGAGAAGGGTAAAATTTTGCCAAGACGTCAAACAGGCGTTTGCTCTTATCATCAAAGAGAACTTGCAAATGCAATCAAGAGAGCAAGAAATATGGCACTTCTTCCTTATGTTGGTGATTAAAAGGAGAAAGGTTTATGAAAAAAGATTTACATCCAGATTATCATGAAGTAACTGTTGTTTGTGCATGTGGAAATACTTTCAAAACAGGTTCTTGTGTTAAGGGCGACACACTCAAGATTGATATCTGCAACAAATGCCATCCTTTCTACACTGGAAAGAAGAAAGTCGTTGACTCAAGCGGAACAGTTGAAAACTTCAAGAAAAAATATAATTTGCAATAAAAAAAGACGAATTTTCGTCTTTTTTTTATAATTTTTTATTTGAACCTTCTTTCTCAAACTTTTTGTCAAATTTTTTCAAATCTTTGTCAAAACTCATTATTCCATTGATATGTTCGCCTTCATGTTTTTTTTCTATATTTTTGATGAGATCTTTTATTGTTTGAGATGTTATGGTTCTGAAAGAAACCTCTGCTTCTGGAGTGTCAAAACGTTGTGCATCTTCTGACAATTTCAAGAACAGCTGTTTGCTTATTATTGAAAGAACAGAATTGTTTTCCAAAACAGATTTTGGCATTGTGCTTAATGGATTCAAAACTCTTTTAGGAGTTACATAAATTTTGTTGGAGTAAAAATTGATTGCATTTTTGCGCCTTTGATCCAGTGAGTTTTCATCATCGAATAAGTCACATTGTTCATTTTTATAGATTTCTTGCGTCAAATTTGCGGCGGTGGAAACAATATATCTTTCAATTGGTTCAATGACATGTTGACATGCAGTTTCAAAAACCGTCAATTCCAAAAGATTTTGCGTTTGCATATATGTGGTCTCCTGTTCTTTTGGAATTACCACAAAGAAAAGTGGTTTCTCCAAATTCATAAATCGTCCTACTCCAAGGACCAAATTGCCATTTTCATCTCTGTCATATTCAGAGATAAATAACCCGCTATCCTTGAAAACTCCCTTAATGATCTTTCCAGTCAAATCAGTAAAACCTTGTTCTCTCATTTTTGATTCAAATTGAGTAGGCAACAATCCTGGCATAATATCCTCCCTTTTAGATGATGATATTTTAACATAAGAAATGAATGATGTCAATGTTTTTCAAAAACTTGAATTTCGCATAAAATAATGAAAAATTGTCAAAAATCAGGTTATGGACAGGATTTTTTTTCCAACTTCAAATGGTGTTGTCATACATTGTGATGACAAAAAAGTCATTTCAGCCATAAATTGTGATGGTCAAAAAAAAATGAAAAGCTTCAGAGAAAAGAACAAAATTATTTTTTGGCATTTTCCATTTATGAGAGGTTTTCAATTCTTTTTTTGTGGCATTTTTGGTTTTTTTCAAGCTCTTTTGCTGTCCTATGATTTATGCAATACAAACAAAAGAACAAAAACAAACGAAATTAACAAATTTTACACACAAAAATTGATCATTGTTGGATTAGTTTCAATTTTGGCAGTCATTTTTTCGGCATTTGTGTTGGGTTTGTTGCCAGGAAAACTTGGATACTTGATTGTGGATTATAAAGGCAGTGAACTGTTGAGAAATTTTGTCATTTTTGTTTTTAAATTGATTCTGTTTTTTCTTTTTGTCTTGGCACTGCGTGTTTTTCCTGTCGTTGTGGAATGTTTTAGGTTTAACAAAGCCGGAGAAATTGTTTTAAGAGATTTTGAAAGAGACAAAGAAAAATCTCAAAAAAAAGATAAAAATATAAAAAAAATCAAAAATTTGAATTCTTTTATTGTGAAAAATTCGAATTTAACGCCAAATTTTTTGAATTATTTGATTTTTGTTTTTGTTTTGGATTTTCTTGTGGTAACATTATGGGGAGCAGATTATGGTTTTTGGTTTAACCTTGCTTTGAATGTTGCGGTGTTTCTTGTTTGCATGAGTTTTGCATATGAAATTTTGTGGCTTATGAATTTGCCAAAGTGCAAATTTTTAAACAAACTGCAAAATTTGACTGGGTTTTTGGTTTACGACAAGCCAACGACAACTCATATTGAAACGGTTATGGTGGCCATGACAGAAATCAATTTGCTGACTAGTCAAAAGGAAAGAGAGTTTATGGACGACGAAAACAAAAAGGCTTTTTCCGTTGTTTATACGCAGGTCAGAAACAAACTTTATAACGCGGGGATTACGGACAAAAGCGATGCTGATTGGATTATTGCCACAGTGCTTGGCAAAAACAGAGCAGAAATCAAACTGCTTTCTTTTGTGACAGAAAAACAATATCAAGAAATCATGAAAGCAACAGAAAGGCGAGCAAAGGGAGAAAGCATTGACAACATTTTTGGTTATACAGAATTTTATGGATTGCGATTTGATGTGAACAAAAAAGTTTTGACACCAAGAATGGAAACGGAGATTTTGGTCGAGCAGGTTTTGAAAGCAGAAACATACTTCAAAAATGCCACCATTTTGGATTTGGGAACAGGTTCGGGTGCCATTGCTGTTGCCATTGCAAAAAACTCTGATGCCAATGTGACTGCTGTTGACATAAGCAAATCTGCTCTTTTGACAGCGGAGTCAAATGCAAAGAAAAATGATGTCAAAATTGAATTTCTACATTCAAATTTGTTTGATAACTTGAAAAGAAAGCGTAAGTTTGATATAATTGTGTCGAATCCACCATATATCCCAACAAAAGACATTGAAAAATTGGACAAAAATGTCAAAGAGTGCGATCCAGTTCTTGCTTTGGACGGGGGAGAAGATGGCCTCGACTTTTATAGAAAGATCGCAGAGCAGGCTCCATTGAGATTAAATCAAAATGGTTTGATTTTCTTTGAAGTTGGAAAAGGACAGGCAAAAGCAGTTCGAAAAATTTTGAGGGATAATGGATTTGAAGAGATTAAAACAATTAAAGATTATAATAAGATTGAAAGGGTGATTTGTGGAAAACGAAAGTAAAGAATTGTTGATAAAGACGGAGAAATCAAAGGTTAGGTTTGATGAATTGACTGACCTTATTTCTCGTCCAGAGATTATTGCTGACAACAAAGAATGGAAAAAATTAGTTAAAGAAAGAAGTTCTCTGGAAGAATTGGCAAATGCTCATGAAGAATTGAAAAAGAGCATTAATGACTTGGAAAATTGCGAAAATGACCTGAAAAACGAAAAAGATGCAGAGATGAAGGCTTTGTTTGAAAGTGAAATCCAAAGGCTTAATGAACAAATTGACAAAATTGTTGAAAATATCAAAATTTTGTTGTTGCCAAAAGATGAAAATGATGACAGCAATGCCATTGTTGAAATTCGCGCCGCCGCAGGTGGAGAAGAGTCTGCTCTCTTTTGTTTGGAACTTTGCCGTATGTATTCTCATTATGCAGAGAAAAAACATTGGAAAGTTGAATACATTGACATGTCAGAAACTGAAATAGGAGGAATCAAAGAAGCCACTTTGATGATTAAAGGCAAGGGCGCATATGCTCGAATGAAATATGAAAGTGGTGTGCACAGAGTTCAAAGAGTCCCAGAAACAGAAAGTCAGGGAAGAATTCACACATCAACTGCAACTGTTGCTGTTTTGCCAGAAGTTGAAGATATTGACATTGAAATTTCGGACAAAGATTTGAGAATTGACGTTTATCACTCTGGTGGTGCGGGCGGACAAAATGTCAACAAAGTTGAAACTGCCATTCGTATTACATATCTTCCACTCAATATTGTGGTCACATGTCAAGACGAGAGGAGTCAACTCAAGAACAAAGAAAAAGCCATGAACATTTTGAAGGCAAAACTTTATGACTATTATGAAGAACAGAGAAACAACGAATATGATCAAAACAGGAAAAATCAGGTTGGTCGCGGAAACAGAAATGAAAGAATCAGAACATACAACTATCCTCAGGGTAGAGTGACAGACCACAGAACAAACCTCTCTTCATATGATTTGGAAGGTGTTTTGAATGGCGATCTTGATCAATTTATTGACGCAATGATTTTGAAAGTCCAAACAGAATTGTTGAATGCTGAAAATAATTAATAAAAAAAGAGAAAATCTTTTTTCTCTTTTTTTTCTATAATTTCTTATTGTAATTAATAATGCGAAATAAATTCCATAAAAAAACATCACTTTTGTGATGTCTTTTCTTTTTATATTAATGATGTCCCTGTGAAAATTGGATCGAATACGCCGAATGCATTAAGAATCATTGGCAAGAAAATGTTAAAGAACAATATCAATACAACGACTACTACAATAGTGACAATAATATTTATTAAACGCTTTTTATTTTCATCTCTTTGTTCAGCAGATTCTGCTCTTGCCATTTTGACACCAACATAGATTGAATAGATACCACCAGCGGCGCCAACTAAAACCAATAATACCCAAAGCAAAGTGGACATAACACTAAGAAGGTTTGTGAGCCAACCCCAGTTTCCAATTTCACTTGCTCCAGAACTGTTAATATGGTCTATAATGTCTTGCCAAGATGATACATTATCCAAACTCAACAACGTACTCATAAAGTTCATACAATTTTCCTCCAATTTTAATTCATATTTATTGTTCTCAAAAGACTTAAATAATATTCTCATCTTTGATTACAAAAGAATAATATCATAAATAAAAAAAAATTCCAAACGATTTGACAAAAAATTATAAAATTTTTTTTAAATATTTTTTGGAATTTTTTTATGCTATTTTAATTGCAGAAAATATTTTTTTATTAGAAAAAATGTGAACAAAAATTTAAAGCCAAAAGTTATATTTTAAATCAAGTTGTTAAAACAACGACAACCTTGGAAGTTGTTGTTATTGTTGCTGTTTGAAAGCCCAAGCAAAAGTAGAAGCAAAATGTTTGTGTTGGTGGCAAGATTTGTGTCGTTTGAAGAACTCAACACCGAAAGCAAAAACACCCATAAAATATCTTGTGACATAATTCCCTCCTTTTCAACAAAATATTTCAAAATAAGTCCAAAAGAGAAATATTTTCTTTTTGACTTTTCTTCTTTTGTTTGGGAAAATATATTTGAAAGAAAATCTTTCAGCACAATCATTAAGAAGTTGTCTTAATGTTTGTTGCTCTTGATTTAATATATGTGAGTGAAAAGTTAAATGTTCCCAAAAAGGAGAAAAAATGAATAAATTGTTGAGAATTACCGAAAGAAACAAATTTGAAATGCAAGAACTGCTTCCAAATGACAGCTGCACCAACAAGTTGGCTTTGTATTTTCAAAATTTTTCTGACCAGACTAGAATCAAGATTTTGTCCGCTCTTTCAATCAAAGAATTGTGTGTGAATGATTTGTCAAAACTTCTTGGAATCAATCAGACTACAATTTCTCATCAACTGAAGACTTTGAAAGATCAAGACATGGTGGAATATAAGAGAGAAGGAAAGATTTTGATTTATCGCATCAAATCTCCAATTGTCAATGAAATGATGATGTATGCTGTCAAAAGTCTATCTTAGGCGAAAAACTGCACTTTGGCTCATTTTTACAAATGCAAAAAGTGTCGCAGTTACATTTGTTTTTCGCCCTTGCAACCAGACGAAAACGAACGTCGCTTTGCTTGTTGGTGTTTTGTTGCACTTTCTTGCGAAGTGAGAGCTTTTAAGAAAAAGAGAAATAGTTTCAAATAAAAGTTTTATTGTTGACAAAATTTTCAAAAGAAAGTATAATTTGAGGCATGAAGAAAAAGTTGTTGCTACATTCTTGTTGTGGACCATGTTCGACGGTTGTTATCGAGAGGTTGAAAGATGATTTTGATGTGATCGTCTTTTATTTCAATCCAAACATTGAGCCAAGAGAAGAATATGAAAAAAGAAAAGTTGAGCAACAAAAAGTTTGTGAGTTTTTTAATGTTCCTTTTGTTGATTATGATTATGACAATGCGGGGTGGCACAAATTTGTTGAAGGTCTTGAAAGCGAAAAAGAAGGTGGGGCAAGGTGTGAAAAATGCTTTCTTTTCAGGTTGAAAGGCACGGCACAATATGCAAAAGAAAATGGTTTTTCGATTTTTGCCACCACTCTTTCTGTGAGTCCACATAAAAACACCTTGGTCATAAACAAAGTGGGAGATAATGTTTCGAAAGAAATTGAGATTGAATTTTTGCCAGAAAGTTTCAAAAAGAAAGATGGTTATTTGAGAAGTATCAATCTTTCCAAAGAACTTGAACTTTACAGACAAAATTATTGCGGTTGCAGTTTTGCAAATTGGAATTTGAAAAAATAATGATTTTTGGAGATTGTTTTGAGCAAATATAACAAAGATTTCATTCAATACAGTGAAGAAAAAGTGAAAGATGAAACAAAGCATCTTGCATTGTATTTCACTACGCATATTTTTCTTTATATTATATTGATATTCTTTTTGATTTTCTTTGCTTGGTACACTGTTTTCACCACAACACATAGATTTTATGAGGTTCGTGGGGTTTCTATGATGCCAACACTCAACAATCAAATCACTGAAGAACAACTTGTCTATGACACTGAAAATGCTCAAAATTTGGCATATGATGCTGTCTATGTTGACAAACTCACAACTCCTGAGATTTTTGATATTATTGTCGTTGAACGTCCTGGTTCTTCAAGCGTTATAAAACGATTGATGGCAAAAGAAGGGGACTATATTACGATTGCAAAAGGAGAGTCGCCAAGCGGAGCAGATTGTTTCTACTTTTATAGAATACCAAATGGCGTCATTCTTGAAGACTATAGTGATGAACAAGCATTGGTAAGAGAAAATGGAGAAAATGGCTATCAGATCTACAACACTGAAACACTTTGGATCCACAAATCTATGTCTCAAATTGTTACAGCGCAAATAGGCTCCTGGGAATATGAATACAATTTCTACTCAACTTTTCTTGCCCGTTATGAGGTTGATAGTGCCGGATATTACGTTTCAGAAAATGGCTTAGTCTATGTTCAAGTTCCAGAAAATATGGTTTTCTATATGGGTGACAACAGAGAATATTCCTCTGATTGTCGTGAAAATGGTTTCTGCAATGAAGACTATATTGTTGGCAGGACGGAATTTGTTGTCTATGACTATAATTTTGCAAATCGTCTTTGGGAAGTTATCAAATTTTATTTCAGAGAAATGGAAGATTTCTTTGCTAGATAAATTTTCTTTGTTTTTGTGCGTTTTTATTTGCTAAATCCCTTTATTTATGATAAACTAACAATAGCATTGATATGCGAAATTATCATCAAAAGGAGATAGAATAAAGATGAACAAAGGTGAATTCGTTAAAGCAGTTGCTGAAAAAGCAAATTGCACACAAAAAGACGCTGGTATTGTTTTTGATGCTGTTATCGATACAATCGTAAGTGCTCTTAAAAAAGGAGAGAAAATTCAAATCCCTGGCTTCGGTTCTTTCGAACTCGTTTCCAAGGCTGCAACAACAAAAATCAACCCTCTCACTAAGAAACCTGTGAAGGTTGCTGCATGTAAAATGCCAAAATTTAAATTCGGCAAGAGCTTTAAAGCAGTTTTTAATGACTGATGAACATCTTTAGAAAAAACCAACATTTTGTTTGTTGGTTTTTTTGTTTTTGATTGGTGAGGAGAAGGGCGAAAAAGCCAGACAAAATTGTCTGGCTCAAAGCCCTTCACAGGGCTTTGTTTGCACTTTTGTGCAAACTTTTCGCCTGTTTTCATTGTTCTCTAAGTTCTTTCTCCAAGTCAATAATGATATATCCTTGAGGCATCTTGCAAAGAGGACACTCTTTGAAACTCTCTTTGGCAATGCTGACATAACCGCAAGACGAACATTTCCATTCAGTTGGATTGGTGCGTTTGTACATTCTGTTGGTTTTATAAAGTGAGGCTAGGTAATCCAAAATTTTGTGATGTGTGGCTTCAACATTGGCGACCATTTCAAAAGATTTTGCGATATCAAGAAATCCCTCATCTTTTGCAATTCTTGCAAAACTTGGATAGATGTTATCCGCTTCTGACAATTCAATTTTGCTTTCTTCCAAAAGACTGTTTCTGAGCTCTGGTTCTTCAAAAGGAAAACCTGCTTCAATTGATATATTTTTGACACTTCCATTGCTTTTTTCGATGATGTAGTCATAAAAAATTTTGGCATGAGCCATTTCATTTTTAGCCAAAGTCTTCATAGTGTCGGACAGAAATTGTTGGTTGTCCGCCAGTGCTTTTTTTGACATAAATTGATATCTTGCACCTGCTTGACATTCTGCTGCAAAAGAACGAGCCAAATTTGTTTTTGTTACGCTATCATTAAATTCCATAATTATTCTCCTTTTTACATTGAGAACTATTGCCAAAATTAAATATGTTTAAACATTTGCATTTTTTTTGTTTATTGTTTACAATAATATTGAGAAAAGGAGAGAAAACATGCTTCTTGAAGATAAGGGTGTTCCAACCAAATATCCAACCATGAGAATGAACTATGACATTATCATAGATAATGAAAATTTCACATTGCAAAAATTGACTAGAAAACTTGGGTTTTATACTATCATATTTAAGGAAAAAATCAAAGATGTTGAAATTATATATGATACAGACAAGAAGCTTTTAACTGGGGCAGGATTGATATTAAGGAAGAAAATTACACCCAAAAGAGCATATTTCTCTTTGATTAGACTTTCAACAATGAGCAACATCAAAAACAGAGAAAAGAAATCATTTTTGGGCGAATGCGAACCAAAAGATCAACCAAGTGATTTTCCTGTACAGATTGCAGATGCAATAAACAAAGTTTTCAACAATCTTTTCACAATCAATCTTGTTGACATAGTCAAATACAGCACTCCTTATTTGAAATTGGATATCGGCGGAAACAGATATAAAATTGTAAGTGGCACAGGATACGAAGCAGAAATTGCATTTGAGAATTTGAAAGTTAAAGATGTGAGAACTGGACGAAAGGGCAAAAAGAGAATTTTCTCTTTGAAAATGGAATTGGATCCAAACTATGAAAAAGAGAGAGAACAGATCTTAGATGCCATTGAAAGCAAATGTAAGGAACTTGTCTACACTCAAAGGCATAGAGCGGAAATTGCTGAAGTGCTCGTCAGACCACCTGTGATAAAAGAGAATGACGAAGCAAAATCCAATGAAAAGTCAAACAAGAAAAATATGAAAAAGAAAAAAATTGAAGAAGAAATTTAAATTTTTCTTCTTTTTTTATCATTTTTTGTTGAAAAATGTTTATTTTTTGATATTTTTATAACCTAATTTTTTTATGGGTTTTTTAATTTTTTGAGCGCTCATATAAATATAGAGTGAAAAAGAAAGACAAGAAGGGTAATTTAACATTCAAAACAAAACTATGCTATGGGATTGGAAATCTCGGTTATGGTTCCATGGGACAAACTGTCAGCAGTTTTATCATGTTTTTTGCGACAAGTGTCTTGGGGTTGCCCGGCCTTTTGGTTGGAACAACGATTGCCATCACTTCTCTTTGGGACGGGCTTTCAGACCCGTTGATAGGCTATCTTTCTGACAGAACGAAGAGCAAGTTTTTTGGACGACGATTGGGACATATGTTGTTTGCAAGTTTTGCACTGGCAATAAACAACATATTGCTTTGGTTTTGTCCACAATCGGACAGTCAGGCGGTTATGATTTTGTGGCTTTTGTCATTTTTACTTTTGCAGGAAACCTTTAACACTTTTTTTGCAACACCTTATTCAGCCCTTTGTATTGACATTGCTCCAGATTATAATGACCAAACAAAAATGCAAGGTTTTAAGACGGTTTTTTACATCATGGGACTTATTATGCCAAGCATTTTGATGTATATCTTCATGCCATCTGCAGGAATTGGCACGCAAGGACAATTCAATCGTCAAGGCTACATCAACATTGCGTGTGTCAATTCCGCCTTGGCACTTATTTGCGGACTGATTACAGTTTTTGGAACAATGAAAAGAGTTTGTTCAATGCCAAACTATGCTCAAAGCATGGAAAGCGGAAATGGTGAAAAAGAAAACATTGAAGATAATGTTGTTGATGAAAATTCAAATAAAGAAACTAAGAAATCAAAAAAACATAAAAAAGGTCACAGCTTATCCACCATTTTGGCTGGTTATATTGAAACATTCAAGAAAAAAGATTTCAGAACGGTCATGCTGGGCTATTCCGTTTCTTTGATTGCGACGGTTTTCATCACGTCCGTTGGAATGCATTTGTTCACTTTCTGTTATCATTTTTCCAGCACACAAATTTCAATTTTGATGATATGTTTGTTTGGTGGAGCAATTGTTTCACAAGCACTTTGGGTAAACATAGTGAAGAAGTATGACAAGAAACAAACACTCATTTTTGCCCTTTCTGTCATTTTGTTTGGCATTGCCATGACAAGCATAACCTTTTTATTTAGGCTGTATTGCTCAAGCGACTATATCTTTTGGTTTGTCCTGCCGTGTATGTTTATTTGTGGCATAGGCTCAGGGGCACTTTACTCTCTTCCACATTCAATGTATGCCGATGTTGTGACGATGGAACAATATAAAACGGGAGTGAATAACGCGGGAAGATACACGGGGTATTACACTTTCACATACAATTTTTCAAATTCAATTGCATTGCTTTTTATTGGACTTTTGTTAGATTTGGTCAAATTTGATTCTTCTCAACCAGTGCAGGCACTTTCTGTTCAAGCGGGACTTGGGAAAATAGTGTTTTTTGGAAGTGCGATTTCTCTGACTTTGGCAATTATCATTTTTTCCAGATACAGCATAAAACGCTCCGATGTTTTGAAAGTTCAAATCAAAGCGAACGAAAACAAAGAAAAAGTGGAATAAAAATTATATATAGAATAAATTTTCATCATTTAAACACAATAAAAACATGAAAAAATGTAAAGTGTTGGTAGTTTTATTGTGCTTAATGATGATTTTTCCTTTCATAAGTTTTGGTTGTGGAAGCAAAGAGCTTGACTCGGCAAGCATTGTGAGAGATGACCTAAGAACTGGTGGAAGTCTCAGTTTTGTTTATGACAAGAGTCAAAGAGTGGTCTATGTTGGTGGAGAAGATGAGGTCGTTCAGTTTAGTGAAGCAGATGAGTCGAAGGGGCTTTCGGAGGGTTGCCGCATTGGACTTAAGGTGACTGCACCAGATGAGAACTTGGATTTGGAAACAGCAACTCTTGAAATGAATGGTGTGAACTATTCTTCTAGGAATTTTTTGGAAACGATAAATGGGCAAAAACAAAGGTTTTTCAATTTATATCCACTTGTTTCAAAAGAAGATGATGAAATCAAATTTTCTGTGACATGGCAAGATGGGACAAAACAGCAAGATTACAAAATAATCATGGTGAGTGGCACAAAATATATGCAAAAAGATGGAAGCGTTGAATAAAAAAAAGAAGATTAACCTTCTTTTTTATCTTTGTAAAATATTTTTGGAGATGTTATTTCTTTGATTCCATCATCATTGAAAGTTATATATTTAACCTTTCCTTTGCAATATTCATTCATAAGTTTTTCTCGATTTTTCAAACAATACTCCAATCCAGCAACATGAACATTATATTTTTCTATCCAAAAATACAAATCTTTATCCAATCTGAACATCAAGTTGTGTTCCAATCCTTGTGAGTTTTCTTCGCTGATGTCAGATACAATGCAGATTGTTAAATGTTCCATGACTGGTCTGAAAATTGCTCTGGTATATAAATTTAAATTTTCATAGTCAAATTTTAAATGTTCTGGCATTTGAATATTTTCATTATCTGGGGAATCGTTTTCAATAATTCTTTCGTTGGTTTGAAGTTCATTTTCAATGTCCAAATCTTCTCCAAATTGAGCTTTGTATAATTCATTCAAAATTTCATAGTCATATTTTTCATCATAATCTATGAAAGATTCATTAAATTTGAAAGTTAAAGAATTATAGAAGTCATAAGCATATTTTTTTGTGTCAGATTCAGGGACAAACCTGTTGTCATAGTTAAACAAATTAACAAAATATGGAATGCTTTTCTTTCTAATTATTGGAAGTAAAATCATTGGAATGATGCAAACCAGGACACTCGTAGCGATCCAAATTCCAAGGAAAACATAGAAGGCAACAGATGTGTCGTCTATTGTTCCAAAGACTATGAGCGGAATTAGAAGCAAAAACCAAATTAACAATGCAACAAAAAATGAACCAAGAAATTTTTTATAGACAGGTGATTGCTCGGTCGCGTAAGAGTTGTAATGTTGAAATATGTCAACTTTTTTAAATTTCCTTTTGCGTGACAGATAATAATATAAAAATGAAATCCCTGCAAGAATTGCGACGAGAATGAAAGAGAAAATTATTCCAGTTATGTAGTTGTTACATAAAAATGTGAATCCGTCTTGTTTGTCTAAAATGGTTTCATCTGCTTCAATGCCGATAACAGTGAGATCAAAATAGTATAGTGTGGCATTTTGTCCTTCAATAGACTCGACAGTGTCAAAAGGAAGGTGGGTTGTGATGACACCAGTTATTGTGTATTGGTCCCCATTTTCCATAGTTATGACATAGTTGCTGTCATTTTTTTCATCAATTTGAACATCTGCAACAACTCCTGTGGCGGTTTTTGCATCATTTAAATCATACTCAACAAGAGTGACTATCAACCATATACCCATAAAGAAAATCAAGATGCTTGCGATCAGCAAGATGATGGAAAGTATCTTATTTCTTTTGTGATTGTTCTCTACAACAACATGATCTTTCATTTTGGTTTCCTTGTGTTATTTTTCATAGTATAACATATTATTTTCGCAAAATAAAAGCATATATTTAAAATAAAAAAGTTCGAAAATCTCGGACTTTGTAACAAACAATCTATAAAAAATTCCCAGAGTGTTCGTGTTTTGATAATTTGGTGACCTTTTCGGTTAAGCATGAGAACTCGTTGTCTTTTACTTCATCAAAGTCAATTTTATCTTGTTTTTGAAAAAGGTTAAAGTAGATATGAATATGGTCATCAAAAACATAGATGGCATTTACAAATAAATCTATTAACTTTTGGTAATGGGCGTCAGTGGAGTCTGAAGAATTTTTTATAAAAATATTTAAATAATCTATAATATCTTTCTTTGTATGTTTAATGCTGTTTGCCAATTTTAACTTTGCCAGTTCATTTTTATAAACTTTTTGCTCATTTGTTAGGTCGTCAGCTTGTTTATTGAGTCTAATGATAATATTTTCATTTGTTGATTTTACAATTTGATTAGTAATTTTATCAAATTCTTTTTCTATCTCTGCAATCTTTTTCTCATATTGTTTTATTGCGTCCGAAGATAAACTTTGTTCATAAGCTTTTAAAACTTGATCTGCCAGATAATCAATGGTTTTAGGTTCTAAAATTCTTTTTAAGATAAAGTCTATAACTTTGGACTCTAAATCTTGTTTCTTTTCATTTTTCTTAGTGCAGTTGTGAAACTTATTTTTTTGTGAACAAGCATAATAGCAGTGTTTAGCCTGAGTTTTACTTGTTCCAGAAGTTCCCACCATAATATTCCCACAGATCCCACAATAGACTTTCCCTCTTAAAAGGTAATTTTCTTTGTTTCTTGAGTGACGTTTGTTAAAACGTAATCTTTCCTGGACTTTTTTAAAGACATCAAGAGAAATAATAGGCGGATAATAATTGTCATTGTCTGCTAACTTACTTTTATAAATTCCAACATACTTTTCATTTGACAGCATATTCTGTAAGCTTTGCAAACTGAATTGAGAATTTGAGTTTGTTTTAATATTCAGTCTGTTTAATTCTTTTTTTATCTCTTGTTTACTTTTCCCATTTGTATAATCACTAAAAACTTTTTTGACAACTTTAGCTTGTTCTTCATTGACTACAACTTTTTTGTTTATAACCGAATAACCAAAAAGAGTTCTGCCACCAATAAAATTGCCTTTTAAAATACTCTCTCTCATACCACGTTTAACTTTTTCGCTTAAGTCTTTGATATACATTTCTGCAAACATTTCCAAAAGACCTTCCATCAGTGCACCTTCAGGGGTGTTGCTGATTGATTCAGTTGCAGAAATAACCTTGACACCATTTTGCTGAAGTTTGTGTTTATAGATGGCGTTGTCATACTTGCTTCTTGAAAAACGGTCAAGTTTATATACCAGGACAAATTCAAACTCTTTCTTGGTAGAATCTTCAATCATTTGTTGGAATGCTGGGCGGTGGTCATTTGTTCCTGTCATTGCTCTGTCAATATATTCATTAACAATGTTGTAATTGTTACGTTCGGCAAATTCATGACAAACCCTTAACTGACCTTCAATGGATTGTTCAGTTTGTTTTTCTGATGAATATCTTGCATAAATTACAATATTTGTCATGATTTTCCTTTTATAATTTTGAATTTATAGTGTTAATAATGTCTTTTTTTGTATATGTATTGCTCTCTATTTCTAATCTTTTTCGTTCGTTGAATCTAATTTTTTCATCGTGACGTACTCTATCATTATGCTTTGCAATTTTAACAAGTTTTCTGTATGGTTCCAAAATTCCTACATAAACAAAAAACATTATAAGGATTAACCCAGCGAATACAGAGCCCAATATCATAAATAAAACCCAGTGTTTTACATCTAACATTGCAAGATAAAAAATTGAAGTTAAAATAATGGGAAGTATATATAGCCAACAATAAATTTTTCTTTTTTGTTTAAGAATTTCTTTTGCTTCTTTTGTTTCTTTTTCATCAATTAAAGTGATGTATTTAAATTGTTTCATTAAAATTTCCCCCTTAATTCAACAACTTTTCCTAAAATTCTAACAGGTAGTTCTTGAATGTCTTTATTTGAATAAAACATTGACCTGTATTCATCATTAAATGGCACTAAGGTTATGCCGTTATAATCTTTTTTTACTTGCTTTAAAGTAGCATCAAATCCGTTGACCATAACGACACAAACATCACCAGTTTCACAGTTGTCTTGCTTTCTGACAATGACCACGTCACCATTTTGAATGCGGGGAGCCATGCTGTCACCTTTAACTTTCAAACCAAAAAACTCACCAGTTTTTGCCATTTCCTGTGGTATCTCTTCATAATCTATGATATCTTCGATTGCTTCAATTGGTATGCCAGCGGGGATAATTCCAAGAACAGGGATAGAGATTCCTTTTTCTTTTTTTATTTGTTCTTGACCTAACAAATAATCAACAGACACATTATATAATTTTGCTAGTTTAATTAAGTAGTCTGATGAAATTCTTTCAACATCGTTGTTTTCCATTCGATTATAACTTGAATGAACAGTATTAAGATATTGAGCAACTTTTTCTTGTGTTAATCCTTTTTCTTTTCTTAATGTGTATAAAATATTTTTCATAAATGTAACTCCTATGTAGATTTTAACATGTAAAATACCATTTTACAATAAAAATTATGTAAAAAAATGTCAATATTTGAGACAAATTACTTGCACATAATATATTATGTATGATACAATTGCATTGTAAATGATACAAGAGAGAGGTTTAAAATGTCATTAAAGGAATTGTTTCAAAGTCAGAATTTTACACAAAACGACATTGTGGCAGAATTAAAAAAGATGAATTGCTATAAATATCAACAACAAGTTAGTTGGTGGATTACAGGAAAATTTTTGCCTGATGCATATAGCATTTGGTGTTTAAGTAAAATTTTAGGTGTTTCTGCTGATGAAGTTTTAACAGCATCTCTTAAAAGTGCAGGAAGAATATGAAAATTGAAATCGGTGTAATTGTTGACAGAAAAACAGGTGAAGAAACTCCAATTTATAGAGATGCTCCAGAAGAAGTAGCAAAAGCGATGCAGGAAGTTTGGAATAAAAAATTGGTTGACTTCTTTTATGACTATGTAAAAGACCAAATTTCAAAGGAGAATGCTAATGGAAAAGTTTAATTTAATTTGGCTTTGGTTGAATGATTTAGACCACGAGTTTGAAGAATTTTGTAGAAACTTTGATTTAAATCCTTTTCACGAAATGACGTTTAAGATGTTCAGAAATCAAGTGGGAGGTTAATATGGGAAAACTGGTTAATTTCAAATCTGCTTTTAAAAATTATGCTCAGAGTTCGTATGTTGTCCTTTTGAAATATGGTGGCTCAAACGGATACATTGAAACTATCAGCAAAAGAGAAGCAATGAACCTTTGTTCTGATTTCAAGGTAAGTCACAGAGCGGAGTGCTACAAAGTCGATTGTATGACAAGTGAACTAATAAGAAAGCTGTCATAAGGGAGGAAAGAATGGAGGCACGTCAACAAAGGTTCATGTACGATAAGCGTCTAAGTTGGGGTGCAAGAGTGCTTCTCTCAGAGATAAGTAAGTACTACGGAACTCCAGTGGACTGTGAAGATTGTGATATGTATTTTGCTACACTGTTCGACGTTTCTGACAGACAAATACGAACATGGAAAACAGAACTAAAAAACCTCGGTTATATTGAATCTAAGAAAAATGATTTAAATAAACGTGTTTTAGAATATAAGCCAGACTTATCTGCACATGACTTGGAGAGTGGAAACATGAGTGTGATATACAAAACTGCAGATGGAAAGTTATTAACCAATACCATGGAAGCATTTGTTTACTTTGATGATCTGATTGAAAAACAGCAGGCAAATCTTGGCAAAACGGCAAATGCATTAAGAATTGTTTATCATACACTTGCAAATTCACTTTTCGATGAGCGGTTCTACAACATTTCATTTTCAGGGTTTGTAATTACATATGAATTTCTACAATATCTAGTTGAACATTTGAGAATTGATGTGGTTTTCAGCACAGCACAAAGAATTGTAAGAAACTATGCCAAGATACAAAATTTGAACTTGTATGTCTTGAGTTCCTTAACGAGGCTTTACCAATCTGAATTTGAACTGGCAAAGAAAAATCCAAATTATTTGAAAGATAGAGAAGAGTTCAGAAAAGAAGCAGAACTCTATTGGAAAACAAATAAACAATTAAGTAAGGAGAAAGAAGGTTAAAGATGAAGAAGTGGGTTAAGTGGTTAATAATTATCGGAGCAATTTTGATTGGAACAATATTTTTTGGCTCAATAGTCTTATCACTTGCTGGCTACATGTTTGACTTTTTAGCAATGTTGATGGAATGGCTCGCAATAGCAAGCAGATGGTTGGCAAAAGTGTTGGACATCTTTGGATTTACAGGAATATTTATGGCAGATGCAGATAACTCAATTATGGCTTTTCAAGTAATTAAATCTCTGTGGAGGTAGTGAGATGGCTACAAAAAGTTTAGGTAAAGGTAAAACATTATTAATAGTGCTATGTGCTATTTTATTTCTAGCATGTGCTTTTATTGATGTTTGGTATGTATATGTGGTTTTGTATGGTGAGGTTAAGCAAGTTGTAAACACATATGAAGTTGGTTTACAAACTCTTGAAGATGGTTCTGATACAAAATATTTTATAGAGGTAGAGTATTATTCAAATGAGAACAAAAATGGATATGAATGTTTTGAAATAAAGTTTAATTATCTTTTAGATGAAGATAAGAATGCTTTTTATTCACAAGGTTTGCAATATGTTACTAACTCTATAGATGATAAAATTAATTTAAATCTTGTTAATACTTCAATTGAGTCTGATCATCATTGGGGTGCACTTGGGAATTATTATGATAGAAATTTGTTTTATTCATATGTACCAGGAGACACAACAAGTTTTTATAATTATGCATCTGGAAATGATTATGATACAACAATCCTATCAACAAATCCTGTAGGTGATGGTTCATATTTTAGGATTCAACTAGATAAAGATTTATTTCTTATGAAATTTAAATCATCATATAGAGAAAATAGAAATCCTTCAGATTATAGTCAAGAGCTTGATATAGATGCAGATTATTATAGTCCAGCTATTTATTGTTGGTATAAAGATAGCGATTATTTGTTATACGATTATTCCTATTTTGCTCAATTATTGTATAACGCGATGGGTAGTATATCAAATGGCACACAGTCTGCTGCTGTTTTTGAATTTGGTAACATTTTTGATTATTATGCTTATGATGAGAATTTAGGCACATATGATAATCAACCAATTGAAGATACAACAAAAGTAATCACTGATATTAGTTCATACTATTCAATTTATGTAAGAAAACATGCTGATGGGATACAAAAGGCAAGCCAAAGTTTATTTAATTGTGTCCAAGGTAGTAGTACATTTAATATTTCGAACGATTATGCAGAAGATGACTATTTTATTGGGAGAACAATCATTGATTGTGATATCTATGATTTTGATTATATAAATATAGCGGAAGGCTATTGCTTATTATCTCTTAAGGATTCTTTTGTAGATTATTACAGCCAATATTCTGATGATATTTCACTTTCAATATGTATTGATTTAGATAGGTTGAGTGAGTTAAATATAAAGTTCTATGGCTTTGATACTAATTCAAATTTAAATAAATTTTCAATTTATGAATGTTACACGCAACAAGTAATAGATGGCGAAGTTGTAAAAACGGAGGTGCAAAATGTTTGATATTCTTTTTAATCCAACATTTTGGTATGTTGCACTTGCTGTGGTTGCTATTGTTGTAATTATATGGGCTTGTATAAAATTTCCTCAAGGCAAAATATTTGTTGGAACTATTTTAGGAATTGCAATATTATGTTTTACATTTTATGCAGGTATTGAATTAAATTTTTATTACTCTGCAAGTGGTGGTATATACGGAGTAATAACTGGGATTTTTGATACTAATACTGTAGAAGTTGATGATGTAACTTTTAAAATTCAAAATTTGGAATTGACTCAAAATAGTGATGATTTATATACCGCACAAATAATGACAGATGATGTAATTTCACTTGAGAAAGGAAAAGTTTATGGTCTTTATGTCAATGATGTACCAACAAAAACATTAAATTTTTCCTCAAATTACATACAAGCACGATATTCGTATTCTTTTTATGATAATAAACAACAATTGTTGGAAAATGATTCGTTATTTATTAATTTTGCTTTCTATACTAACTCTACTTTTATTGAGATTTATACAGAAGGTGGAAGTCAAGCTGTTAAATATTGGAATTATTGGTTTAACAAAAATACATTTGTTATTACTATTGAAGAAACAGGTTATGTTCAAGATGGGAAGATTGTTTCATCAGAAATAACAAATGATAGTGAAAATGTTGTTGCTTATTTCATTGGAGATGAACTTTATGAATATCAAGTGGTAACAACAGGGTCAAAACTTAATCCAATAGAAATTGAAATGCCTGAAGGTATTCAATTTAATGGTTGGAAAGTTAATGATGAGATAGTTGATACGTCAAGTTATATCGTCAATGAAAATACAAGTTTTCATGCTGACTATGTTGAGCTTGTTCACCTGGAACTTAGAGCTGGCACTTCACAAAGTTACAGTGTGTTAGATAGTGGATATTATGCACAAGGTACAACACTGTTAGATTGCTTAGGCTACACGTTGCCAGATACAGCAATGACAAATTTGGGAATAGAGATGTACGATGGCAATATGTCAATGGACTGGGAATTTGACAGCAAGGTTGAAGATATAGCAGGCGGGGTTCTTTACATATCAAGTTTGACAATGCAGGCAAACCCTGGTGGTTTCTATAGTTCACAAATCAACAATGAGACAAGACAATACCAAATAACAGATTTAGGGCTTAGTGAGAGTATTGATTTGAGTTATGTTACTGGTTGTTATGTGTCAGAGATTGAAATTGAAAACATAAACACTCAATCCAATATCTCATTAGTTCAGAAAGATTTTGGACAATATTCACCAACAAGTTATTTCTATAGTGGAGACAAGATTTGGACAACAAAAGATGGTGGGACAGAAGAGAAAGATTTTAGTCTTACCTATCAGTTAGACTCCAATCTGAATTTGGTAATAGGAGTGTCAGAAAACTTGCTTGGAGACAGTGGAAACATATCTGCCAATAGTTACAGATTTACGATGGTTGACTTATTGATTGAATTTTCACCAAGCGTGTTCTATTTAGTTTAAAACAAAATTTTAATAAAGGAGAAAAATTATGGCAAAGAAAGGAAAAGTTATTGGAGCATTAATAACAGCAGGAATTTTTGGTGTTGGAGGTGTTGCTGGCGGCATCGCCTTGGCAAATACTCAGATGGAGCAAAAAGTTGCTGATGCTGAGGATAAAGGGTATCAAGAAGGTCATAAAGATGGATATGATGAAGGTTTAACAGTTAATGTTGGCTACACAGAAGAAGACTTGGAAAATGCTAAAGAAGAAGGTAGAGAAGAGGGGTATCAAAATGGATTTGAAGATGGAGTGAATTATGTGCCAGAAGACAAATTTTTAGATATCAGTTCTTTGAATTTGCAAGGAGAGATCAAATCAATTTGTAACCTTTCAAATGGAAACAAATTGATTAGACTACAAGGTGAAGACTCCAATGGATTATTTTTGATAGATTATCAAGAAAATATTGCGACTGAACTTTACTCTACTACAGATGGTTATGATACTTATTATGAATTAAAAAATGGGAATTGTTTAATAGCAACAAAATCTCTAGCTTCAAAAATTTTGTTATTTAATGCTTCTACAAAAAATATATCCATAGCCTGTCAAACAAGTGGTTTTTGGAACGAATTTTTGCAATTAGATAATGGGGATGTTTTGATTTCAGGAAATATGAATGGAATTTTGAAATATAAGCTAGAAGACAATTCTGTAGAATTAATAAATAATGATTATAGAATGTGGAATAAGCTAATCGAAATAAATGAGAGTACATATTTGATTTCTAGCACTTTATCAAATTTTGGAATTGTTTTATACAATTCGGAGGATGATTCTGTTAATCAAATATATGAAAGCGGAAATAATTGGGAAAATTATGAGGTTTTAAACAATGGTGATTGTTTAATTTCGTCATCAAAAACAGCAGGTTTGCTTTTGTACAAACAAGCTGATAAAACTATATCTCAGATTTATTCTAGTGGGACTAATTGGAAATATTTTATTCCATTAGCTGATGGGAATTATTTAATCTCTACTAATTCAAATTCAAATGGCATATTGTGTTATGAATCTCAATTAAATACTGTGAGTTTAATACATAATACAGGTTGTTATTTTCAACAATATCTTAATTTTGATAACGATAAATATATTATTAGTTCTGATTTTTCTACAACTAAAGGGTTGTTTATATTTGATTCTGTAGAGAAAACGTTTAATCAAATTTGTGATTTTGGTTATGGATTTGAGTTCAAGGATAACTTAGATGGAACTATAGATTGTAGTTATGAGAATTTTGTTTATGAATATAATGTTGAAACTGAAGATTTGACATTAAAAGCTATTAAACAATAAATCAAGGGGGGGACAAGCAGTTCCCTTCATGGCGGTGTAACTCAAAAGGACGAGGGTTGTATTGTTTATACAAAGGAGCAGGTTCAAATCCTGTCACCGTCACACTCTCAGCAAACTGCTATCAGAGTATAAACTTGGCAGGACGGTCAGACTGGTGGGAAATAAAACAAGACCAAAAACCAACCCACCACCATTGCTGTTGTGATGTGGTCATGTAGTCTAAATTTTTGCCAAAGACTACTATATGGACAGGGTTGATGGCAATAGATAACCTGGGAGTGAAAACAAAAACTGCACAACAGCAAACCAAAGTGGACTAAAAGAGAATGAGAAAAGTCCACTTTAAAAAGTTGAGAAGAGATATGATAAATTCGCAATTTTTTCTTACACAAAAATCGAAACTCCTTGGCTTCTCAACTTTACATGGCTGGAGGTTCTGCATGAGGAACTGACGGTCAAATTAAACAAAAGGGGGAATAGGGGATATGGCTAAGAAGAAAGGTTTCAACTGGAAAGCCTTAGGCATTGGAATCTGCTGTGTTGCTGTGGGTGCAGGTTTGACTGTAGGAATTACTAAAGGTGTTGAGTATTTCCAAAACAAAGATAACACAGAACAGACAGAGGAAGAGAATAAGACTCCAGAAGAAACAACACCTGAAGAAGATGTAGAGTTAACAGTCTTTTCACAATATGCCAACGCTGTTGAATCTGTTGTTGGCTGATAAAAACAAACTTTAACCTTAAACAAAACAAAACCAAATTAAGAGGAAGAATATGAGTAAGAATAAACGAAAATCAAAAGAGATTATCGGAACTCGAATTAAAGAGTATAAACTGCCATTAAGTGACAGGATAGCATATTATCGTCCAGTATTAATTTGGTTTTTCTGGTTGACTCTGACTGCAATGATTGTCGGACCGACCATATATAAGAATTATGAAAATTTGTGGTATTATTTGTCACTTATTCCATTGATATTTTTCTTTGTTATGGCAAATATTCATTTTGTCAGATTTGTATGGTTTGTAAATCGAATGAATGCAAAGATAGAATTTGCGTTGAATAATCAATCATCTTTCAGCTTGTATTCAGGTGCACCAGGCACTGGCAAGTCAGCAGACGCAATGTATATTTCTCATGAAGTAGCTAAAGAAAATTGGAGAGAACTTCAATATCAAGTTTGGAAATTGTTTGCCAAAATGCGTGATAAAGATTTTAAACCAAATGCTGACCAGAAAGAAATCATAGATGCATATAATTTCTATGTTCAATCTGGTGGAGTTCCATGTTGGGGAACGAACATACCAGCATATTCAAAAAGATATAAAAGATATTCATATGACCTTCGTCCATCAGTTTTGAAGCAGGAAGATAGAGCACCATATAAACTTGCAGGTGTTTATGATGAAATTGGAGCACAAATAACAATGGAAATGAAAGGTGATAGAGCAAAGAATGAGGGCGGAGCGACAGATGTGACAGACTTTTGTAAGTTTGCTCGACACTTTGGAGAATTTACATTTTTTGGTTGTGAGCAAGACCAATCAAATGTGTATATAGATTTCCGCCGAGTAGTTGGTGAAATACGAACTTTTAATGGAAAAGAAGAGTTATTAAAACCACTATTTTTGAAATGGATACATAAAAAACTTAAAGAACATTTTGTTAATAAAATGAGAGTTAGAGAGTCAGTTTTTTGTTCAAAGTTTATGGATAAACTTGAGAGTTATATAAAGAAATGTGGTTTCTTGAAGTTTAATTATAAAATACGTTCAAACACAGAAACAGGTGCAGTTATTTCCTCAGTTGATTCAGGTGATAAAGATTGTGTATATATGCCGTGTTCAAACGAGGTTGTATATCGTTCTCGAGCATTTAGAGAGGCGTATAAGGCGAAAGATAAATTAATAGAGTTGAAGCCTTGGGAGTCACTTTATATGTCGGATGAACGTGCACGTGCTTCTTTGAAAAGTGAAAATTTATCTAAAAAGAAAGATGAACAAGAGAAGAAATCTAAGTCAGAGAAAGTCGATAATAAATCTGAAGAATTATCCGATGAAGTTATGCCATTTTAGACACAAAAACAGTCACAGAATTGTGCCTGTTTTGTGCTAAAAGGCAAACTATAAATAGAAAAATTCTTCAGATTATAGACTTACTCTGATTTAGATAAATTTTCACGAAATAGAATGACAGAATGGAACAGACTTGGTAATATATAACAATACTGCTTAGCAAATTGATTATATAGAGACAAATTTTTATTTTAGTTTAAGATTCGAATAGAGAATTAATACTTAAATAAAAACAAATTGCGACCGTAGGTCGCTGGCGATTGTGCAAATGCAAATAAGGGGGCAAAAATATGGCAAAAAACACACAGAAAAAAGAGAGATTCAATCAATATTTCATATTATTTCGATATGGCGAATGTCCAAGTGGTCAATTTCAATATTCAGTTATATATGAAAAGACAAAACAAAGAGCCTGGAGTGTTGCTTTGGAGAAATATGGCAACTTTGCTCCATATTCAATCTTGACATCTCGAATGTTCAATAAGTCCACTGTAAAAGCCTTAGGTGCTACACTGTTTGAAATAATCAGACCATCGAACGAAAAAGTTGAAGGATACGACAAATACATAGTTGAAAGGAGAGTCGGATAAATGGATAGATTGGAATTGCTAAAAAAAATTCAAGCTTTAGCTGAAAATGGTATTGGAGGAGAAAAGTTTAATGCTCAACAAAAATTGTCAGAGCTTATGGAAAAGTATCACATCAGAGATGAAGACCTGGAAACTGAAGTAATCAAAAGCTTTGACTTTAGAGTTGGGAATAAAATGGAAAAAGAACTGCTTGGTCAGATTGCTTATTCTGTTTATGGAGACAAAAACGAAAAGAAAGGTTACTACTCATATATACATATCAAAAACAAAATGTGTGTTGAATGTACAGACGCAGAGTTTTTGGAGATAGAGGCAAAGTTTAGCTTCTACAAGCATGAATTGAAAAAGCAAATAGATAGATTCTATCATGCATTTATTCAAGCAAATGAAATATTCCCTAATCCTGAATTATGTAAATCTAAAGATGAGAGGTTCTTCTTATCAGAAGAAGATATGAAAGTTTTACGAATGGCTAGAGGAATAGAAAAGTCGGAATTTTTAAAGCAAATTGAGGGGTAGTTATGGATAACTTAAAATATCAAGATTATGTAGATTTGGGAATATATCCAGCTTTGGATGAAAATGGGACGATGCATTTTAGTAAGCCCAATATAGATTTTATAATCGATAAGTATCTCAAGCTTAAGAACCAATTTGAAGAATTAAAAAAACGTTCTGAAGCGGAGGAAGATATATTTTATTCCCAATTTTCAATGGCAAGGGCATCAGCAGATTATTACGAACATGAATGTAAAAGCTTAAGAGAGCAAATTAGAGATATAAAAGACTACAATGAGAGACGAGTAAGATTTGAAGAGATTAACAAAGGTTTGCGTAGAGAATGCCAAAGATACAAGAAAGAATGCCAGGATCTACAGCAGGAAAATGCTAGGTTACAACAACAACTTAAACAAGCAAAAGAGATTATAAATGATCCAAATACATTAATGGCACAACAATCTGAATTGATTGATAATTTAACTAGACAACTTGCTGAAAGAGACAAAGAGATTGAACTCTTAAAACATATTGGCAGACGCGAAACAACTACAGAAATGTTTAAAGAAAATTGCAAACTTATAATTGAAAAAAGGCAACTCGCAATTCAAGAACTTGAAAAAGTGAAAGAAAACTTAAAACAATTAGAAATAAACATTGATAATCAAGCAGGGTTTTCACAAGACTATAAATTAGAATTAAAACAAAAATCACTTTATAAAAATGTTTACAAAACAATCGACCAACAAATCAAAGAGCTAAAAGGAAAGAAAGATGGAAGAGGAAATAGTTGAAGCTCATAAATGCCTTTTGTGTGGATGTTGGACTTGTCACGTAGGAAGTTTGTGTGAAGAGTGTTACAAGAATGTAACCAAATATAACAAGCCAGATTCTAGTGATTTAAAATCACGATGTAAAGAAATAATCAATCGCTTAGAGGAAATGAAACAAAAACTTAAAACAGGGAGGTAAAATCATGAAGCTAAATAGAGATACAGGACAGGTTGAATTGACACCAATCTCAACCATTGTGTCAAAGCTTATGTCATATTATCAACTGGACAGGCTTCGTTTTGCTGAGAAGTTCAGAGTTGAACCATCACAAGTGACTCGATGGTTAAACAACGGACAACAGCCAAAAACGGAAGTGTATTTGAGGTTACGCATGGAATATGACAAGATTAAAGACAAAGAATTACCTTTGTTTCAAATGATAAGCTAGAGGAGTTCCAATGAAAAAGATTTTAGATGTTGCTTGTGGTGGAAAAATGTTTTACTTTGATAAGAACGACAAGCGAGTGTTTTTTATGGACAAAAGAAAACTGAAAACTAAATTATGTGACGGCCGTTCATTTGAAATAAGTCCTGATTTAGTGGCTGACTTTACAAATATTCCGTTTCCAGATAATTTTTTTAAAATGGTAGTCTTTGATCCACCACATTTATTGGGAAAGGAAAGTTCAACAGGATACCAGCAAATCAAATATGGTTCTTTATATGGTGACTGGAAAGAGATGTTGAGGAAAGGTTTTGCTGAATGTTTCAGAGTCCTAAAAAAAGAGGGTTTCTTAATTTTTAAATGGAATGAGACAGATGTTAAGGTAAGTGAAATTTTAAAATTAACAAATGAAAAACCTATCTTTGGACATAAGTCAGGAAAACAAAATAAAACACATTGGCTGTGTTTTATGAAAGAATAATTAAGTAAAATCCAGGGTGAGATTCCCTGTTTAATATATGCAATCAATCTGAATAACAAAATTAAAGTGAAAGAGCACGAAGTGCCATGCATTTTTTATTTTCTAAAAAGGAAGGTAAAAATGAGAAAAGATGTTTTTAATTTTTCAATCACAAACAATTTAGAAACGGCCGGAAAGTTTGATATGCCAAAAGTCCAGGCATTTTCACCAGGACAACTCAAGTGTAAGTTTCTGCTCGCTACACCGTTTAATCATGCACTGACTGAAACACAGTCAGAAAGCAAGATTTGTCACTTTTACATAGACGATTATCAATTTGAACGTGTGTGGAGAGAACCAGGAACATACGTGGAACTGCTCAAAAAGTTTAACGCAGTTATAGGAGCAGACTTTTCAATGTATCTAAATATGCCAAAACCACAGCAGATGTATAACTGCTGGAGGAATAAGGTGCTCATGGCTTATTGGCAAAAGCAAGGTGTCAAAGTGATTCCGAATATACAGTGGTCAGATGAGAGTTCATTTGAATACTGTTTTGATGGTATCGAACCTGGTGGAGTTGTCTCTGTGTGTTCCACAGGTTGTCATGGCAAAGAGTCAAAGCAACTGTTCCTGGTGGGTTTTGATAAAATGAAACAAATTTTAAATCCAGAGAAAATCATATGCGTTGGAGTTCTGCCAAAGGAACTGCAGGCAGATGAAGAAATAATACAAATCAATTCATTTATGGAAGAAAGGAGAAAACAATGGGCGGAAGAGGAAGTAGTTTTAGACAAATAGTTGCAGAATCTACTAAAAACAAAAATCCAAATTTGGGTGATTATTTTAAGGATAAAGAAACAACAAAACAAAATAGATTGACAAAGAGTTTAAAAAATTATAACATTATGGTGTGTGAGTCAACCGACACGATGAATGAACAACTGCTTAATTCAAATCTTCAACAAGTAGAGAAACTTTCAAAAAAATATAGTGCTCTTTTAAGCAGAGAACCAGAGCATGAGTTACACATAAGAAATCATCCAATGAGTGATAATACCTTTGCATGTTATGCTAGAATAGATCCAGATTTAACACAATCACAAATTTGTTACAACAAAAAACTTGTCAAAGATGTTGAAGATATGAACACCAAAATAAAACATCAGATTCAAGTTGGTTTTAGTGCAAGTGCTGAAAATAAAACGGATTATGTTATTACACATGAATTTGGACATTATTTGGAGAGAAATATCATTGAAAAACGTTTTCAAAAAGATATTAAGCAATATGTAAGATTCAAAAATTTAGGCAGTAAAGAAGCAGAAAAGGTTGTAAATGAAGAAGCAGATAAAATTTCAAATGAGATTTTTGAGATAGCAAGACGAAAGTATAAAAATCTTAGTTGGTATATAAGTGGCTACAGTGGTAAAAACTCGAGAGAGTGGTTCGCAGAAGTTTTTGCAAGTGCACATACTAATAGTTCATATAAACCGCCTCTTGCAAGAGCAATGATTGACTTTTTAAAAAAGGAGCTGAAAAGTTATGATGTTTGATAAACCAGCATATTTTGAAAGTAATAAAGAGTGGTATTATTTTGATCCTAGAAAAATAAGATTAAAATTGACAGATAAGGCTACACCAAAAGCAATAAATAGTTACATTGAACATTATTGTTTACTTGAAGGTATGCCATTGAGTTTGAATGATGAAGAGTTTGCAGAGTTAGAAAAAGAAATTAGAGAAAGAACCAAGCAAGACATGAAAGAATACAAAGAAAACAAGGAAAGATTTACATTTGAGATTGATGAAAGAGGAAATCAAATTTTAACAAAAATTGATGGTAAACCAATATTTTAATAAAATACACCTCAATTGGTGTCTTTTATTATCACATTTGGAAGAAAACTTCCATTATTTTGGAAGAAAACTTCCAAAACATTAACATTTAATAACATCTTTTAAATAATATATATTTAGATAACTGATAAAGATAGATAAATTAAATATTAAAATTATAGTGCACGCACACACGCACGCATATATATTATTATATAAATAAAATATTAAAAAAGGCACAATCAAAATGTGCCTTATTTTTTTACAATAGCTCCAAATATATTTTTGTAAAACACAAATTTTATAGTTAGAGTTCTCGTGGTTATTTTATTGGTGACCCCGACGGGATTCGAACCCATGATACCGCCGTGAAAGGGCGGTGTCTTAACCGCTTGACCACGGGGCCAAATTTGCAATTCAATGCGTTGTAAGTATAATATAAATTATTTGTTTGTGTCAAGTGTTTTTTCGGAAAAATTTTAAATTTATTTCCGTATGTCACTTTGACCGAAATTAAATTGACATTAAAAATGAGAAAATGATAATCTAAACTAGAACTTAAGAGGACAAAATGGAAGAAAATAAAAAGAAAAGCTCATTTGTTGACAAACTGAAAAAATCATGTGTGAAAGTACTTAAATTTTGTGAGGGATTGCTTTTCCCAGAGGAATATAAGTGCATATTCTGTGGACAGGACATACCCGATTTTCAGAACAAACCGTATTGCGATGAGTGTGAAAAAGTTTTGTCTTTCAACAACAAAAACAAATGTCTTGTGTGTGATGAGCCAATAGAGAATGAAGCAACCATTTGTGATGTTTGTCAAAAGAACAAAAGATATTTCAAAAGAGCGTTTTGTCCTTTTGTTTATGAGGGTGTTGTTCGTAATGCCGTTTTGGGATATAAAGAAAACAACCAAAGATACAAAGCAAAGTCCTTTGCAAAGTTTATCGTCAGAGAGATTGAAGAAAGCGGAGCGCAGATTGATTTGATATCTTTCATTCCAATGACAAAGAAAAAGGAAAAAAGAAGAAGTTTCAATCAATCAAAACTTCTTGCAGAAGAAATTGGAAAATTGCTCAATGTGGAAGTTGTTTCCATTTTTAACAAAGAACGAGATGACAAAGAGCAAAAATATTCTTCCTATCATGAACGACAGGAAAAAATGGAAGGGCTTTACACTCTCCAACCTTATCCACTCAAGAAAAGTCAAAATGTTTTGATTGTTGATGACATCATCACAACCTGTGCAACAGTCAACTATTGTTCCAAACTGATTTCAAAGAAAGTGCAAAATGTGTATGTCTGTGGCATTGCGAGAAACAAATTGAAAATGAAATGAAAAAAGGTGTCCCAAATGACACCTAAAACATTTTCTTTATTTTTTCATCGGCCAAAATCAGCAATCTTTTAAGCAAAGTAAACCTCGTTGCTGTGTATTTGTTTGAAACCATGCGTTTGAGATATTGTTTTTCTCCAACAATGACAACCATTTTCTTTGCTCTGGTGACTGCAGTGTATATCAAGTTTCGAGTCAGGATTATGCTTGGCCCAGCGATTGCAGGAATTATGATTGTGTCAAATTCAGAGCCTTGACTTTTGTGTATTGTTATGGCATAAGAAAGTGACAAGTCAATTAGGTCAGGTCGGGTGTATAGACAGATTCTTCCATCTTCAAATTCAACAACAACTTCGCTTGTGTTTGGATCAATTGTGGAGATGTAGCCAATGTCTCCATTGAAGACACCTTTTCCTGTTTCATCGGCAAAACGACCATGTTTTTTCCATTCAAGGTCATAGTTGTTGCTCATTTGCATGATTTTGTCACCTTCTCTGAAAATTGTGTGTCCAAATTCAACTTGTCGTTTGTTTGGAGAAGGTGGGTTAATTTTTTCTTGCAAAACCTTGTTCAAATTTTCAATTCCGCATACGCCAGCTTTTAGCGGTGCAAGCACTTGGATTGACTGTGGCTCAACACCCAAAAATTTTGGCAAACGAGAAGTGACCAAATCCAAGATTGTGTCTTTGATAACTTCCGGGTCATTTTTGCTGTCAAAAAAGAAATCCATGCTCGTGTTGTCAATGAGTGGCATTTTACCTTCGTTGATAAGGTGGGCATTTGTGATGATCAAACTCTTTTCGCTTTGTCTGAAGATTTTTGTCAGCATACAATATGAAATAACACCGCTTTGCAGAATGTCTGCCAAAACATTTCCGGCTCCAACACTTGGCAACTGGTCTTTATCACCAACCAAAATCAACTTGCAATCTCTTGGCATCGCTTTCAAAAGGGAGCACATCAATGCTGCATCAACCATGGAAACCTCGTCAACAATGACAACATCTGTTTTGAGAGGATTGGATTCGTTGTGAACAAAATAACTTTCATTTGATTGAATGACATTTACTTCCAAAAGTCTGTGAATTGTTTTTGCCTCGTGTCCAGTGCTGTCACTCATTCTTTTTGCTGCACGACCAGTAGGGGCAACAAGAGACACTTTTTTCTGTTGTGCGGTCAAAATTTCCAAAATACATTTGATGATTGTCGTTTTTCCAGTTCCTGGTCCACCAGTGATTACAAAAACCCCATTGTTGATTGCTCCAATGATGGCATTTTTTTGTTCTTCATGGAAAGTCATTTGATTTCGTTGTTCAAAATTTGCTATTTCGTCATCAACATTGAATTCTTCATCTTTTTGGCAGTTTGCCAGCCAGACCAATTTTTGTGCAATGGAGTTTTCATAATAATAATATTTTGACAACAGCACAATTTCAGTGTTATCCACCCAGGTTGTCACTGCAGTTCTGTCCAAACACAAAGAATCAAAGGATTCAGTGAATTTTTCTTGATTTTCGTCCAAAGGAAGTTCCAAACTTTCAGCAGATTGTTCAAGTAACATCTTTTTTGGAAGATAGGTGTTGCCATTTTTCTCACAAGAGGTTTTGAGCACATGGATAAGCCCTGCTCTTATGCGGAACAGCGAATCTTTTGGAAGTCCTGCATTCTGTGCAATCTTATCTGCAGTGGCAAAGCCGATCCCGTCAATGTCTTCCACAAGTTTATATGGATTGTTTTTCACAATGTCCGTTGTTTTTTCGTGATAGACGTTGTAAATTTTCAGTGCCATATTTGTTGTTATGTTGAAATTTTGCAAAAACATGATTGTGTTTTGAACTTCTCTATGTTCTTTGAAAGAATACCCAATTTCTGTTGCTTTCTTTGGACTGATTCCAGAAATTTCAGCAAGTTTTTGAGGGGTATATTCCAAAACGTCCAATGTGTCTTGTCCAAAGTGCTCGACAATTTTTTTTGCTGTTATTGGTCCAACTCCTCTGATCAATCCACTGCCCAAATATTTCTCAATTCCAGAAAGAGATTTTGGCATTGAAATTTCATAGGTGTCGAATCGGTATTGAATTCCATATTTCGTCTTTTCATATTTTCCGTCAAGTGTCACGAGAGAGCCAACTTGAATATCAATAAATTTGCCTACAACTGTGACAATGGAATCATCTTTTTCCAATCTTGCCACTGTGTAGCCATTTTCGTCATTTCTATATACAATATCTTCAATTGTTCCTGTTAAAGCCATACATCTATTTTAAGGCTTTTTCTTTTGAAAAGCAAGCAAAACAACCGATTGTTTCTTTTCTTTGGTTTTCGCTTGCACTTCTTTTGCGAAGAATTCACAAATTTGATTTTTTCATAACTTTTTGTTTTAAATTAGGTAAATCAGTTGCAAATTTTGATGTCATTTTATATAATTGTTCATATGAAAAATGTTGACAAGATAATTGAAATTGAAGCTTTGACAGAAAACCTTACAAAACACTTTGCAAAAAACAATTTGCTTCGCATTAAGGTTTTGTATTTTATCTCACAATATGAAAATCTGTCTGTCAGCATGATTATTGACAAACTTGGCTTGAAGAAATCTAATTTTGCGTTGATGACCAAGGCACTTGAGGAAGAAGGTCTTGTTATGTCCAAACAAGGAGAGATTGACAAACGATGTCGCATGATGTTTTTGACAGAAAAAGGCAAGAGGGAACTTGCCGATTTCATTCAATCTCTTGATGAGTTTTTTGGAGAAGCAAACTCAGAAGTTGAGCACTCTCTTGAAACTCTGTCAATATATCTTAACAAGAAGATATGATTTGTTTGGAGGAAAATATGGTTAAATTTTATAATTCGCTTACAAGAAGAAAAGAAGAAGTCCCTTCACATGACGGAAAGGTTGTGAAGATGTATTCTTGTGGGCCGACAGTTTATTATTATCCACATATAGGAAATTTCAGAGCCTATCTTTTTATGGATAACATTAGAAGAGTTTTGAAATATAATGGCTATAAACTTGATGGAGTCATGAACATAACCGATGTTGGACATTTGACATCAGATGCGGACGAAGGCGAGGACAAAATGATGGTGGCTTCCAAGAGAGAACATAAGACTCCTTGGGAAATTGCAAAGTTTTACACCGATGTTTTCATGAACGATGCAAAGGCACTCAACATTGATTTGCCAGAGCATATTGTTCCAGCAACAAGTGTCATTCCAGAAATGATTAAATTTGTTCAAGGTTTGCTTGAAAAGGGCTATGCCTATGAGACAAGCAAAGGAATCTATTTTGATATAGAAAAATTTGAAGACTATGGTCGTCTTTCTGGCATGGACATTCGTGAAAAACTTGCGGGAGCCAGAATTGATGTTGATGAAGAAAAACATTCTCCTTATGATTTTGTTCTTTGGGTCAAAGCACCAAAAGAGCACATTATGCAATGGGAAAGCCCTTGGGGTATGGGTTATCCTGGTTGGCACATTGAATGTTCTGTCATTGGAGATAAATATCTTGGCGAAACGATCGATATTCACACGGGCGGAGTTGACCACAAGCCAGTTCATCATGAAAATGAAATTGCTCAAAGCAACTGCTATTATGGACATCAAGTTGTCAAAATGTGGATGCATCTTGAATTTTTGCAGGTAGATGGTGGAAAAATGAGCAAAAGTCTTGGAAATCTTTACACGCTTTCTGATTTAAAGCAAAAAGGTTATGAACCAGAAGTTTTCCGTTTCTTCTATTTCATGGCACATTATTCAAAACAACAAAATTTCACATTTGAAGCACTTGATATGGCAAAAAGCACATTAAAATCAATCAAAAATTTGGTTGCAGAACATAAGAAAGGGACGGCAAATGTTGACACTGCGGAATATGAAAAAGAATTTTTGGAAAGTGTCAATGATGATTTGAATATGCCAAAAGCAATTGCAACAGTTTTGAAAATGCTGAAAGAAGAAAGAAGCAAAAATGTTTATGAAACATTCCTCAAATTCAATCAAATTTTGGGGATTGATTTGGAAGAAAAACAGGAGATACCAGAGACAGTTCAGAAAAAGGCTGAAGAGAGATGGTTGGCAAAGAAGAACAAAGATTTTGCTTTGGCAGACAAATTGAGAACTGAAATCTCAGAACTTGGATATGAGATTAAGGACACAAGAGAAGGTTATCAAATTAATAAAAAATAAAGCGTGAAAATCATGCTTTATTTTTTGTTTGTTATTTTTTGTTTTTTCATTTAATTTTCAATTTGTTTCTTGCAATGCCACAGACATAGACATTTTGCACCTTTTTTGAAATCAGTTTGGAACAATAGTTGACTGTTGCACAAGTTGTGATGATGTCATCAACAATCAAAACATTTTGACTTTTCTTGAGTGGATATGATTGGAGGGTGTAAAGCCCTTCCATTTTCTCCTGTCGTTCACGATAGGAAGAATATTTTTGCTCTTTGTCATCTCGTTCTTTGTTAAAAATTGACACGACTTCCACATTGAGCAATTTTCCAATTTCTTCTGCAAGAAGTTTTGATTGATTGAAACTTCTTCTTTTTTCCTTTTTCTTTGTCATTGGAATGAAAGTTATCAAATCAATCTGGACCCCGCTTTCTGCAATTTCTCTGACAATAAACTTTGCAAAAGCCTTTGCTTTGTATCTTTGATTGTTTTCTTTATATCCCAATACGGCATTACGAACGACACCTTCATAAACAAAAGGACAAAACGCTTTTTTGAAATATCTTTTGTTCTTTTGACAAACATCACAAATGGTCGCTTCGTTATCAATTGGTTCATCACACACAAGACATTTGTTTTTGTTGTTGAAAGACAAAACCTTTTCACATTCGTCACAATATGGTTTGTTCTGGAAATCGGGTATGTCCTGTCCACAGAATATGCATTTACATTCCTCTGGAAAGATTAAATTTTTGATTGCTGAAATAAGTTTTCTCATAAGTTCCTTAATAAAAAAATCAAATTATGCATTTGATTTTTTCTTTATTTTTATATTTTTTGTTCCAACATATTTTTCTTTAGTTGTTTTCTCTTTTGTTGATGTGTCCGAAGTTTTCTTTGTTGTTGATGATTTCTTGGTCTTGGTTGAACCTTTTTTGTTTGGAGAAGATGGTTGTTCTTGAGCAGGTTCAACTTCAATTTCTTGGTTTGAAGTAGAGTCTTTTTCTTGCGTGGACTTTTTATTGGTTTGTTTGAGTGTTGACATCAATTTTTCATCTTCATCCAAGTCATCAAAAGTTTCTTCTTTTGAAAATTTTGATGTTATTTTTTGCCACAAATCTATTTTTTTCTTTTTCTTTGGTTTTTCTTCCAAGTTTTCAGCAATTTCCGTATTTTGTGCATCTTTTGCATTCATTGCCATTTTTATTTTTTGGCGTTGGGTCAGCCATTCTTTCAAATAGAATGCTCCAACAATTATCAAAATTGTGCAAAGTAGTAATGTTACAAGTGTTGTCATGACTGGGAATGTGTATGAGGTGATTGAGAAGAATTTTCCAAGACCGCACAAGCAAGAGATGATTAACACTGCGGAAATTGTCACACAACCAATTCTAAGCCAGTTCAATGGCCAGCATATCCAAACCAAGTTGATATATCCAACGAATGTCAAAAGCAAGGTGCAAAGTGAAGTGTATTCTTCAGGCAAAAGTGTTGTGGTGTTTTCATTCAAAATCAAAACAATCAAAATGTTGACATACATGAGAAGCGCGCAAGGAATTGACTTTTTCAAAACCTGCGGAATGAAATTTCCTCGAATCAACTCGTTATTTGGCTGGAACGTTAAGATGAATGATGGCACACCAATGACAAACATTTCAAGAAGAAGCAATTGTTTTGGTGTGAAAGGATACGAGATTCTCAAGACAAGGGTTGTTATGCAAAGCATGATTGTGAACAAAGTTTTCATCAAATACAGCACTGAAGAGTGTTGAACATTGTTGACAATTTGTCTTCCTTCTTTGACAATTGATGGGAGAGCAGAAAAGTTGCTTTCCATAAGAACCAAGTGAGAGATGTTTCTTGCCACTTCACTTCCATCAGCCATAGCAATGGAACAATTGGCTTCTTTGAGAGCTAAGGTGTCATTGACGCCATCTCCTGTCATTGCAACAACATTTCCCTGTGTTTTCAATGTTTTGACAATGACGTGTTTTTGTTCTGGGGTCACACGTCCGAAAACAGTGAATTTGTTTGCAATTTGTGCAACTTCTTGAATGCTCATATTTTCCAAAGAGATGTATTTGTCACTGTTTTCAACCCCAACTCTCTTGGCAATTTTTGAAACTGTCAGGGCATCATCACCA
Organism: uncultured Clostridia bacterium; assembly: GCA_944372585.1. Lineage (GTDB taxonomy): Bacteria > Bacillota > Clostridia > Christensenellales > UBA1242 > Caccovivens. The sequence goes on from CALVZQ010000001.1 coordinate 91,291, forward strand.
GAGATGATTTTGATGTCAACATTGTTTTCTTTGAACCATGCAATTGTTTCCACTGCATCTTTTCTGATATGGTCTTCAAGGACAAAGAATGCGACAAGTTTTCCTCTCTTGCCAGCAGATTTTTCGGTGTACGGGTTGGTGTCTTCAACAAGTGAAATCACACGCAAACCTTTTTCCATGTATTGATTCATCAAATTTTTTTGTTGTGCAGTCATTGTGCATTTGATGAAGCCTATGGCACCGATATAATATGTTTTTCCGTTTTTCAAAGTTGTGGCGCTGTATTTTCTTTGAGAAGAAAATTCAATAATGTCTTTGACATCGGTATTAGGTTCTTTCCCAAAATGTTCAACAAGCGCAACACTTGTGGCATTCATAGTTTTTTGGTGAGATAGAATGGTTTTCATGACTTGTTCTATCTTGTCTGATGTGAAGTTGTTTTGAGGTATCACTTCCACAACGTTCATGGTTCCATCTGTTATTGTTCCAGTTTTGTCAAGACACAAAACATTTGCCCTTGCAAGCATTTCAATTGAATATAGGTTTTTCACCAGTGTTTTCTTTTTGGAAAGTTTGATGACTCCGACAGACAAACCGACGGTGATGAGCAAATACATTCCCGCAGGAATCATTCCGGTGAGAGCCCCACTGGTGCTTGTGATTGCTTCTTCAATTGTCGTTCCCGTCATATAGATTTCTTTGAAACAAGTCAAAACACCAATTGGAATCAAAATGATGATGATGATTTTGATCAAACTGTTCAAGTCTTTGAAAAGGTTTGATGTTTGTGGTTTGAAATCTTTTGTTCTTTCTGCAACTGTTTGAATGTAATTGTTTTTGCCCACTTTGTCAACTCTTGCATAGCAAAGCCCAGAAACCAAAAAACTTCCTGCAAGGAGGTAGTCTCCTTCTTCTTTTTTGATGAGGTTTGACTCTCCAGTGAGCAAACTTTCATTGGCTTCAACTTTGCCGTCAATAATGATGCAGTCGGCTGGAATTTGATTTCCGTTTTCAAGCACAATTATGTCATCAAGGAGCAGATCTTCACCTTTGACCTCAAGTTGCAATCCCATTCTGATGACTTTGATTTTTGGAGCAGTCACCATTGAAAGTTTTTCAACAGCATTTTTTGCTTTTATTTCTTGGAAAATTGATATTGCAGTGTTGGCGATTACCACAAACAAAAAGAGCAAATCACTCCAGGCATTGACGCACATAAGTGCAATTGCAATGACAAGCCAAATGACATTGAACACTGTGAAGATGTTTTTACAAAAAATTTGAAGATAGCTGTTTGAAGTTTTGATTTTTGTGTCGTTTACAAGTTTATGTTCAATCCTTTCGTTGATTTGTTCCTCAGAAAGACCATGCTCCTTATCTGTTTGATAACGAACAATTGGAATGTCTTGCAACATCTGTTTCTTTTTGTTTGTTTTTGCCTTTTTGATTTTTTTCATAATTTTATGTTTTTAGTTTATTAAATTTTTAGCAAAATGTCAAATATAATTGACTTTTTTAGATAATTATATTATTTTATTTTTAGATAATTTATGCAAATTAATTTTATAAAATGATGCCAATTGACAAAACCACTCTGTTTTTGTTGAATGATGTTTTTTGGAGGCGAAATGTTTATTGAGATTTCGGATAATTTGAAAAAGTTAGCAAAGTTTTTCCCGGAAAATTTGTATATTGTGGGTGGCTTTGTCAGAAACAAGATTCTTCAAATCGCAGATGGTGATGTTGATCTTGCAAGCAGTGTCAACATTGAAGAAGTCGCAAAACGTTTGAAAGAAAGCGAATTTTCTGTCAAAATCAAAAACTTGAAGTTGGGATCAATTTTGATTTCCAAAGGCAAAGAAAATTATGAATATACCGCTTTCAGAAAAGAAATATACGATGAGAATGGAGGGCATTACCCTGTTCAAGTCAAGATTACTGATAAAATTGAAGAAGATGCTGTTCGCAGAGATTTCACAGTCAATTCAATTTATTACAACATAAACAAAGACGAAATTGTCGATTTATATCATGGTATTGTTGATTTAAATCAAAAAATCATACGTTGCAATATCAATCCAGATGATATATTGAAGTATGACGGAGAGAGAATTCTTCGTATGGTCAGAATTGCTGGAGAGTTGAATTTCAGCATTGATAAAGAAACTTTGAGATCGGCGATCAAATATACATCAAATTTGAAAGAAATCCCAGGCAGTCGAAAAATGGTCGAAATTGAAAAGATTCTGTATTGTGACAAACGTTACAATCTCAACAAAAAGGGACTCAGAAGGGCTCTTGAACTTTTGAACTTGATGGAGGTTTGGCAGTATTTTGGTCTTTCTGTCAAAAGAATTAAATATAAAATGGTGTTGAAAACTGAATATAGGTTTTTGGGACTTTTGATTGACATTGTTGACTCGCACAGACCAGAATGTTTACAAACATTCTTGGAAACTTTCCTCAAAGAACAATTTGGACTCAATCAGTCTTTGATAAAAAAAGTTTTTGTTCTACTCTCTGGCTATTATAATGCGCTTATGGGAATGAAAAACAAAAATTATTTCTTCAAATATTATCAAGACTGGGAAAATATCTATCCGCTTTTGGGTGCAAAATCAAAGAGAATTCAAAACAAGTATAACTTTTTTTATAGATATATCATTGAACATGGTCTTGTGATTTCAGTGGCGGATTTGGCAATTAATGCCGGCGACATTAAGGAAAATTTTCAAAATATTGACAAGAGAAGTTATGAGAGAATTTTAAACAATTTGCTTTCAAAAGTTTTTGATGGAAAAATTGCAAACACAAAAAAAGAACTCTTGAAAGAAATAGAAAAGAATTTGCAAAATTATTGATTTATTCAATAATTTTTTCTTTTTTTTATATTTTTTTGTTTTCTTTTTTGCGTTGCGGTTTTTTGACGTTTAATATTTTTGTTTTTATTTGACATAATATTTCTATGAAAAAAGAAGATAAAAAAGAAAAATCGAAAAAACAAAGCAACAAAGAAAAATTTGACAAAACAGAGAAAAAGAAACATCAAAAGGGCTTTTTATGGTTTTTGGGAGTGTCGGCAATGTCTGTGGCACTTTTGCTTTGTTGTCAATTTTTCTTTGCAAACACGATAACTGGAAAAGAAAAGTTTTATGACAACACAAAAATCAATGGCATTGACGTCGGCGGAATGTCTGTCGCCGAGGCGGAAAATGTGGTTTTGACTGATATGCTTGAAAGCAGGAAAGATATTGAGATTAAACTTACAAGCAAGGACAAAAGTTGGACATTGTCAGGAAACGATTTTGAAGTGTCAAACAGAATACAACCTATTGTGGCACAAATTGTGAGATACGGCAAAGATGGAAACTTCTTTCAAAATATGAGAAAGGCAAAACAAATAAAGACAGAGGGGAAAGACTTTCAAATTTCATACACAAATGTCTTGGCAGATATTGACGAGAAAATCAATGACATAATTGAAGAAGTTGAGCAAGAAAGCAGACCGGCAAGTTTGATTTTTCAACCAAATTCAGAAGAGACTTTTTCGGTCGACAAAGGACAAAATGCAATTCTTGTCAATAGAGATCAATTATATCAAGAAATTGATAATGCTTTGAAAGTTAGCAAAAAGGCAAAAATTGAAATTCCAATCATTGAGATAGAAAATCAAATTGATGTCGAGGCGCTTAAAGACAGTGTTGTCATGCGAAGTGAATTTTCCACTTCATATGCAACAAGTTCAACGGCAAGAAAAAACAACATAAAAAAAGCTTTGGAAAGTTTTAATGGAATGATTGTTGAACCTGGTGAGACTGTTTCTTTCAATGAAACTACTGGACCAAGAACTGAGGCTCAGGGATATGAAAATGCGCATATCATTGTTGGTGGAGTCTATGTTGACGGTGTTGGAGGTGGTGTTTGTCAGGCGTCAACAACACTCTATAATGCGTTGATTTTGGCTGACGTTGAAATTTTGAGTGTCAATCATCATTCTTTGCCAGCATCTTATGTTCCACTTTCATTTGACGCCATGGTTTCTGGTAGTTATTCAGATTTGGTGTTCAAAAACACCCTTGACAATCCAATATATATCAAAACCTCTGCTGATGAGAATAAGGTCACAGTTCAAGTTTATGGACAAAAATTTGAAGATGGCATAAGCATCAAAAAACGAACAGAACTTGTGAAAATTCTTCCACATAATGGTGACAAAATTGTTGCTGACACAAAAGGAGAATATTCCAACAGAATTTTGTACAAGGGTGAATATCTGAGAATTAAATATCCAAGAGAAGGATATGAGAGCAAGGGCTATTTAGAGTATTACAAAAACGGCGAACTTGTGGAGGAAAAACAGATAAGGCATGACTATTATTTGCCACAAGATGGTGTAGTTATGGAAGGTGTTGAAACTCCTGCAGAGGGAATGATTATTCCTGCAAGTGATGTCAAAATCATCAAACCACAAAAAGTGACAAAGGCAAACGAAGACGCGGTCAAAAACAAACTTGAAAAGACCAATCCAAGTGAATTTAATCCATAACTAAAGTATTGTTTGCTTGCAATTTTGTATTGCTTGACTTCAAATAGTGAATATAATAAAATATAATTATGTCTGAAAATGAGAAAAAGGAAAAGAAACCATTAACAAAGAAACGAAAAATCATTCGTTCTGTTATTGTGACAGTCATTATTGTCGCAATAGTTGTTTTGGCATATTACATTCTGGTTTGGACTGGTGCATGGGAGTATATCAACTCTGTTGACAAAATCAGAGAACTCATTTTGTCACTTGGGTTTTGGGGACGTTTTGCTTTTGTTCTGTTGCAATTTTTGCAAGTGACTTTTTTGCCTATTCCTTCAACAATTTCCACCCTTGCTGGAGTTTTGATCTATGGACCTTTTCAGGCGGCCCTTTTAAGCCTTGCGGGAATCATGCTTGGAAGCATTTTGGCGTTTTGGCTTGGAAGACAATTCGGAAGAAAACTTGTTGTTTTCATGGTTGGCGAAGAAACTTGCAAAAAGTGGACTGATTTTTTGACAAATGCGAAATATTCCTTTGTTGTTATGATGGTTCTGCCAATTTTCCCAGATGATGTTCTATGTTTGGTTGCTGGGCTTACAAACATGACTTGGAAATTTTTTGTGTTAACCAACTTGATTGCAAGACCTATTGGAATTTTTATGACTTGCTACATTGGAAGTGGAGAACTTATACCTTATCACGGTTGGGGGCTTGTGGCATGGGCATTTATCATTGTTTTTGTTGCAATTCTGCTCTATTTGACATTCAAATATCGACCTCAAATTGAAAACTTTTTGAAAACCAAATTCAAGTCAAAAGATAATGTTTCCGCAAATGTTGAAGCCGGCAAAGAAGAGATAAAAGAAAAAGAACAACAAAATGAGAAAACAGATATTGTTGAAGAAAAACCAAACAATAAAAACCAAAAACAAAAAAGAGCCAACAAAAAATCAAACCAGAGGAAAAACGACAATGGCAACAAAGAAGAAAGTTAGCTTTTGCTTAAGATGACAAACACTCCTTCTTTTATTTGTTTTGGCGACATATTGTTGTCAAGCAAAATTTTTGTGCTGTCGATATCAAACTTTTGCGAAATAGTTTTCAAATTTTCACCTTTTTTGACTTGATAATATGGAAAAGGTATTTTTTTTATGCTCATTTTCTCTCCTTTCTTTTTGTTTATATTTTATTAGGCATAAATCGGCAAAAATTCTTATAAATTAAAAATATGAAGTCAATTTTCAAAAATGTTGCAATAATAACTGCTTTTTCGCTCTTGACAAGAATGTTGGGGTTTTTCTTTCGCATATTTTTGTCAAGAACAATTGGTGCGGAAGCTCTCGGAATGTATCAAGTTGCACTTTCAATCTTTATGGTGCTTTTGACCATTGTTTCAAGTGGATTCACTTTGATAATTTCAAGAATGACTGCAAGTTATCGTGTTGGAGCAAAAAAGAAAGAAATTGGAAGTCTTGTCACTTCAAGTCTTTTTGTTGGACTGGCTGTCAGTGTCATTTTGTGCCTTGTGATTTTGTTGTTCAGAAATTTGTTTGCCAATCTTTTCACAGACAAAAATTGCATTTATATTTTGATTATTTTGCTTCCTTCATTGATTTTTTCTTCTGTCTATAGTGTCTTTCGTGGTGCAATGTGGGGGAATGACAATTATTTTGGACTTTGTGTTTCAGAACTTTTGGAGCAAGTGGTCAAAATTGTTGTGTGTGTTCTGCTTTTGGCATCAGGTATGACGGCTCTTCAAAATGCAATGTCGGTGGCATGGTCTTTCACACTTTCGTGTGTTGTTTCTGCGTTTTTTGTTATGCTTCTGTATTTTTTCTATGGCGGAAAATTGAACAAACCAACAAATATATATAGAAAAGTGATAAGACAGTCTGCACCAATAACTGGTGTGAGGGTTGCAAGCAGTTTTGTTCAACCACTTATTGCCTTAATCCTTCCAGCACAACTTATGGCGGCGGGATACACCTCTGCTCAATCGATGAGTCTTTATGGAATTGCAATAGGCATGACCTTACCTTTTTTGTCGCTTCCTTCTGCATTGATTGGTTCGCTTGCGACTGCGCTTGTCCCAGACATTTCAATGGCAATGGTGCAAAATGACACAAAACACATTGAAACCAGAGTGCAATCTTCCGTTTTGTTTGCGATGTTTGTTTCCTTTTTGATTGTTCCGATTTTCATAGCAATTGGGGACAAGTTTGGAGTTTTTATTTATGACAACGAATTGAGTGGGACATTGCTTCAATATTCGGCATGGATAATGATTCCTATGGGGCTTACAAACATTTCTTCCGCAGTTTTAAATTCAATTGGAATGGAAGTCAAATCTTTCATAAATTATCTAATTGGCGGATTTTTTATGTTTGTCTCAATTTTGACACTTACGAGATTTGTTGGGATAAATGCACTTGTGATTGGAATGGGATTATCTTCTTTGATTACGGCAACATTGAATTTGTTGATGCTCAAAAGGAAATTGAAAATAGAAATAAACATCAAAAGGAATCTGCTTCTTTTCATTATGTTTTCCATTCCAACTGTGGCAATCACATCTTTTTTGAGTTCGCTGCTTTCTTATGTCTTTCCGATGTTCTTTAATCTTGTGATATCAACTTTTGTTGGAATTGTTGTCTATGTTGGTTTATGTTTGATTTTCAATGTTGTAAACTTTTCCGTTTATGTTGTCAAACTTAAGGAAAAATTTGCGGGAAAAGTTAACGTTTCAAAAATTAAGCAAAAAAAGAAAGAAAAATCATAAAAAAACTCAAAAATTTCACAAATATGTGTTAATTTTTGAAAATTACTTATAATATTTTCATGTTAACAATAGTCGCTAGAGCAATAATAATCTATTTGGTGGTCTTGTTTTTGTATAGACTTATGGGCAAAAGGCAATTGGGACAAATGCAACCTTTTGAATTGGTTTTGACGCTTATCATTGCCGATCTTGCAACAATTCCAATGGCAGAAGTGTCTGTTCCGGTTTTGCATGGAATTGTGCCACTGCTTACTCTTGTGATTTTGCACTTTGTTTTGACTTTTCTTTCCAAAATTAGCAACAAATTTGCCTCTTTTTTGAGTGGAAAACCTGTGATTGTCATCAATCCAGACGGAATAGATTACAAGGCTTTGAAAAATTTAAACTTATCTGTTGATGACGTGTTTGAAGCAATAAGAGGTTGTGGATATTTTAAGATCGAACAGATTCAATATGCAATTATGGAAACCAACGGAAAGATGAGTGTGCTTCCAAAAAGTCAATATGCACCAGTCACAGTTGAGGATATGCATATTGAAACAGAAAAAAGTGCTATTCCAATCAATATCATCAACGAAGGAAAAATTGTCAAAGAAAATTTGCCAATTGCAGATATTGATGAATCAGATGTCAAAAACATCTTGGAGCAAGCAAAAATTAGAAAAGTTAAAGATGTTTTGATTTTGACAGTAGATAAAAATGGGTCGGTTTATATACAAAAATTTAATGAAAAGTATCAGACTATGCAACTTAAACCATTAGGGCAGGTGCAAGAATGACGAAATATATCTGGTTTAAACTTTTTGCCATTCTTTTTATTGTTGGAGTTTTGATTGCAATTTGTGTTGTTGAGGACAGAGTGGTTGTAAGTTCTCTTAATGAAGTAAAAAATTATTGTTACGAAATTGAAGAGACGGCAAAGAAAAATGGCATTGTTGATGGTGAAGTGGCAAGCTTGGTGGACAATCTGGAATACAGTTGGATCGTCAATGAAGGAAAGATGTGTTTCATGGTCAATCACAAATCAATCGAACAACTTGGAATTGAAATTGTCAGGCTCAAGACCTACATTGATGAGGAAGAACCAATTGAATTTTTTGTTTCACTTGAAATAATCAAACATTATGTTGAAACGTTTCAGCATTTTATGGGGGCAAGTTTTCATAATATTTTATAATGTTATAAGGCAAAAAAAGACCGTCTATCTTTGCGGTCTTTTTTGAAAAATTACCAGACTTTATCTCTTTTTTTATAAAAGATTATCAATGCTATAATGCTGGCTATCAAAATCACTAAACAAATTATAAGCAACACAAGCCATACATAAGAAGTCGTTTGTTGTTTGATTGTTGACAGATTCTGCACGGAAAGACTGAGTTTTTCACTTCCATCTGAATTTTTTATTGTGCAATAAACAGTCCAAATCCCTTCAATGTCATTTGAATCAAACACAAAGTTTGTTCCTGTGACCTTTTCTTCTGGAAGTGACTGCCAAATTGCTGTGAAGTTTGCATAGTTTATGTTTTCATCTTTGATTTTTTGTGTCAAAACATAACTTGTGTTCATTTGGTCATTTCCAACAACATTCCACTGAATATATTTTGGATTGACGTATTTGTATGTGTCATTTGAGAGGTAGAGATTAAAGACATTCATAAGTTTGTTTGAACTTGAAATTGAATACAAAATTCTGGTGTCTGAAACAGGAATTGAATCTATGTCGTCGGGCAAAACAGCAATGTATATGTCTCCTACTGATCTGCTGATGTCAACCCCGTCTTCTTCATATGTGTAGACAAAATCAAATTTGTAAAGACCAAAATCATTTCCAGAACATCTTGTCAGCGACTCTGTTATGTTTGCATCACTGTCGATATGATAATAGAAATCAAATTGTGGGAATGTGTTGTTTGATATGTTTCCTTGGTATAAGATTTCTGGTTCTGTCACGCCAAGCGAAGTCTGCAAGTCATCTGTTTGAATGTTTGTGAGCAAAAACTGATATGACTTGAATGTTAGGGAGTTGTTTGAGATGCTGGAATTGAAACGAAATCTCAGATAATCCAGTTCGCTCCAATTGAAACAAAAATAATCAATTTCTTCTCCGACAACAGTTGTGATTGTTCTTTTGTCAAGGTCAAGAGCATTTTGATTTCTTGCATTGACTGTTATTGTCATTGAAAAGTTGTTGTCCTGGAGCGTTTGTTGAACAAAGGATTCTGCGTTTGCAGTTTCTGTTTTCTGCAAAGAGAAAATCCCTAAACCTAGAGTTAGGACAATCAAAAAAATGGAAATTGTTTTAATCAAAAAACTTTTCGTGATTTTTTCTTTCATCATCTTTATTTTACCATAAGATTTCAATTTTTAAAAACAATTTGAAATATTTTAGAAATATAAATTTATTTTTGTTTCTTAAAGGTTTCTTTGTTGACAAAAGTTATGAATAATTTTATAATATTTCCATGGAAATTGATAACGAATTGGAAATTGAAGTAAGCGAAAATCAAATAAGTTTTGATTTTTTGCAAGATATGAACAAAAAACCTTTGCAACAAGCAGAAAACTATGATTGGGTTGCAGAGGAAACTTTGGTTGTTCTTGTCAGGGCAAAGGGGGAAATTTCTCCAAATTTTGACATCTGTGGCAAAAAAATGATTGACTGGGTGGCACTTGCAGCTTCGGGTTGTGCCCAAAAAATCATTGAAGAACCAGAGGAAGAAAATCTTTTGGAAACAGTTAAAAATTTGGCAGAAGGATATAATTTTGTTGCAGTGCTCTATAGTGACACTCCACTTTTGAAGAAGACGACATTTTTGGAGATTATGGACTATTTTTCCAAACGCCGTATGAATGTTTTGAAACTTGTCAGAGGGTATGTTTTCAGAGCGGAATATTTGCAAAATGCCAAAATGCTTTTGTCAACAACTGTGGAAGAGTTTGACAAAGAAGATTTCACACTTATCAATTCTTCAAAAAAAGTGTCTTTTGCTTTCAAAGTTTTGAATGAAAGAATTTTGAACTATCACAAAGAAAATGGCGTCATCTTTTTTGGAGAAAACACAATTTTTATTGATGCAGATGTTGAAATTGAAGCAGGTTGTGTGATCTACCCAAACAACATAATCAAAGGTGAAAGTTACATCGGAAAAAATGTTATTTTGGAAAGCGGAAACTACATCTTTGACACGATTGTTTGTGATGAGGCATTTGTTTGTCAAAGTTATCTTGAAAAAAGCAAAGTGGAAAAGGGAAAAGTGATTGGACCTTTTGCAAAACTTATCAATCAAAAAGTTTAAGGGGAATTTTTATGAATGTTGTGGTTGGACTTGGCAATCCTGACGAAAAATATAGAAACACATATCACAATATTGGTTTTGATGTTGTTGATGCCTTGGCTGAAAAACTGGGCATTTCTTTTGATAAAAACAAATTCAAAGCATTGGTTGCAGAAGGGGTTTTTAACGGCGAAAAATTGTTGATTGTGAAACCACAGACCTATATGAATTTGAGTGGCGAAAGTGTGGTTATGATCAAAAACAAATTCAAAGATGCAAGAATTTTGGTTGTTGTTGATGACATAGATTTGCCAAAGGGAAACATCAGATACAGAGAACATGGTTCTGCCGGCACACATAATGGACTTAGAAGCATTGTTTCTTACATTGGAGAAGATTTTGAAAGGCTGAAAATTGGAATTGGCAGAGATATAACAATGGACCTTGCGGATTATGTGCTTTCAAAATATGACAAGAGCGTTTTTGAACCAATTATTGCAAAAGCGGTCAATGAAATTTGTGAGAGATTGTCTTGATGAACAAGTTTTTGGATTTTCTTAAAACGACAAAACTTCCTGAGAAGAAAAACTTGGGAGGGTTTTTTATTGGTGAAAAAGTTTTGTTTTGTTCTTTGCAAGACAAACTTGTCTATCTTTGTGGCGACTTTGTCACAGCGAGCAAATTGAAAAGAGGACTTTTGGATTGCGGAAAGAAAGTCCAAATTGTCTCTTGTGGAAGAGAGAATGAAGACGAAAAAGACGTCAATTTGTTTCCGTTTGCCGATGCGATTTCTTCATTTTTAGATGGAAAGATTGATGTGTTGATTTTCTTGCCATCATCACTGACAACAAAATTTGATTTGGAGTTTTTGAAAAACAAGTTTGTCATTGCACAGCAAACAGAAATTTCTCTTGAAGAGTTGTCGGAAAAGTTGGTGTCGTTTGGTTATGAAAGAGTGGAATATGTGAACAGTGTTGGTCAATTTGCTGTTCGTGGGGACATTGTTGACATTTTTATCAGCGGGCAGGATTATCCTTATCGTGTCGAATTTTTTGATGAGGAAGTTGAAAAAATCATCAATTTTGATTTTTCCACAATGAAAACACAAGAAATTGTTGAAAAAATTGAAATTTTGCCTATTTTTTTGAAAAATGGAACAAATTTGGTTTTGGATTTGTGTGAAAATGTTGTCATTGACGAACCAATCAAAATTGAAAATGAATGTAAAATTTTGCAAAAGAGCAGAGAAGAATTGTCTTGGAACAGAGATGGTCTTTTCTTGAATTTTGATGAGATTGATTTAAAAAAATATACCATTTTAACAAATACAAACGACAGCGACTTTGAAAACAAAACTGTTGGACAAAAGAGTTATGTGACAGATTTCTTGGCGCTGAAAAAAGACATAATGATCTATGCAGATGGTCATGTCAATGTTTTTCTTTTCGCAGGTGATTATTTTGATATTTTGAGCGAGTTTTTGCTTACCAACAAAATTCAATACAAGGTTTTTGAAGGTGAATTGGTTGACAATATTCACATCTATTTGTGCAAAGATTATTTTCCTTATTCCTTCAGTTTTCTTGAATTTGACATTGTCGGCATTGGCACAGATGATATGTACAAAAACAAAAAAGTTGACTATCGAAGCGGAAAACAAAATTTTTCGTATTTGCCAAAAGTTGGGGACTATGTTGTTCATTCCTTCTATGGTGTTGGACGATGCAAGGACATTGTCAGACTGAAACTTTCGCACTTTGAAAAAGACTATTTTGTTTTGGAATATAAAAATGGTGCACTTTTGTATTTGCCATCTGAGCAGGCAAACTTGTTGTCCGCTTATATTGGTGGAGAAAGTCCAAAACTTAATGCGTTGGGTTCGAGTGAATGGACAAGACTGAAACAAAAAGTCAAAGACGACTTGAAAGAAGTTGCAATTTCGCTTGCAAAAATCTATAAAGAGCGTCAAGACAAAAAGGGTTTTGTTTTTGTCAGAGATGAAGAACTTGAAAAACAATTTGCAGATGCTTTTGAATTTGAACTGACTCCAGACCAAGCTCAAGCAATTGCCGATGTTGACAAAGATATGGAAAGTGACAAAATCATGGACAGGCTGATTTGTGGCGATGTTGGTTTTGGAAAGACTGAAGTCGCCTTTCGTGCGATTTTTAAGGCGGTATATAATGGAAAACAAGTTGCCTTCCTTTGTCCTACCACAATTTTGTCAGAACAGCACTTTCGTTCAACAAAACAGAGAATGAATGGTTTTGGTCTCAGAGTGGAAATTTTAAACCGCTTCAAGTCGGACAAAGAAACAAAAGAAATTTACAAAAGGCTGGCAGAGGGAAAAATTGACATTTTGATTGGGACTCACAAAATTTTGAATGAGAATTTGAAATTCAAAGATTTGGGCTTGCTTGTTCTTGATGAAGAGCAAAGATTTGGAGTTAAAGACAAAGAAAAAATCAAAAAAATAAAGACGGACATTGATGTTTTGACACTTTCTGCAACACCAATACCAAGAACTTTGCATATGTCACTTTCAGGGATTCGTGACATCAGTGTCATTGCAACGCCGCCTCGAGACAGACTCCCTATTCAAACATATGTCAGTCCATACAGCGACCAACTTTTGCAAGATGTTGTGTCAAGAGAGCTTTCGAGGAATGGAAAAGCCCTTGTGCTTTTCAACAGAGTTGCAGAGATTTACAATTTCAGGGCTCATGTTGCCGAACTGCTGCCACAAGCAAAAATTGGAGTCGCTCATGGTCAAATGATGGAAAATGAGCTTGCAAAAGTTATCAACGACCTTTATGATGACAAGTTTAATCTTTTTATTTCAACCACTTTGATCGAAAATGGAATTGATTTGCCAACTTTAAACACCCTTTTTGTTGTTGATTGTGATATGTTGGGACTGAGCCAACTCTATCAAATAAGGGGAAGAATTGGTCGTTCTGATAAGTTGGCCTACGCATATTTGACTTACAACGGCGGAAAAGTTTTGACTGAAGATGCTTACAAAAGGCTTGAGGCCATCAAAGAGTTTAGAGAACTTGGAAGCGGTTTCAAAATTGCGATGAGAGATTTGGAAATTCGTGGCGCGGGCAACATTTTGGGCAAAGAACAACATGGACATATGCAAAAAGTCGGGTATGATATGTATGTTCGACTTTTGGAAGAAGTCACAAAAGAAATCTCAGGTCAAAAAACTCATAGTGCAAAAGAAATCAAGATGGAACTTGTGCTTGATGCATTTATCAGTGAAGATTACATTCCATCTCAAGAAGAAAGGATTGTTTTCTACAACAAAATAAGCAACATTTCAACCAAGGAAGAATATGACCAAGTTGTCAAACAACTTCAAGAAAGCAATGGAGATTTGCCTGCCGAAGTTGAAAATTTGTGCAAAGTGGCATTTTTGAAGAACTTGGCAGGAAACTTTAATGTTCAAAAAATTAAAATTAATGCTGTTGACTGTTTGATTTATTTTTATAAAAGTGAAGAGATAATTGATAAAAGATTGTCGAATGTTGGCAAGTTTTATGATACTTGTTTAAAATTTGAACAACTACCTATTCTAAAGGTAAACACAAAAGGTAAGGTCATTGACAAAGTCAATTTGCTCATTGAGATGTTTTCCAATGCTTTGACATCTAAAAAAGATTGAGAAATTGCTTTCTTTTGCTTGAAATTTATTGTTTTATGGTTTATAATATTGGAGTTAGAATATTAAAGTGAACCAGTGTCGCTTTAAAACAAAAAATGACTTGGAGAAAAATGTGAAAAGAAAATTTGCAGTGTTATTTATGATGGTGGTTATGTGTCTGTCTGTTTTTACAGGCTGTTCTTTGGTCACCACAAACAGTAGAAATTATTATGAAGCAGTTGTTGCAACAATAACATATACTGATGGAGAAACGGAAGACATCACAAAAAGAGATTTGATTTCGGCTTACAACAGTTATGGATACAACTATGTTGACAATTATGGCTACACAATGGAACAGGCAGTTATGGAAACTTTGGAAACCATAATTGACAACCGTTTGACAATCAAGGCAGTTGAGGAATATTATGAAGCCAACCCAAGTGAAGGCGAAATGTTGAATGGAAATGAAACCACTTACATCTGGGACGAAACTTACAACGCACTATATTCAAACTTGAAGGAATATTTGAATGAGGTTTTGGACATCTCTCCTTCAGATGATAGCAGTGAAGAATCTGATACAAATTCGTCGGTTTACACATCTTATGCAAGGTCTGCATATCTTGAAAAGAATTCAAATGGAAAATATGTAATCAAGAAAACAACCCCAGCTTCAACAATCAGAGCAACTTATGCTGGCAGACAAAATGCTGAAGGTATCTATTGCAATTATGATTATAAAGATGCAGAAGACAACTATCCTTTCAAAGAAGCAATGTACACAAAACTTTATTCTTTGATTGATGGTGACAATTCGACAAGTTCTAGAAATTGGAGAAGTGCTTTCAACAACTATCTTTCAGATATCAAAGAAAATTACGAATATAAAGACTTCCAAACAGACAAAGAGTGGTTCTTGTTTGAAATGGACAGGGTTCACAGCATCATCAGAGACAATTATATTGTTGAGAAATATGAAGTTATCTACAACAGACAGTCTCACCAAGATGCAGATGTTTCAAATGTGACAGTGGGAAATGTTTTGTCATATTATTCTGCAAAAGTCAGAGCAGATTATGCAACATATGCCTTGGGTGGTGACACAGAGACATATGAAAGCACAATGCTTTCTGATGTTGGAAGTGTGGACTACATTCTGGAAGGAGAGGGGGCGTCAAATTATTTCTATGTTGCATACATCAAGCTTGAAATGACTGATGCTCAAATGACAGAATACACAAATCTTCAAAATGCTTTGCAAAACCAATCAATTGGATTGAATGAATATAAAGAAAGACTTGATGTTTTGTATGGCGGCATAAGTGCAACAATCAGAGATGCAGAAACTGGCGAAGAAACAACCCAAACAATTTCTGCTCAAAATTTGCTCGACAAGATCAACCAAGATGTTGAGAAATATAAGTATATTTATGTTTCGGATTTGACAGAAGAACAAATTGCCGAAGCGGAAGCTGAAGGAAAAACTTTGGACACTTATGTTGCAGACTACAACAAACAGATTTCTTATAACAAAGCAGATGCTTTCAGACCATATTTATATTTGTATAATGATGATGACACATTGAAAGGTGCAGAATATAACACAGTTTTTGGTGTTAATTCTTCAAATGAAGTTTTGGCAAATGATACATTTAGTGAAAATGAAGAAGTTTTAGATGCAATCTTGAAACTTTACAACAACAACGAGGCAGAAATCGGAGATACAACCGAATTTGTTAGAGCAGAAGACGGGCTTTATATGTTCTTCTATGCGGGAGAAATCAAGAATGTTTTCAGCGGAATAACAGCAAACTTTGATGTTTCAAAAAATCAAGAGAATATCAGAACTTTGGCATCAACAAGGTTGAACATCTTCTCAGAAAAAACATTGTTTGACCAAATCTATGAACAACTTACAACAGACAATTTCTCAGTTTTCCAAAATATGAACATGAACTATCTTAGATCTTCATTGACAACAAAGATCGAGGCAATTGAGAACAATCTTAGAGATTTGTATTGATAAAATAAAAATCTGTAACAACTCTTGTTTAAATTGACAAGAGTTGTTTTTTTTGCTAAAATGCAAACATAATGAGTGAAGAAAAACAACCAACCGAGATTGATGAAGAATTTCAATCTGCTGATGTGTCAGAAAAGAAAAAGAAGCAGAATTTTTTTTCACGCGTTAAAACACGATACAGAAATAAACAAATTGAAAGACTGAAAAAAGAGGAACTTTCAGAAGAAGAGAACAAAAAAGTCGAAGAAAAGATTGAAGAAACAAACAAAGAGATCAATGACAAATCTAAAGCAAAGAAAAAGAAAATATTAAACATTTTCTATTTCATTTTCAACATTGTTCTTGTGGTCGGCATTTTGATTTGGAACATTTTTACCACAGAAGATTTTACTCCCTTAAGACTGAAAGATGTAAATTTTCTCTATATTTTCATCATGTTGGTCTTTTTGGCTGGGTTCATTATCGTTGATGTCGTTGCAATTCATCGAATGATATACAGAAAGACATTGCGTTCTAGATGGTTTTTGTCATTTAAGTCACTTGGAATTTTGAGATATTATGATGCCATCATTCCAATGTCGGGCGGTGGACAGGGATTTATGGCGACATATCTCAATGCAAGAGATGTGCCAGCTTCAACTTCTCTTTCGGTTCCAATGGCGAAATTGGTTTTTCAACAAATTGCATGGTTGATTGTCACATTTGTGTGTCTTGTTTTGTCATTTACCAATGGAAGTTCTCAGACATTTGTTTCAGTCGCAAGCATCATAGGTTTCATTTTGGCATTCATTGCAGTCGCATTTATTGTTTTTGTTTCGGTCTCAAAAAAGTTGGGGCAGAAACTTGTGTCTTGGGGATTGAAATTGCTTGTCAAAATGCATATTTTGAAAAATTATGAGAAGTATTATGACAAGGTAATGAATTTTGTTACTGATTATCAAAACATCATCAAGGAGTACAGCAAAGCAAAATGGGACGTTTTTCTTCAGTTGGTGTTGCATACAATCAGATTTGTCTTCCTTTTCTCAATTCCTTATTTCATTTATTTGGCATTTCCTTATCAGGGTGGTGCCATAGGAAACTATGGTGATTTCTTTATTTATGCGGCATTGATTGATTTGGCGGCAAGTTTTATTCCTCTTCCAGGTGGAAGTGGTATGAATGAAATTACATTTGCTGCATTGTTTAATGATTATTTGGGCGGTTATACATTTTGGGCATTGCTACTTTGGAGATTCTGTTCGTTCTATATTGATTTGTTGATGGGCATTGGTGTCATTTCTTATGATACAGTCTATGGAAATCGAAAATATCGTTGGGTAAAAAAGAAATTTGCTCTTCAAGAAGAAAGTCAAGAATTTAGAAAAATGCAGATTGAAAATTTTAGACAGGAACGTAATAAACGAAGAAAAAAATTGAAAAAAGATTTCTGAGACAGAATAATAATAAAAGCAAAGTTTAAACTAAAAACATGAAAAAAAGTAATGTAGGTTGGATCTTTGCAGTCATTATTCTGTCTATTTTATTGATTTTGTCATTGATTTTGGGCATGAGTGGTTATTATTATTCAATATCATATTTAAATTCAAATTCGGATTTAACCGTTGGAGATTCCTTTTCTATTGGTGTCAACCCAAATCAAGCAAGTGTGGCATCATTTACTTTTGATGGAGCTTTTTTGCCTGGAGAGACAATTCCGCAGGTGGTTCAAATAAATGCACAAGATCTAAATTCCGATGTTAGGGTGAGGGTCAAAGCAAAAATTTTTGGAATTGTCAGCGATACCGAATTTGATTTTGTGACCAGTGAGCATTTCGAGAAGGCGGAAGATGGATATTATTATTATGATGATGTTTTGCAGGGTGGGAACAAAATCACATTTTGCACTTATATTGTTTTGCCAAAAGATGCAGATTTTGTGAGTAGGGAAAAATATATCATATCTTTTGTGGTGGAAACATTGGAAACAAAGTTTGATGACCAAAATATTTGGAAAAATGTTCAACAATACTGAAATTTGTTGGACTTTTTTAGTTATAATAAGATAAAATAATGATAAGTAAGGAGTTTTAAATGGAAGAGAAGAAAGTTGTCATGCCACCACCGCCTAAGGAGTTGAAGAATATGCCACCACCACCTCCTTCAATCAAAAACGGGAATAATGAGAAAAAAGAGCCTGTTGATAGTGCAAACTCTGAGACAACCGAAAAAGTGGGAATGTCTGTTTCTGAGATGAAAAATGAAGATAAGTCTGTTGAAACGGAAAATATTGCAACCAAAAAGGAAGGGAAAGTTAAACATAGGTCAAGTGGAGGAGTGAAGACTTTTCTTTACTGGTTGGGATTTATTGTATCTTTGGGAGCATTGGGAGTTTTGATTTATTTGTTGGTGAAATGATTTTTGTCAAGTTTATGAAAGGAAGTGCAATTTTTGCACTTCTTTTTTTGTTTATTAAATATAAAAGTGGGAATAGATCATATATGAAAAAAATTTTGATTTTTGTCTTGATTTTGTCATGTTTGTGTTCAACTTTGTTGGTAAAGAATGAAACAAATCCGATTTTTAATTTCGAAAATGTGGAAAAAGTTTGTTTTGTTTCTGCTTCTGATTTTCAAGAGATTGATGATGTCGAGTCAATTTCCTGTGGGGGGAAATTTTTTAATTATTGCACTTTGGGGGTTGCGAAGCAGAATTTGTCGAAACTAAACAAAAATTCTGATGCAGTCCAGTTCTATTTGAGTGATGATGATGTTGACACTCTGTTTAAACAAATGAAATTTGAAATTGTTTCCACTTCTCAAATCGAAAGTTTGACAATTTATTGTGGTTACACTCCTTACTGTCAAACATGTGTTTATTTAGATGGTAAAAAGGTGAATATGCAACTTGCTGTGTGTGAAGGATATATTGTTGTTGGCTTTCCTATGATACTGACTGGATATTGATTTTTTTTGTGAAGCTATAAAAAATTTTCAAATTTTATGTTTATTTTAATTTTTTGTGGAAATTATCAATGCATGGAGGTAATATGGAAATCAAAGAAGAAGGAAAATTCAAAAAATTATTCAAAAGATATGGTGTGTTGAGTCTTGCATGTGTGTTTTCGCTCGCTCTTGCACTTGGAATTGCTCTGGGGATACCAAAAACCGAACCTGTGACCACAAGCAACATTGAATTTGGTTTGCCAATGACAAATGCTGTTGTGGTGAAAGATTATGCTGACGACAGGTTGCAGTTGAACGAAAGTCTGAATAGATGGGAAATTCATCTTGCAGTTGACATGTCCTCTGAAAATGATGCTGTTTTCTCAATCTATGATGGAGTGGTAGATTCTGTTGATTCAAATTCGTTGGACGGCTACATTGTGACAATAAATCACTCTGATGGCTTTGTAAGTGTTTATTCATCATTGAGTGACAATGTGCAAGTTAAAGAAGGTGACAGTGTCAGGAAAGGACAACAAATTGGCAATGCTTCAGATACAGCAACCAACGAATCAAAAGATGGTGCGCATTTGCACTTTGTGCTCATGAAAGACGGAGTTGAAGTTGATCCAAACAATTATCTTGACTTGCAAAATAAGTAATTGAGAAATAATCGTTTTTAGTTGATTTTTCATGTGAATTATGTTAATATAATTCCATGGAGGTTGACATGATTATTGATAAGGTAAAAGAATTGGTTGCAGAACAACTTGGAATTTCCAAAGATACCATCACTGAAGAATCAAACATCATTGAAGATTTGGGTGCAGATTCTTTAGATGTTATTGAGATGTTGATGACTCTTGAAGAAGAATATGGTATCACGATTCCAGATGAAAAAATCAGCCAAATCAAAACAATCGGTCAAATCGTTGAATTGATTGAAGAATGTCAAAAATAGAACGCTCGACGTTCTATTTTTTTAATTTTGTTTTGTTTCGACAAAATTTTGCATAATGTGACAAGGTCTTTCATAAGAATTATTATGACAATTTCAAAGAAATTTGAATTTATCAAATTCTTATGGGAGGCCAAATGAAAGCATATATCAAAGAAAGAACACTGGAAGTGGCTCGCCACATTTCCGAGACTCAAGACACAATCAGAAAAACTGCTCAAATTTTTGGTTTGAGCAAAAGCACTGTTCATAATGACTTATCGAAAAGATTGAAGAAAGTTGACAAACAGATGTATGATGATGTTCAAAAAATTTTGGAGCATAATTTTGCACAGAAACATATACGTGGTGGAATGTCAACAAAACTCAAATATGAAACTAGGGAAATGGATTTATAAAAAAATATTTTAAGAAAAAAATAAAAATGCGCAAAAATGCATAAAAAATGCCAAAAAAATTGAATTTTTGGCATTTTTTGTTATTTTTTATATTTTTTTGATTTTTTTTATTTGTTTAAATTAAATTAAAAATGAAAAGAATTTGATAATCTTTGATGGTGGAATAAAAAATTATTTGACAAAAATTAAATAAAAATCTGAAAAATAATTAAAAAATGTTTTTTTCTGACTTTTTAATTTTTTTTGTTTTTGTTTGAAATTTTTTGTCAATTTTTTGACTTTGGACCTGCTATTTATTTATAATATATTATATAAAAATTTGCTTATTGCAAATATTATTTTAGGAGGACACATGAAGAAATTTGCTCTGGGAATTTTGAGTGTTTTTATGATTTTGGGAGGAGTTCTGTTATCCGCATGTGAAAAGAAAGTTTCACTTTCTGTTTCCACGGAAGAAATTTCTATTTATACAAATTATGAACAGGCAGAAAACTACCAATCAAAAGAGATTGATGTTTCTCTTGAGAATTCTTCTTCTGGAATTAATATTGAAATTTTGAAAGGTAGAGACAGCATAAGTCTTTCTCCTGTGACTGTTAAAAATTCAAGCAATTATTCCTTCACCATTTTTGCAGATAAAAGTGGAGAGGCAGAAGTGAAGGTTTCTTCAAAAGAAGACAGCAGACAGAGCAAAACAATCAGTGTCCATGTTATGACCGTTTTGGAAGAGATTACATCTGCGTCTGAAGATAGTGTTGATGGCAGAACAAATTTGTTTGTCACAAAAGGTGTGGAAAAGGAACTTAATGTTGATGACTATTTCAATCTGGAACCAGTGACTGTCAATGTGTGTGATATTGTTTGGACATTTGAGGATTCTGATTTGGAAAATTCTCAACAATTTGTCAGAGACGGTGTTTTGTATGCCACAATAGAGAACGATCGTTTGCTTGTCAATGAAGACTTTGATATGTCATACATAAATTTGAGAGCATCTTTTGTCAATAACACAGGCATTTATAACACTGTGAGATTTGAAGTTTTGGAAAACAGCACAATCAACAACTTGACTGTCGATGGAACTGCATTATATCAAAACAATACTGTTGCAACAGATGAAGTGACTTTCGGACTTGTGAGAAACAATTCACAATTGTCAAGTGTTGAGGGGACAATTGTTATCAACACACCTTATGAGATAACTTTGACACCAGTTGTTTATGAAAGACTCCAAGATGACAGTTTGCAACTCTTGACCAGGACAGAGTATGAGAACTTTTTGACTTTGGAGATTGCTTCACCAACTGTTGATGAGGCTACAAACAGAATTACATACAATTTCACAATTGATGCTTTGGACAAGTTTTCGGTAAATAAGTTTGGAACGTTCTATTTTTACCTTCAAATTGGCTACAAAGACTATAACTTTGATTTGATCTCTGATGGCACAACAATCATTTTTGATACATATTATTCTGCGACAAGAATAGAGACTTCAAATGCTAATGGTGACATTTTGAATAATAATGAAATTGATGTCTTTTCAAATTATTCAACAGGAAACGGATATAGAATTTCAACAACCATATTGCCAAGTGAAGTGGCAATAGACAATGAGTATTTCTATATTTCTGTCGATTTGAATCAAGATTCATTGAGAAATCTAACACTTGATGGAAACAATCCAGTTTCATCTTTTGTCAAGATTTATTATCGAGGACAAGAGTTGGCCTTCACAAATCAACAAGGTTCCAGCATTTACACCTCCACAACAATCCTGAATGGGGCAGATGTTTATGTTGCAAGTGGAGAAATGTTTGATGTTTTGGAAGATGTTGATTTCAGATTTGTGTCTTGCAGCAACGAAAATGCCAACACAAGAATTACTATGAATTTCTATAGGATTTCAACTGAACAAACCTTGGTAGTGACAGATGAAGCCGATGAAGATATTCCTGCAACGACATATATGTCATCAAGTGCATATGGAACTGGTGTTGAGACTTTTGTTGTCAAGATAAGTGATTTGTCGACAACATCTGGTTTGAGTCTTGCTCATGATTCAAACGCAAGATTTAAATTTTCTGAATTGGAATATGTTTCTTCTAGTGTCAATACTGAAGAAGGAATGTATGTTATCGTCAGATTTACGGTGACTTTGAATGGTTTTAATTTCAATTCAACAACAAACTTTTGGTTTGAACATATAACTGGAAAAACTTCAACAAAATTTGCCATTGAAGCCTACGTTCCATTGACTTTCGCATCAATCTCAAATGCTGACAAATCTTCTTCTGATGTTTACAAAGATCAACAAAGTTCTCAAAGTTATATTGAAAATGCTGGACTTTTATCTATTGATCCAACAAAACAAAACAGTTCTCTTTCAAACTTGTTGGTTGAGGCTGGCATCAGTTTGCCTTTGACGATAAATTATCAAAATGCTTCTCTTTCGGAAAATGCAATCACATACAAATTCCTTTCTTTTGACAATTTGGTTGCAGCAGTGAGGATCTCTGAGGGTATCACAGATGATGAACAAGCCATTGCAAGAGCAGAAGAATTGTTCTCTTCGGGAGATTTGAACGCTGTTGTGATGAATTATTATCGCTATTTTGAAAATAATAACGGTCTTTATTTCACAATTAATGAAAACAGACTAAATTTGACAGACAACTCTTTCAAAGGGTACGTTTGCGCATTAATAAGTGGGTTTGACGAAGAACATAATGAAATTGTTTTGGCTAGATTTTTTGCATTGGAAAGTTTCTATTCTGTTAGATACTTGTCCTCAAATGTCACTACAACTTTGCTCTACACAACTGAAACACTCAGTCAAAGTGATATGGGGCTTTCAAGGGCAGATGTTACCATTTCTATGCGTCCAGATGAAAAAGTCCCAACATACTCAAATGACACCTCTTGCTTTACATTTACATCAGCACTTGATGAGTTTGAAGTGACTGATGATGGAACTTATCTGAAAAACAGATATTATGAAATACAGAACATTTCATTCTCTTCTTCCGGCAGATATTTCAGATTTAGAATTGTCGCAAATTCGACAAATTTGCAGACATCGGTTCGAGATATTTTGTCGATCACATATCTTGATCAAAACGGAATTGAAAGAAGAACGGAAATTCAAATTGAGATCAGAAATGTGAACAGAATTGAAAGTGTTAAATGGTTGAATCAAACAGAAGATAATGAAATCTATTTGAATTTGACCACAACAGTAAACAGTGAGAGAAGTTTCACGATTTCCACATCAGTAAGTCCAAGTGATGCAAATGACGGCAGTTTGGCATATGCATATTTTGCTGCTTCGGGCTCAAGAAGTGATCTTTCAATCACAACTTCTTTGTCAGGACAAATCTTCAATCTCAACATCAACACCAGCAAGGGTGGATATGGAAATTTGTATTTGTTGCCTAATGATATGGTCAAGATTGTTGACGGAGTGGAACAAGTTTTGTTGTATAAATACACAGAAGTTGATGGTGTCATTGTTGAGAGTCCAATCTACAAAAGATTGTCAGAACTTGACCTATATTATGACAATTTGATCAATGAAAATGATGAAATTTCAACATATTTCTATAACAATGACGGAGAGAAAATCTATTACAAAGATTTGATCATTAAGATTGCGATTACGATTGCTGATGGCATGAGTGAGGGGACTGCAATTCGTGTTTATAATGAAGCTGATTTGAAAAATATTGACACTGCAAAATATTACAGAATCATGAACAACATCACTTTGACAAATTGGACGAGTTACAGCCAATTTAGCGGAATGTTTTTTGGAAAAGATGACACTGTCACTCTGACTTTTGAAGGGAACAGTCAAAGTTTTGTTGACACTTTGCTTGAAAACGGTGTGATTAAAAATCTTATCTTTGCTGGAAGGGTTTCAAGTGCTGGGACCGAATCGTCAGGCTTTGTTGTCAACACAAATCGTGGAACTATTGACAGTGTGTTTGTCGATGTTTATTATTCTGACGGAAATTATAACAGCAGCACTTTGAGTGCAACAACTTTGAGTACAACAACTTCATCTGTTGGAGTGATGGCAGGTGCTAACTATGGAACCATCAAGGACTCATATTCTTACGGTGTCACCATTTATGCAACAAATGCCGCTTATGTTGGCGGCATTGCTGGACAAAACTTGAATGTCATTCAAGGTTGTGGTGTTGAATTTTATAGTTTTGCTTTGGCAGATGGTTCAACATCAAGCAACAAAATTGAATCAGATGGAGCAATTGGAGGAATTGCCGGTTTTGGTGGAGAAAACAGCGTAATTGAAAAATCTTATGCTTATGCATACTCTTTGACTGAGACAGGCAATCATGCAATTTCAACCATTTTTGATAATGGAAATGTGGCAAAGGGTGTGTTTATGGCTGGATTCAGTTTTGGAGCAAGAATTGATCAAAGTTTTGCGTTCCTTGGAGATTTGAGAGCGCCAGTTCAGTCAAATGCTAACACTCAGAATATTTCAATAAAAAATTCTTATATGTCATATTACAACAACACATCTCAACAAATTGAAACAAGACTTTTTGTTGACGCAACTTTTGCCTATATCAATCAGATTTATCATGGTGATGCGCAACAAATTGGAAATGCAAATGTTTTGCAAATTTCTGATATCCCAAGTGATTACAACAATCCAACCACAGGAAGCAAATGGGCAGATTTGGTTGCCAGACTTGACGCCGAAATTTGGGAAACTGTCGATATTGACAGTGATGTAAACTTTGGATTTATGTATCTCAAGGACACCACACAAAGTGCAGAAATTGATGTCGCAGACATAAGTATTTCTGACAATGTCTCTCCATTGAAATCACTTAATGCTGGAAATGATAAGGGAATTTTGTTTATCTACAGTCCAACTGCAACAATTTCTGATCCAGCAGAGCAATCTGCTTTGACAAATTACAACACCATTTCAATTGCGGATTTGTTTGGCGTGACAGCCGATCAGGCGAGAAGTTTGCTTGTCACAAGCGACAGTAAAAACATTTCACTGAGTGCAAATTCAATCAGACTTTTGTCAAAAGGCACAGAAGAATTTGCTGTTACTGTTCACTCAAAAATGAACTTTACTTCAGACAAGACATTTACATTTGTCATATTAAATTATTTGCCAGATCTTGTGACAACATTAAACACTGTCGAACTTGAAGAGAATCAAACAATTCTGTTGCAAACTGGTTTAAACAATTCCAGAACAGTGATGTTCAACATGAACAACACAATCTATCTTAATGGAACTGGTTATTCAACTGCGAGAGATTCGTTCACTGTGCAATACATCTTGACTGGAAACACATACACAGAAACAGTTGGAGATGTTGACGTTGAAAAAGAGTTTGTGACTGTTTCAAAAAACACCAATTCATTGACTTTCTTGGGAAATAAAAATCATGATGTTGATGGTGTCACAAATGTTGAGGCATACATCACTGTTGATGATGTTGCAAATGATGACGATTATTCAAATGCCATCAAAAACATCAGAACAAGAAATTTTGGAATTTCGGTTTATAATGGTGCAACAGCATTGTTTGTTGAAAATGCAACCAATCTCATTGTCAAACCGTCTCAATATGCTGTCTTTGATGTGACACTTGTGACTGATGCAGAGAACGACAATTTGACCATTGGTTTGCAATATGGAGAAATTGAAATTCCAAACGAAATATCATCAGATGACTTTTCAGCCCAATTTGTTGTTGACAGCAAATTGACACTCAACGTTTCTTGGACAAGAACGACAACAACAGATGGTTTCAGATTTAGAGTTTGGGTGAGAATTGATGATGAGAAAAAACATTTGATTGATCAAATTTATGAAAATTTGACGATTGTGATCAATGCGACAAGTCAGTCAGCAAACTCAACATACCTCAAAACAGTTGGGATTACTGTGATGACGCAGGAAATTGAAGATATCAGCATATCGACTTACAACATAGAAAGTCGACAAATCAGAAATTCAATCTTGTATTTGGTGCCAGCAGATGAAATCACAAACACTTTGTCACCTTCTTCTGATGCAATAATTGCAGTTACGGTTGATCCTGCTTATGCGATGATGACGAAGTTCTCTTTGACATATTCCGTTTCTGGAGATGGAAATGTTGGAACTGTGAATATTTCAAAACTTAGTCACAATTCAAGATATGGATATTATGTAAATTCAAATTCAACATCTTTGATTGAAAATGGAATTGAAGTTTCATTGTCTGATCAAGATAGAATGGGTGATGGTGTGTTCTATTTCAGAATCTACATCTCCAGTGCTTTTGAAACCTCAAGTTCGTTGCAACTTACTTTGACATATTATAATGGTTCAACTCCTTTGGTTTCTGGAACGCACAACCTCAACATTGATTATTTGCAAAGTGCAAATATAAGAGTGAATGGTGCAACAACGTATGTGCTTGCAAAAGGCGCAAGTGCAACTGTCACTGTCACAGTTGACAAAAATCAAGAATTAGATGATCTATATTTGCAAAATAATGGTGCAAATATAAGTCTTTCTGCATACACTTTGCAGGAATTTGACACTTACAAAGTTTACACTGCAGAAATCACTGCCTCTGTTGATGCAAAATTGACCAATGACAAGGATAGTGGAATCTTCTATGTTTGTGCCACAGTGAGACGAGTCATCAACAACAGCACGGAAATCAAAGAGAGCAGAGCGACAATCTGTTTGGTTGACTTTTCAGTTGACGGAGAAAATATCAAGGTTTCTTCAAGTGGCGGAACATCAACATACAACGGGCAGACCTATGATGTGTTCTATTCGTACATCAACGCAACAGATACTTTGAGTTTTGATTATCCTTTTGACCCAGAAAGTTATAGTTATGACCAAAACGATATTGACCAAGTTTCAGCGGTTGAAAAAATCATGGAAGAACGCGCACGTTTTGAACGTAGCAACACATATCAAGACGAAGATGTTGGTTATTTCATCAATTATGCTCTTAACGAAGAAACTGGAAGGTATGAAGAAGTTTCGCTGAAATATCAACTTTGGTATGCAACAGATGAAAATAATTCTACTGCAATTTGCAACGATTATGGAATTATTCAAAGAGGTACTTTCAGAATTGATGAAGTTGAAGGCAGATATGATGACGGAACTTCATATAGTTATTTGACAATCACAGGACTTAGAACTGGCAGGCAACTGATGAAACTTAGAACAACAATCACATATCAAGGAATCGAAATGTATTATGATTATTATTTCTTGATTGTGGTTGAAGTTTGGTCTGACGAAGACACTCCAACACAAATTTTCACCGGGCAAGAATTTGTTGATTATGCCACAAATTCTGAACAATCTGATGATTATATTTTGATGAATGATATCGTTCTTACAGATTATACTCCTGTCAACACAGATTTGATTGACAGTCTTGATGGAAATGGATACACAATTCATATCAACAGTTTTGCGTATCCAGATTCAACTTCAATCAATTTGGCTTTGTTTGACACTGTCACAGAAAATACCACACTGAAAAATGTTAGAGTCAACATATATAATGGTGGTCAAATCACTGTCAATATTTCTCAGTATACTGACATTAATATTGCTGGGTTTGCTCTTGAAAATAATGGTATAATCTACAACTGCGAGGTTGTTGCATATTATGATGAGCAACACCAGTCAAGTTCGATCTCTGGTGAAACGGGATTGGTTGTCAAATACACCATGGGCACAAACACTGATCCAATTGGAATCACTTCGTCAATGGTTACATCTTTGGGTGTTGAAAGTTTGGTTTCTGGTTTTGTTTTGACCAACAATTCGTCAATCACAAACAGTCGAGTTGGTGGAGAAACTTTCATGCAAATCATTGAAATTGCAGGGACTCAATATCTCAAAACACAAAGCCTCAATTTGTTTGTTTTGAGAGGACAAGGAGAAGTTTCTGGGTTTGTCAATGACAATTCATCTTCAGGTTATATAAGTGCGTCATATGCTGACAATATTCAAATTTACAATGACATGGATTCAACGGCGTCAATAACTGCAGGATTTTCAGTTTATAATCACAACAACATTCAAAACAGTTATGTTGAAGGCAAAGGTGAAGATATATTGACAACAGACGATGTACAAATTTATAACAACCTTTCAAACATCACATCAATTGGTGTGATTGGAGGGTTTGTCTATCAAAATGATGCATTGATCAAAAACTCATATTCAAACATTGCAATTGAAAACAGCGAATCTAAAGCATCATTGGTGGCTGGTTTTGTCTATATCAATAATGTTGGTGGAGAAATCAACTTGTGTTATTCGGCTTGCGACATCACAAAAACAGACATCAGCCAGATGCATTTTTCTGGTGTTGATGATTTCGCTAATTCCTTGAACTATGGAACAATCAATTTCTCTTATTTCTATAACGAATCTCCAATTGATGACACAAATCAAACAAGTGTGACATCTGGAGCTTTGTCTGTCAGCGATGTTATGAATGAGGATACGTTCTATGGGTTCAGTTTTGCTTCTGCTCCAGGTGCATATGATGGAATTTGGAGTGTTTCAGAAACAGAAAAATTGACCCTCGTGAGCGCAAATCAAATTTCATTCTCAAATCGTTATGCTGTTACGAATGGGTCCGTGACATCAATTTTCTACAACAGATCGCTTCTAGATGCAGACACTATGATAAGAGTTGATCTCTCTTATGGCGGAGAAAACAACCCTATCATAATCAGAGATGCATACGATTTTGCTATGGCGACAGGAAAAGCTGGTGCCACTGAGATTTCTTCATATAAGGAATATTACAATGATTCAGAAGTGTTTGGACACTATAGATTGGTAAATAATCTTGACATGTCCGAAATTGATCAAAATTCTGAGAATGAAAATTCCATCAAATTGCAAACGACGAAGAAGACACTGACTGGACTTATTGATGGAAATGGATTTACCATTTCAAACATTAGTTTGGGTAGCAGTGAAGTTGCAGAAAATTTTGGTCTTTTTGCGAAACTTGATGGGGCGGTCATAATGAATTTGGATTTGATTGTTGATTCAATTCACAATTCAAGAGCCAATATTGTTGGAACTTTGGCAGGAACAGCGGTGGATTCGAGAATCATTTCAATCAGTCTTTCTCCTGTTGCTTCTCAAACAAGCGTCAAAACATCAATTTTGGGCAACAATGTTGTCGGTGGTGTTGTTGGCATGCTCTTTGGCGAAAGCAAAATGAGTGACATTAATGTTGTTGATATTGATGTTTATTCCGCATACTATCTGAGCGGGAAGAATGTAAACTCAAATGACAACTATACAGGTCCAATTTTGAGAAATTATGCTTCAAATGGTTATTCAATTTCTACCTATGTTTCAAGAATTTCTTATGCAGGAGCAGTTGCAGGATATGTTGACATCTATGATTCGCTGTCTGGTGATTCCGTGATGTTTTCCGCACTTGAAGGTGGTGATTATGATGTTGCAATCATTCATGTTTCCGATTCGGTGAATATCTATGGTGAAGTCGCTGGAGGACTTTTCGGTTACGTTGGAAGCTCAACTTTGATTTTTGATGCAACTCTTGAACTTGATGCAGATATGAATCTTTCAAACCCTTCATATATTATTTCGAAAAATCTTTATGCTGGTGGTTTGGTAGGAGAAAACTATGGTGGTTTGTTTGCTATTTCAGCAAGTTATTCTGACGCGCTTCAAGACACAATTGAAACTTCAGAAAATTCTTATTATACAGGAGAGATAACTGCTGAAAAAGGTCAACAGTCAATTTTCTCATACACAATGAACGATGAAGGATATTCTTCAAACATCAATGATCCACTTTTTATTGGTGGAATTGTTGGATATATGGGTGGGGGATACATCTATATTGGCTACAACAAGTTGAATGTAATCTCACATTCTGCATCAACACTGGCTGTGGGTGGAATTATTGGACTTGCTGGTTATGAAGACAGTTTGTATGACCTGTCCTTTATAGATTCCATGCCTAAGATCAACATTCTTTTGAATGATGTCTATGCGTCTGGTGATGTCTATGTTGACACTGTTTCTGAAAACGGCGTAAGTGCAGGCATTATTGGTGCATTGGAAAGAACTGACACTGAAAATGTTTCAATTGTTGCAATGAAAAACGTTCTTGCAGTCAATTATTATTCATATAATGGTTCACAATTGGTTGGAGACAATGTTGAAAGTGAAACCACAGGAGTGAGCGACAGACATTTCATCTTGGTTGGCAATGTGATAAATTCTGATGATAATACCATTTTTGAGGATAATTTTGACTCGAGGTTGTATTTGATTGATTCAGAAGATTATTATTTGGACGTTTCCAAGAGTTATGCATATGATGGCGCATTCCATCAATCTGATACGGTTGGTGGCTACACACAGGTTTTGCTCAACAATTCTGTTTCTCTAAGTTTGAGGCCATATGGTTTCAAAACGGCATGGGATAATGGTGACAGTTCAAGATTGTATGATGCGATTTTGAGCGTGGAATCAATTGGAGATCAGTCAATGTCGACTATGTCGTCGGCTTATGCTCAGATGTATAATTATTTCCTTGCTAACAATTGGAGTGAACAATATTGGGCACACACTGAAGAAGATTTGTTCCCTCATATTCAACTTTTGCCACTTCCAAATGTCATTTTCTGGGATCAATACAACACTGATGAAGTTTTAAGGGCGATGGAAAATGGCAGTATTACAGTTGTTGTAAGAGGCAAGGTTGACGAAGATGTTGATGAATATAAGGATATTGATTTGACCAAACCTTATACAGACAGTAATGGTGGCGTGCATACTTTCTCTGCCATTAGTGGTTTCTACGGCAATTTGATTTCATATTATGACTACACAAACAGCAGCACTGAAGGTTTCATTACCGAAGTGGTGTATGGTGATGGTGGAAAAGTTGTTGGTGGATATGCCGGAACAGCAGTCAGTGGTGCTGATAAAGTTGGAATCATCATCGACACTCCTTTCTTTGAAAATTTAACTAATGGTGCAAACGTTGAAGGTATCAATTTCTATTTGTGTGCAAATGAAGATGATGTCATCAATTATTCATTGGTGCAAGCCGAAGTAGGAAACAACTCGGAGACTGGAAATGCTGTGTTTAGAGATGTCAACATAGTTCTAAACTCTGATGTGAAACTGTCCACTTCTTCAGAAAATCTTGGAACTGAAACTTCATATATGGCAGGACTGATCACAAGAATTGCACATGAATCGTCGTTTATCAACATCACATTTACAATCCGCAATAATTCAAGTTTGACATTTGAACATTCAAGTTCTGATGGTTCCAGCGGAGGGGAATATGATGTCTATATGGGATTGATTGCAGGATATGTTGAACAAACAACAACTTTCACGCAAATCAATATACAAGGTGTGTATCTTGTCAATCAAGATGATACTGGCGTCGAAACAGATGATAAGACAGATATCACTTTCAATGTCGATGACAATGTTGGTGTGAGCAAAATTAATGTTTTTGCAGGACTTTATGCAGGAAAAGTGACAAAAGGTTCTGGAAGAGCAAGAATTTCTATTGGGCTTTCAAATGTTGGAAATGTCAATTTGAAATTTTCTGCATCTACAACAACAGACAGTCCAAATACTGATATGTTTATAGGTGGATTTGTTGGAGAAATTGTTTCAGTCGACAATGTGACGCTTATGAGTGGTTCTTCTGACAGCCTTGTGAGTGGTTTGGACATCAACCAATGCTCTAGTGTCAACAGTCTTTATGCTGGTCTGGCTTTTGGACGAATTGAAAATTCCTATTTGACAATTTCAAATGTTGGCTATGAGGGCGCGGCCTTGTCTGGTGGAATTTATCAAGTTGGCGACGATATCTACAACAGACAAACAAACATAGGTGGAATTGCTGCCACTGTCAATTCTGCCACAGTTATTCAAAGTTTCTCTGTCAATTTGAATGTCGGAAAGAAAGAAGATATTGACAGTGAGGCAGAAGATTACATAGTAGACGAAAGAACAGAAGAAACAGTGTTTGACCAAAATTTGTATGATTATTCTGATTCAGCATTGAAGGATTCAGCATTCAGCACTACGGGAGTTTATGGAGATAATATTGGTGGATATTTTGGTTTCGTGAGTGGCGCAAATATAATTCTGACAGGAAACAACAACATTACTGGAAATGTCAATGTCAGTGTTGGTGACACAGCAGGCATGGATTTGACAGATTCTGTGTCGGAAATCAATATAGGTGGATTTATTGGACAAACTCAGGGTTCAGTGACCATTAATGCAATCATAAACAATTCTATGAATGTCTCAATTTTTGATCCAAATTTAAATATTGACAAAGATCCTACAAGTCCAGAAATCAGGACTAATGTTGGTGGATTGATCGGCAAGATGACAAATGTCATAGGAGATGTTGGCAACGCTTCATCTTCAGTCATCAACTCCAATCAAACATATTTCTATTTCACAGGAAATGTGTTGTCATCTGTGAAAAACTTTGTCTTTGGTGGAGCAATTGGATATGTTGAAAGAGAAGATTTTGTCAATACTGATAAGGCAATTTCAATCTCTGGCATTGTCTTTGGCGGAGCTGTCAAGATTTATGGGCAGGTTATTGATGGAAAATATTATTTGCCACAAGATATAATTGTCGGGGGTGTTGTTGGCGAATATGCATTAAGTGGAGAATTGGAAGACCTTGAACAAGAAATGGATAGAGTTTATACCATTTCCGGATGCTTTACTTATGGAGATGTTTTTGTCAATTATTATCCAGGTTCGCTTGAAGGATATAATACAAGACTTGACACCTACAATTTTGGTGGAATTGTGGGTGTTGGTTCTCACATTGCAATTGAAAATTGCTGTACTTTAATGACATCATTCAATGATCGAATTGCTTATAACGAAAGTGGAGAAAGTGATGACGAAGACACTTCCAACACCAATGCCATTGTTGGAAGAAACAGCAATGCTGTTCAATACACAGACAACAAATATAATTCTTCTGTTTGTATGGCCTATCAAGAGGAAAACGGAAATCAAGATATTGGTTATGGAGAAATTGATGTATATTCTGGCTACACAAGCCGGTATGATGCAACCGTTGAAGAAGGGGGTTCTCTTGCAGAAGAGTTGACACCAAACGAAAATATTTTTGATGTGGTGAATCAATACCTTCAAAATGTGGGATTGAATTATGAGTCATATGAAGTTGGACATAAACTTAATCCATATTCTTGGAGAGGAACAGATTCGGGCAAACATATCAAAGAAAATGAAACTGACACAGAAAATTCCATCGAAATTAAAGGCAGTTTGCATGGAATTTCTTGGGTGACAATCATTGAGAATTTTGAAACATCAGAATCTATCGCAAACAATCTTAAAAACTTCGCAATTATTGGAAATGGGCATATCGTAACAAGAACAGATGTTGACGAGGCATATACATCTTCTGCTGGCAGCGGTGACTTGTTGGGATATGGAGCCCTTGTCAACAACTTGGGTGAATCATATAGGGAAGGTGATCTGAGCCTCAATTTCAACATCATTGCAGGGCTTGTTATGAATCTTGAAATTATTTCAACTGATGTCAATGGTGCGGGTAGCACTGCTTTTGGTGGTGTTGCAGGAACAATGAATGGAAATTCTTTCATCTACGGAATGGGTGTTAAAGGTGAACTCTCTGTTGGAGGGTCATCTTCTCAACTTCAACTTGGTGGAATTGCTGGTTATATGTATAGCGGATCAATTAATGAATGTTATGTCGATGCGGATATAACATACAGAGCTTCAGAAGGTGGGAGGTTGTCTGGTATTGCAAATATGGGAGATCGAAATACAACCATAAAATCGACATATTCATCAGGACTTTTGGAGACTTATGTTGATATTGATGGAATCTATACATTTGCAAACAGTTTACATGCTGCTGGGGCAACCACTTCGGCGGATATTTTGGATACATATTCTGTTTCACAAGTCAAAATAAACAATTCCTTGGGTGGCGAAATTAACACAAAATCTTCTTTTGTATCAGGAGTCAATGCCATTGGAAATGTGATCAATGGAAGCAATGAAGTTCTTGACAACAAATATGATGAGGCAAGTGAAACCATAGAAAACTTGGCTGTGAACTATTCTGGTTATTATCAAGATGATGCATATGTCAACGGATTAAGTCAAGATTCTCTCATCATAGGCAACAGTGACGAAACAGAGCATACTTGGTATTTCAACAGGTATGTCAACTATGGTTATGCGTCACATGGTTTTGGTTATATGAAAAATGTTACAACTTACACATATACTGAACCAACAGAAGAGGCTTCTGATGATTATGAACCAATTTCTTATATTGATGTCTTAACTGAAGGCAACAATTATAACGAACACGAGTGGTATTTGGGAGTTTTGAATCAAGGCAAATTTAAGCAATTATATGAAACAGTAGAAGCAAGTGAAGAAAATGAGATATATAATTCTGAAGTTGGAAACAACTATAAGTTTGTTTTGAGATATAGTTTTGAAGTTGGAGATGATATCGGAAAAGATTTGGGTGTTTCTGGCAGAGATTTAGTGATTGATGGACAAAACAACACGCTGAAAATTTCATCTACTGAGTCAGGTTTATTTGACACTTATGTTGGGACGATTAGAAACCTAAGGGTTGAAAACACAAATTTGGAAACCAAGCAACAATATGCGGGAATTCTGGCAAATGTTTTGAAAGGTGAAATTGAAAATGTCACGGTCAACGGGGCAATGACACCAACTGGCAGCAAAATCATTGGCGGTGTTGTTGGAGTTTTGGAAGGAATGGCAACAAATGTTGATGCAGTTGTCAATATCACAGTGAACGAAAGTTCAATTGTTGGTGGTGTTGTTGGATATCTGACAAGTTACAGTGAAACAACAACAGGAGAAGACGGAGAGACGACAACAACTCAAGGCGAAGTTTCTCTTGCTTCAAACAACGGAATGATCATTCAAACGGTTTCTAGTGATATACTTTCTCTTGATGAAGAAGAGATTCAGGTAACACCGAGAAATTATGACGGCGAAGAAAAAGATAACAAGGAATTAAATGGAATTGCAGGAGGGATTGTTGGGTATGCTGATGGAGGCTCTTCAATTTCGGAGTCATACAACACCAATGCGGTTCTGAGTCAATTCACAAACAATGTAGGTGCAAATGTTGTTGCAGGAGGGATCGTTGGATATATTGCTGGCGGAACAGTAACTGGTGAATCAGAGATTGTAGGGTGTTACAACACCGGTCTTGTTGGAGCTGGAAACACAAACACCGATGGGAAGTGTTCTTTTGCGGGCGGAATTGTTGGATATGGAGCCAAAGTCATCGTGTCAGATTGTGTAAACGATGGAGCAGTTCAAGCCATAAGCCAGGCAGTAGAAGAAAACAAAAAATATAAAATAGAAACAGAATTGCAAAAAACAAACGCTGCAGGAGAGGAGTATGGAAAAGAAGTTGAAGAAGAATTCAAAGCTAATCCGATGCCGCTTGTGTATAAAATTATTATGACATATAATCTAGGTCAATCAAGAGAAGTATTTGCATATGGCATTGGATACTTGGCTGATGGAGGAATGGAAGGTTGCTCTTCAAGCACAAACAACATCAAAAATGATGGAAATCTTGGTGAGATTAAGAGCAAACAAGAATTAAAATTCAATAGAATTGAAATTCTAGATGGCGATGGTGCAGAAGTAAAAATTGGTCCAAATGAAGGATATTCCAGTGGAGGAAATTATCAGGGGAAATTTATAGTTGAAGGAAAAGAAGAAATAGATAATGATGGAAATATATCATATGAAGGCGAAGCTAATGTTTATGTCAATGGATATGACTCTTATGGATATGCATCAAGAGTGTATATGAAGGACACCATCACAAGAAGATATGTTGGCGGTTTAGATGATAATGAGACTGGTAAGTATTTAAATGAAATTGAAAAAGCTCTTTCAATATTTGTAGTTAATGAAGGTGGAACCCTTATACCAGGTATTGGTGGAAGGTACTATTGGGGAATTGCCAAAACTGACAGCTCTACTGACGAAGATGAGCCATATGGAATTGAGGACCAACTCTCAGCGGAAAAAGCTGGGTTTGATGGAAAAAATAACGGTGTTTATCAAGTGGAAGATGAGGATATAATGAAAAAAATTACTGACGCTATGACAAGTGATTCGGTGTTGGGCATGGACGCTTCCACAACATATTCTGAGTCGGTAAGCTTCACAAGATATGATGAATATCTGTCTGAGCATGTTGTTGGTTGGCTTAAGAGCAAACCTGTTGACAATACTTCAGGCGATATTGACAGCAGAGTGACTGTTGAAAGTGGAATTCAAGAAATTCAGAGTCAAAAAGGCAGCGAAGAAGAAATGAGGATTTTCACTATCAATGGAGAGGAAACTGCAATGGTGTTTAATTCTTCTCACTTTAAAACGGTTTATGTGCCTTACAGTTTTGAATTTACTGACTATATCGAACTTGAAGACATCATTGACTTGAGTACCATCACAAAAAATGATTTTGTTGTTGATTCAGTGATTATTGGAGGAAAAACTGAAGAATATCAATTTAAGACAGTCAAATATTCAGTTCTGGACGAATATGTTGATGAAAGTGGCACTGTTCATGAAGGAAAATTTCTTAAAGTTGATTTCTGTTTCTACTTTAATGAATATGATTTAGATTTTGGAGATGCAGAATCGCTTTCTGGAAATGTTGCTTATCATGTTGTCATGAAAACAATTCCACAAGAAATAACTTTGGGGAAAAACAATGTTTCATATTCAGGAGGAGAGATTACTATTGTTCTGGAAGATGATGAAGCTTCGAGTGGCTTGACTGAAGAGATTGTCACCAGCATAAATGCTGGTGAAACTGGATACTCACTTAGTGTAACCATATCTTCTGCTTCTGAACCGCCTGAAGAAACTGAATTGTCAGGTTTTGAATTGTCATATTCAGATGGAAAGGCACAAATAAGCTTCGATGGGACATCAACTGATGCTGCAGCACTTCATGGCCAAACTTTGTCTATTTCAGTTAGTGTACCTACAGAGAGTGTTGCTTATGGAAATGGCTATGTTGAAACATCTAGTGATGTTGTGGGTATAGGTCTTGCAGATCCTACTGAAACTTTAACATTTGTTGGTTACGAAAGTAATGCTATTAGTTTGCCAAATGAGTATGAAACAGTAGAAATTGAAGTCGAAAATGAAGCTGGAGAAACTGTTTCTTATGTGACAGAAATTAGAGTTTCATTGGATGACATCATAAGTGAATATGGACAAAGATTTGCTTTTGGAAAAGAAGGTGTTTTTGCTGTCAGGTATGAAGGTGGTTCTTTTGAAGTTGAGGACGAAATTGATAATGTCATCTTGGGTATTGATGGGAATAATCTTTTAATTCAAAAGGCAATAACTATTGGTGATGCTGAATATTTGATTAATGAATACACTGATCCAGAGTATTTGATAGGATTGGAAGATGATTTGGAAGATGTTTATGGAGAAAATATTAAAAGTTCCACGATTTATTATGATTTGTCTGCTGAAAACATTGAGGCAGATGGTTCTCTGGAATTGGGAAATGTTGAAAAATCTGTCGGATCATTCACTTTAATTTATGACAAATCTGCGAGCGACAAAGGAAATTTCAAAACAGATGGAACATATGGAGGATCAGATTTCAACAGTGAATCTGGAAATGGAATTTTGTCATCATCGGAAACGCACTTTGGTATGCAATTCTATACAAAGAAAGTGACATACACATACACATTTTCAAATGGAAAGATTTCATACAGTGGATCAACTGGAATTGGAACAGGTGTTGGTGTTGAAATAACTTTGCAAAGCGGCACAGAAAACAAGGCAACCATTTTAAGTTATTTGAAAGAAGGGAAAGTTATTGATCTCCCAAATTTATCTGACATAAGCAGTGTTTCAATAATGTCTCATACAGTTGACGAGAGAGGATTGACTGAAGATATTGAAGGCGTTGAAATTGTGGGATACTCTGTTTATAGCGGTGTATTACAGGGATCAATTAGTATAGGTTCGGTTACTTATGAGGTTTCTTCTGGTTCTGAATTATGCCCAATTTGTAGTTCGGCAAGTTGTTCGTATTATATGACAACTGGTGAGTTTGATTATGACACAGAAACAAGATTGAGATATGAATACAAAATCTATGATTGTGGAGCGACGAGTGTGGCGTACGAACAGATAAGGCAGATAAGGCAGATAAGGCTAAGTGGCGATGATGAAAGTGAATACACCGAAGAAGTTGAATCTGGCATCATGTATGCTGCAAGCACTGATGATATGTTGGCTGGGGAAATTAAAGTGTTTGAACTGAATGATGAAGGTTCTTGGATTGAACAAGAAGAAAGCACTTCAGACATTGACATTTCCGTATTTAATTCTCATAACTTTGATGGAAAAACAATAAATGCAGATTTAGTGGTTTCATACTTTGACGCAAATGATATATTTTTTGCAAAGACTCCAAGAAATAGAGTTGAGTATGTAAGCATGGAGTATGGAGAAGAGGGGCTTACAACAGGATATAACGATACTATTTCATTATATTATGGTCAAGAATCAAGTCAATATATTGGTGCTGGAGGAGAATATCGCGGAGAGAATGACACAAGTTGGACGTCTGCAAATCGTATATCTGCTGAAACATATGAAATGCAAACTTATTACTACAGAACTGAAACAACAAAAAATTCTAGTGACAACCCAGTTGAAGTCAAAAACGTTGAAGATGAAGATATTCTTGACATTTCGTACATCGTCTTTGGTGAAGATATCTATTTGGATCAGTGGGGATATATTGATCCAAACGACAAATCGATCATCGGAAATGATTTCAATTTAACTTTCATGAACAATGAAAATTCCACATCACTATTCGACATCAACTCAGCATTGATAAGAGATTTGAATGTCATTGGCATTGTCTCTGGATCTGAGATAAACTCTTCTGCTGGAAATTCGATGTTTATAAGAAGCAATGCCGCTGGAGTATACATCACAGGCGTAAGTCTTTATGGGAATTTCAGGAATATTTCGCCAGATGCGGGAGATGTTCAAACAGCTATTTTATCAAATTCAAGCTCAAACATAACAAATCTAGAAAGCTATGTTTCAATGACAGGTTTGGATTCTGAAAGTGAACAGGATGTTGATGCGACTCTTATGGACAGTTTGGCTGGAGTGAACGCAAAAGACGGATACACTTCTCACAACATTCTCATTGCAGGAAATGGTGGCAATGGAGAAGACGGTGCTGATGGTGCAAACATTGGTTCTGCAGGAAAAGTTGGTGCATCTGGTGGAGCAGGAGGAGACATCTCTCTAAATGCCAACACTTTTGAAGGTTTTTGCAAAGTTGGACTTGGAGGCATTGGTGGAAATGGCGGAAATGGCGCGAATGGCGGTTTTGCTGATTATGCAAGTGGTGTTTATGGCGGTGGTGATGGCGGAGCAGCAGGAAATTTGGTATATGGCTATGACGGCGATTCTTATCCAAATTGGGGCTATCATCATAGAGTTTATGATGGAAGCATTAATATTGAAACTGATAGAGAGATAAACCAAAATGACAGAGAAGGAACTCCATGTGGTGGAAACGGCGGAATTGGTGGTTTTGGAAGAATAATGGGTAAAACTTTGTCTTATGACTTTTATCAATTATTGCCTAGTGCTCGCAGCGGAGAGTCAAATAGCAGCAGCCCTAAAGTTGGATGGGACGATTCTAGGCGTAGTAGACCTGGAAACAGGAACTATGGA
This sequence comes from uncultured Clostridia bacterium, assembly GCA_944372585.1. GTDB lineage: Bacteria > Bacillota > Clostridia > Christensenellales > UBA1242 > Caccovivens. Next base: position 131,725 of record CALVZQ010000001.1, read on the forward strand.
ATTGAAGCAAAACGATGGTCATTTACTGGTGAAGCAAAACTCAATGATTTTTACAGCAATCATTCTACGGCTTTTGGACTTGTGAATACGGAACGTTTTATGTCTGAGGTGAGCTGGGGAAGAACAAATCATCACGAGGACTGGACAGGAGATGGTGACGATACAAAAAGTTTTTATGTGGAAGTTTCTAAAATTGAGAAAAATAAAGGTTATTATTATTATCCAGAGAAAATATATATAGTTGCCTGTGTGAAAAATGAGCACGATTCTATTTATGGAGATTTCTACAAACTTGCGTGGACGAGTGGGGAAGGATTTAATTCCAGTGGAAATTGTGATACTACTGGAAGTCAGTACACAGGATAATTGGAGGTTTTATGAAGAAAACTGGCGAGAATTTGCATGAAGGGCATCGTCTGAGATTGCTCGACTTGGCTCTCAATGCAGGGGTTGACAACATGAGTGATTTTCAAGTTGTGGAGTTTTTCTTGACTTACATCTTTCCTCGTGGAGATGTCAACCCTCTTGCCCATCGTCTGTTGGAAGAATATGAGACTTTTGCACATATTGTTGATGCTGATGTCTGTGACCTTATGAGAATTGATGGCATCAACGAGCGCGCTGCCAAGAAAATTCATCTGTTTGGAGAATTGTTCTATTATTACACTTCCGCTAAAATGGGTCGAAAGTTTATGGTCAAGAATGTCGGAGAAATCATTGATGTCATTGAGGATCATCTTCGTTTTCGCACTACTGAAAACATGCTTCTTCTTGCAATAAGTGCTGGCAACATTATCACTCATAAGCGACGAATTAACATGCATAGTGCAAGCACTGTTGGGATTCCTGTTTTGGACTTGACAAAATTTATGGCAACATCAAAACCAGTCTCTCTTGTTGTTGCTCATTGTCACCCCTACGGAAAATCCACACCTTCTCAAGATGACAAAGATGGTTTTAAGATCATAGAAAATCTTTGCACCACTTGTGGTGTTAATCTTGTTGATTCTTATATTGTTGGTGATGATGGGGTTTTTAGCATGAGGGACAACAAAATCGTCAGACATTATGTTGATATCGACCAACTTAAAGAGGCTTTTGTGTCGATACCAAAATAGTTGGCGAATGTTTTGATTTTTAAAAAGAGCATAAATCAAATTTGTTTTGTGATTATGCTCTTTTTTGTTTCATAATTGTGTTTTGAAATTTTATGTTTATATGATATAATAATATTAAATTATTTTGTAAATTGTGTGCATGGAGAAAATTTATGGTTTTATCAAAAAATTCTATTGATGAAAAAATCGTGTTTTTTGACCTGGAGGTTGATGTTAAAACAAAAAAAATTTGTGATATAGGCGCTGTTAGATCTGACAAACAATTTCACTCTCAAAATATGAACGATTTCATCAATTTTGTTGAAAATTTTGACTTTTTATGTGGACATAATATCATTCAGCATGATTTAAAGTATGTTAAAGACAAAATTGACACTGATGATTGCTATGTTATTGACACATTATTTTTATCTCCATTGCTTTTCCCACACAAACCTTACCATGCACTAGTTAAAGATGACAAGCTCCAAGTTGATCAATTGAATAATCCTCTTAATGATTCTATTAAGGCTAGAGATTTGTTCTTTGATGAGGTCAACGCTTTCTATGATCTGAGTTTTGTTCAGCAGAGAATCTACCGATCTTTATTGGAAAACACTGACCAGTTTAGAGGATTTTTCAAGTTTGTTGATTCTCAAGTGTCATATAATTTGGAAAGTGACATAAAAAATGAGTTTAAAAATAAAATATGTCAGCATGCGGATATAAAAGGTCTGATTGAAAAATGTCCAATTGAACTTGCTTATGCCTTGGCTATTATTGGTGTTGACGACAAACATTCATTGACTCCACCTTGGGTGCATATGAATTTTCCATTGATAGAAAATGTCATGAATGTTCTTAGAAATACATCATGCAGTGATTGCGAATATTGTGACACAAATTTGAACATAAGGTCAAAGTTGAAACAGATTTTTGACTATGATGAATTTAGGACGTATAATGATGAACCTTTGCAAGAGAGAGCAACTCAGGCCGCTGTTGACGGAAAATCATTGCTGGCGATATTTCCAACAGGAGGAGGAAAATCTTTGGCATTTCAACTTCCTGCACTTATTGCGGGTGAAAGTTCAAAAGCGCTTACTGTTGTGATTTCGCCTTTGCAATCGTTGATGAAAGATCAAGTTGATGGACTTTCGAAAAAAGGTATTGTTGATGCAGTTGCTATAAATGGTTTGTTGACTCCTCTTGAAAGAGCGGAAGCAATTGAAAGAGTTTCAAATGGTCTGGCTTCTATTTTGTACATATCTCCAGAGTCTTTAAGGTCAAAGACAATTGAAAAATTGTTGCTTTCAAGAAACATTGCAAGATTTGTCATTGATGAAGCACACTGTTTTTCTGCATGGGGACAAGATTTTCGTGTTGACTATATGTATATTGGTGATTTCATACGGCAGTTAAAAAAGAAAAAAGGAATCGATCATGATATTCCAGTTTCATGTTTCACTGCAACTGCAAAACAAAAAGTTATTAGCGATATTTGTGAATATTTCAAAGAAAAACTCGGTATAAATTTGGAACTTTACACCACTGGTGCGACAAGAAAAAATTTGCAATATGTTGTTTTGTATAAAGAAGATGAAAATGAAAAATATATTGCATTGAGAAATTTGATAGAAGAAAAAAATTGTCCAACAATCGTTTATGTCTCAAGAACAAGACGGACATTCGAACTTGCGGAAAAATTGACAAGAGATGGGTTCCCAGCCAAAGCATTTAATGGGAAAATGGAAATAAATGAAAAGATAAGCAATCAAGATGCATTCATAAATAACGATGTCAAGGTGATGGTTGCGACATCTGCGTTCGGAATGGGGGTTGACAAACAAGATGTTGGGCTGGTTGTTCATTATGAAATTTCTGATTCTCTGGAAAATTACATACAAGAAGCTGGTCGTGCAGGAAGAGATCAAAAGATTTCGGCAGAATGCTATGTTCTGTTTAATAATAATGATTTGGACAAACATTTTATTTTGTTGAACCAAACCAAATTGAGCATAAGCGAAATTCAACAAGTTTGGAAAGCAATTAAAGATTTGACAAGATTCAGCGACAATATATGCAGGTCTGCTCTTGAAATAGCCCGACAGGCAGGTTGGGACGATTCCAAGAATGAAATTGAGACTAGAGTGAAAACAGCATTGGCAGCTTTGGAAAGAGCAGGATTTATAGAGCGTGGGAAAAACATACCAAGAGTTTATGCTTCAAGTATTCTTGTGGACAACATGAGTCAAGCCGTGGAAATTATTGATAAGTCAGAGAAGATCGTTGGAGAGCAAAAACAAAACTCAAAAAGGATAATCAAACTGCTTATTTCCAAAAGAAGTAAGGCAAATGCAATGAATGAGGAAGCCGAATCAAGAGTTGATTATATTTCTGACATATTAGGTATAGATAAGAAAGAGGTTGTTGCATGCATAAATTTGATGCGTGAAGAAAAAATTCTTGATGATTCAATGGATCTTATTTTGAGAATTAGGCAATCTGAAAACAAGAATAAGGTCAACAACATTTTGATTCAATATATACAAATTGAACGATTCTTGTTGAAGCAAATTGAGTATGGCTTGACAGACTTTAATTACAAAGAACTGAACGACAAGGCTCTTAAGGAAGGGATTACTTTTTGCAGTCCACAAAAATTGAAAACAATTTTTTATTATTGGACCATCAGTGGTTTCATACAAAAGCAAATAGAGATTCACGAATCAAGAACTTTGGAACTGCTTGTTCCGGTGGACAAAATTGAAGAAGATATTGATAGACGAGTGGATTTGTCAAAATTTATTGTGTCATATTTGTTTAACAAATATTACAAAACACATTCAAATGAAGAAAACGTGGCTATCAATTTCTCAATATTGGAATTGCAAAAAGCATATTCAAACAACATAAGTTTATTTTCCAATGGAAATGCAACAGCAGATGAAATGCAACATGCATTGTTATACCTGAGCAAAATCAATGCTCTGTCTTTGGAAGGTGGATTTTTGATTATTTATAATTCTATGGAAATTCATAGAATAATCAAAGACAACAAAATCAAATTCAAACATGAAAATTATAAGATGTTAGATGAGTTTTACAAACAAAAAATTCAACAAATCCATATTGTTGGAGAGTTTGCCAAAATTATGGTTAGAAGTTATGAAGATGCACTGCAATTTGTAAGCGACTATTTTCAAATGAATTATAAACAGTTTCTTTCTAAATATTTTAAGGGTAATAGAATGGGGGAAATAAACAGAAACATAACCCCAGAAAAATATAGACAGTTATTTGGAGAATTGTCAAAAACTCAGTCTGATATCATAAATGATGATAGCTCGCAATATATTGTTGTTGCCGCAGGACCTGGAAGTGGAAAAACAAAGGTCCTTGTTCACAAATTGGCATCATTGTTGTTGATGGAAGATGTGAAGCATGAACAACTGTTGATGTTGACATTTTCTAGGGCCGCTGCGTCAGAATTTAAATCAAGATTGATTAAGTTGATAGGCAATGCTGCACATTTTGTTGAGATAAAAACTTTTCATTCTTATTGTTTTGATTTGTTGGGAAGAATTGGAAACATTGAGGATTTTGCCGACATTGTGAGCAAAGCAACAGAAATGATAAATAATGGAGAGGTTGAAGCAGGGAAAATAACAAAATCTGTTTTGGTGATTGATGAAGCACAAGATATGGACAAAAATGAATACGCTTTGTTGTCTGCATTGATGAGAGCAAATGAAGAAATGAGAATTATTGCTGTTGGTGATGATGATCAAAACATTTTTGAATTCAGAGGTTCCAGTTCGGAATATCTAAACAAATTGATTGAAAATCATGGAGCAAAAAAATATGAACTTATTGACAATTATAGAAGTGCAAGAAGTGTTGTTAATTTTTCAAATCAATTTGTCAAAAAGATAAAAAATCGTATGAAAAAAGGTTCTGTCAGGACTATATCAAATGATGAAGGGTATGTCAAATTGGTGAAACACACAAACAGTGAATATTCCACAGCTGTGGTTGATGAACTCATCAAGGACAAAAATTTTGTAAGCACTTGCATATTGACTGGAACAAATGAAGATGCAGTTGAAATCACTGGAATTTTGACACAAAAGGGGATCAAAGCAAAACTGATTCAAACAAATGAGGGGTTTAATTTGTCAAATTTGGCAGAAATAAGATATTTCCTATTTTTGATAGATCTATATTCAAAAACTCCTATCATTGACAACAACGATTGGGACGTTGCCATTTCAAGACTTAAAACAAGATATGAAGACAGCAGTTGTTTGCAAGATTGTTTGAATATTTTGGCCAAATTTTGTGAGAACAACAGAACCAAATATAAGACAGATTTGGAAGAATTTATTTATGAAACAAACTACAATGATTATGTCAATTATGACAGAGAAACTATAATTGTTTCCACTATTCACAAAGCCAAGGGAAAAGAGTTTGACAATGTTTATATGATGCTTGAAAATTACAAGTTTTTTGATGATGAAGATAGAAGACCAATATATGTTGGCATAACTCGTGCAAAAAAATCCTTGCATATTCATTATGATGGACAAGAGTTTGATGAATTTAAAGATACAGTTTCTGAATATGTTGTTGACACAAAAAGATATGGAAAACCAAATGAAATTGTTGTTCAATTGTCATATAAAGATGTTTATTTGGATTATTTTAAGAACAAAAAACATATCATCAAAGATTTGGTAAGTGGAGAATCTTTGAATATAGCTGGTGATTACCTCACAGTATCGTTTGAATCCGAACAGAAGCCTATATTGAAATTTTCGCAATCTTTTCAAACTTCGATTAAATCTTTTTGGGATTTAGGTTATGAAATGAGTGAAGCAAGAATACGATTTATTGTTGCTTGGAGAGGAGAAAATGATCAAGAAGATACAATGGTTGTTTTGCCTGACATAAAATTTGAATGGAAATTATATTAAAATCGTTTTTATCATCTTTAATTCTAGAGAAAAAAAATAAAAGTTTTTAAAATTAATTGAATTTTTGTTGATTTATTGAAAATTTGCGCTTATTTAGAAAATTTTTAAAAGAAAATAACAGATTATGATGCCTAAAGTTGTTCCGAATAGTGCAGAAAAAAAACTGAGTATTATTGTGGATATGTTCAGTTTTTTTTCTTTCGACTTCTCTTTTTTGATATACTTAGGTTTGTCATTTTCCAGCACTTCAAATCCAAATGGAAGAACTGCCAGGCAATACACATCATCGTCATCATATTTGATTGAAATAAAGTCTTGACGCTCAAGGTGTGTCAAGATGTGTTTGACTGCTTCGCTGTCCATTCTAAAGTGTCGTGGAAGAGACATAATTATGTCTGAAACTTCAACAATTTTATAGTTTCCATCGCTACACTCATTTGCGAGAATTTTCAGAACAAGTTTTGATTTTGTGTCTATCATAATCTTATTTTTTCTTTTTATAAAGTTCTTATACATCATTGATTTTCGCATAAATTGGGTCAATTTTGGAAAAATTAAAGAAAAGGCCGTTATGACAAAAAAAGAAAAAATGGTTATGTCATATTTGTGTTCGAAGTGTCAACAAAAGAGGACATATCTTATTTCTCCGCAAGAAATTTCGCAAGCGTTGTCAAAAAAGTATGTTCTTTCAGTGGAGGAAATTGATGAGATTATGGTGGAACTCTCAAATGAAAATTATATCGATTTTGTGGTGTCGGATAGCAAAAAAGGGTATTTTTATTGCGTAAACCTGAAAAAAAGTGGACAGACTTTTAATACGGATACTAAGAAAAACAGAAGAACCTTTGGACTTTTAATCCTTCGCAGTATGTTTTTGGCAACGGTCAGCTTTGTTTTTGGTATGATTTTGAAAGCGATTTTCAAATGATTCATTTGATTTTGATTTTTGAGCCGCAAAAAATATCTTTTTTATCTCTCAAATTGTATAGTTTTTTGCCAAAATGTGTTAAAATACAGTCATGGAAGAAAAATTTGAGTTAAAATCAAAATATGAGCCGGCGGGAGACCAACCTGAAGCGATTGAAAAACTTGTTGAAGGCATTGAAGATGGTTTGAAAGACCAAGTTTTGCTCGGTGTGACTGGTTCTGGGAAAACATTTACTATGGCAAACATCATTCAAAAAGTGCAAAAGCCTACTCTTGTTATTGCACACAACAAGACTTTGGCCGCTCAACTTTGCAATGAATTTCGTGAATTTTTTCCAAACAATCGTGTGGAATATTTTGTTTCATATTATGATTATTATCAACCAGAAGCCTACATTGTTTCAACTGACACATACATCGAAAAAGATATGAGTGTCAATGAAGACATTGATAAACTTCGCTCGTCTGCAACATCTTCACTCCTTGAGCGTCGAGACACCATTGTTGTGGCATCTGTTTCTTGCATCTATGGCTTGGGAAGCCCTGAAGAATATCACAATTTGCATATCTCACTAAGAGAGGGAGAAGAGTATGACAGAGATGATTTGATCAATCATTTGATTGAAATTCAATACACGAGAAATGACATTGATTTCAAGAGAACGACTTTCAGAGTGAAGGGAGACGTCGTTGACATCTTTCCCGCAAACCAAAGTGAAATGGCAATTCGTGTCAGATTTTTTGGTGACGAAATTGAAAAGATTTTTGAGTTTGATCCGGTCAGCGGAAATCTGCTTAATGAAGTGAGTTATGCGGCAATTTATCCTGCAACACATTATGCGGTTGGAAGCAACACATTGAAAAATGCCATTGCTGAGATTGAACAGGACAGAGAGAAGGCAATCAAAAAATTCGAGGCGGAAAACAAACCACTGGAAGCGGAGAGAATTGGTCAGCGTGTGGCATATGACCTCGAAATGATGAAAGAGGTTGGCTACTGCAGTGGCATTGAAAACTATTCGAGATATTTTGACGGCAGAAGGCCGGGAGAACCACCTTTCACGCTTATTGACTATTTCCCAAAAGATTTCTTGACCATTATTGATGAAAGCCATATGACACTGCCTCAAATACGCGCAATGTACAATGGTGACAGGGCAAGGAAAAATTCTTTGGTTGAATATGGATTTCGTTTGGAAGCGGCAAGAGACAACAGACCTTTGAAATTTGATGAGTTTGAAAAAAGGCTTAAGCAAACGATTTATGTTTCTGCGACACCTGGACCTTACGAACTTGAAAAGGCAGAACAAGTTGTTGAGCAAGTTATCAGACCGACCGGACTTCTTGACCCTAAAATTGAACTTAGACCAATCAAAAACCAAGTTGAAGTTTTGATGGAAGAATGCAGAAAAACAATCGAAAGAGGTGCGAGAATTCTTGTCACAACTCTGACCAAGAAAATGGCGGAGAGCTTGACAACCTATTTGGCGGACAGAGAGTTTAAGGTGAAATATCTGCACTCAGAAATCGATACAATGGAAAGAGTGGAAATCATCAACGGTCTCAGACAGGGCGAATTTGACATTTTGGTTGGGATCAACCTTTTGAGAGAGGGGCTTGATATGCCTGAAGTTGAACTTGTTTGCATTTTAGATGCGGACAAAGAGGGTTTTTTGCGTAGTGAGGGAGCGTTGATTCAAACAATTGGCAGGGCGGCAAGGAACGCAAACGGAAGAGTTATCATGTTTGCCGACACTGTCACTAAATCAATGAAACATGCGATTGATGAAACAGAAAGACGTCGAAGTTTGCAAGAAGCTTACAATCAAAAGCATGGAATTGTGCCAAAAACAATTATCAAGGAAGTTAAAAATACCCTGGATATAAGCAAAAAAGTCAGCGAAAATTCAATTGCGAGAAAAGATATTCCAAAAGAGATTGATCGCTTGACATCTATGATGAAGATTGCATCTTCCCAACTTGATTTTGAAAGAGCAATCGAACTGAGGAACAAAATCAACAATCTTAAAAAACGATTGAATCGAAAGGACAAAATTGAATAGTGTGTATTGACATTTTGTTTTTGCTTTGATAAAATGCTAACAGAAGGAGTTTGAAGTGGAATTGACTTTTGTTGATGCAGATATACTTAGACTTGCCAGAAAAATCAAGCCTGTGATCAAGGGTAAAGGAGTCTTTGGTCTGTCAAGATTGTTTTATGTTGCACCATTTGACATAAAGCAACCAGACTACACACATAATGCAACGAAAATTTGTCAAGCGCCAAGGGAATTAATCAAAATCTCAACAGTTGACATGTATTTTCGTGCTGTTGGGTATAAAGATCCCTATAAACCAACAATTGAAGATGCTTTGTGTCAAATTCCATTGAGTTTAAGAGGCAAAACGGTGGCTTTTGAGGTTGAACCTGATTATACATTGGAAGATTATTTGAAAAATGCGGATTATTTGAAAGGAAAAGCGACTCTTTATGGCATTAAAAACAGAGAAAAAATTCCTGAACAAATCGAAAATCAAGATGTTGTGATGGGAAAGGAAAGATTTTCAGCAAATGAAATTGATGACATGACGTTCGACTTTTAACATAAAAATCAAAAAGGTGATTAACTTTTGAACAACACAGATTTTGTGTTGTTTTCTTTTTGTTGTTCAATTTATACTTGTTAAGTGTGTGATTTTGTGGTATAATTATATGAAATTATTTTGAATGGAGTAAAAATGAAAAATTCTATCATAATTAAAGGTGCAAAAGAAAACAATCTTAAAAATGTCAATCTTGAACTTCCAAGAGACAAATTCATTGTCTTTACTGGTGTCAGTGGCTCTGGCAAGTCGTCCTTGGCCTTTGGAACTATTTTTGCTGAAGGACAAAGACGATATATTGAGAGTTTGTCTTCTTATGCTCGTCAATTTTTGGGAGCAGCTCAAAAGCCAGACGTGGAGGTTATTGAAGGGCTTTCTCCTGCAATTTCGATTGACCAAAAAACAACAAACAGAAACCCTCGTTCGACAGTTGGAACTGTGACAGAGATTTATGATTATTTGCGTTTGCTGTTTGCTCGTGTCGGAACTCCATATTGTCCACACTGCAACAGAGAAGTCAAACAGCAAACAGTTGACCAAATTGTTGACAGCATCAAAGAACTTGGAGAAGGCGCAAAAATCACTGTGCTTGCTCCAGTTATCCGCGGTCAAAAAGGTAGGCATGAAAAACTTTTGGAATCTCTCAAAAGAAGTGGTTATGTTCGTGTTGAAGTGGACGGAAATGTTTTCACATTAGATGAGACTATCTCTCTCGACAAAAATATCAAACACAATATCAATGTTGTCATTGACAGAATAACCTTGAAAGAAGGAAAGGACACAAGGCTTGCAGGCAGTTTGGAAACGGCGTTGAAGTTGGCCGACGGGTTGGTTGTTGTCGCGACTGACGACAAAAGAGAATTATATTCCACCAACTATGCCTGCCCAGAATGTGGTTGGACTTTGGAAGAAATCACGCCAAGATTGTTCTCATTCAATGCTCCATATGGAGCCTGCCCAAATTGTACAGGACTTGGTTACACACTTGACATTGATGAAGGGATTGTGCTTAAAAATTCGAATTTGTCCATCAATCAAGGAGCATTTAATTTGACTGGTTGGAGAATGGAAGAAGGTTCCATGGCAAAGGCATATTTTGTTGCGTTGTCGAAGGCATTTGATATAGATTTGGACAAACCTGTCAATGAACTTTCGAAGGATAAAATAAAAATTTTGCTTTACGGCTCAGGCAGTGAAAAGATTGATGTTGAAGTTGACAATGAACACGGGAAGAGAATGATTTCCGTGGTTTTTGAAGGGATTGTCAACAATCTCAGAAGAAGATATAAAGAAACAACAAGTGAATATGTCAAATTTGAAATTGGAAGATTTATGAGAGAGCAAACTTGCAGTGTTTGTCGTGGCAAACGTTTGAATGAATCTGCTCTTTCTGTGAAAATAAACAGAAAGGACATTGACGACTATTGCAGTCAAAGTGTCAGAAATTTGATTCCAATTTTTGAAAATTTGAATTTAAATAAGGTCAAAACACAAATTGCTGAACCTATTTTGAAAGAAATTTTGGCTAGACTCAACTTTTTGCAAGACGTTGGACTTTCTTATTTGACATTAAATCGTTCTGCAGAAAGTTTGTCAGGTGGCGAAGCACAAAGAATCAGATTGGCAACTCAAATTGGAAGCGGACTTGTTGGTGTTTTGTATATCTTGGATGAACCTTCAATTGGACTTCATCAAAGAGATAATGAAAAACTTCTCAACACACTTAAAAAATTGAAGGACCTCGGAAACACTTTGATTGTGGTTGAGCATGATGAGGACACCATCAGGGCGGCAGATTATTTGGTCGATGTTGGGCCTTATGCAGGTGTGCATGGTGGAGAAATTGTTGCTTGCGGAACTGTGGAACAAGTGTTGAAAAACAAAAATTCCATCACTGCAAAATTTTTGAGAGGTAATGAAAAAATTGAGATTCCAGCGACAAGAAGAAAACCAAAGGACTTTTTGACAATCGTTGGGGCAAGAGAAAACAACCTAAAAAACATTGATGTGAAAATACCAACTGGAATACTGACCGTTGTCACAGGTGTTTCTGGAAGTGGAAAGTCAAGTTTGATTAATGGAATTTTGTTCCCTTATCTTTCAAATCTTTTGAACAACAGCAAACTTGAACTTGGGAAATTTAAAGAAATCAAGAATGTCGAAGTTTTGGACAAGGTTATCAACATTGACCAAGCACCAATTGGAAGAACTCCAAGAAGCAATCCTGCAACTTACACCGGTGTGTTTACTGCAATCAGAGATTTGTTTGCGGCAACACCAGATGCAAAAGCTCGTGGGTTTAATTCTGGAAGATTCAGTTTCAACATCAAAGGCGGAAGATGTGAGGCTTGTGAAGGCGCTGGTGTGAAAGAAATTGAGATGTATTTCTTGCCTGACATCACTGTTCCTTGTGAAGTTTGCCACGGAAAGAGATATAATCGTGAAACCCTTGAAGTGAAATACAAGGGCAAAACAATCAGCGATGTGCTTGACATGACAGTTGAAGAGGCTTTGAAGTTTTTTGAAAACATTCCTTCAATCAAAAACAAAATTCAAGCACTTTATGATGTTGGTCTTTCTTACATCAAACTTGGTCAACCTGCGACCACTTTGTCAGGTGGCGAGGCACAAAGAGTTAAGCTTGCAACAGAACTTTCAAGAAAGGACACTGGAAAGACGATGTATATTTTGGACGAGCCAACAACTGGACTTCATATGTATGATGTGAAGAAGTTGATTGCCATTCTTGAACGTTTGATTGGAAACGGAAATTCTGTTGTTGTCATTGAGCACAATCTTGATGTCATTAAGTGTGCTGACTACATCATTGACATTGGACCGGAAGGTGGAGATGAGGGCGGAACGATTGTTGCGACTGGAACTCCTGAAGAAATTGCTGAGTGCGAGAGAAGCTGGACTGGAAAATTCTTAAAGAAAATTTTGGAAAATAAATAAGTGTTTGAAAAATGATTTCTCAAAAGAACCAATCATGCAATGATTTTGCATGATTTTTCTTTATTTTCTCTGTCATAAGAAAATTGACAAATGACAAAGAAATGTTGTAAAATATATGCACAATGAGAGTGATTAATTTGTCATCAGGAAGTGACGGAAATTTGACATATGTTGAAACTGACAACGCCCGAATTTTGGTCGATGACGGTCTTTCATGCAAAGAAACACAAAACCGCCTTTCAATGATTGGAATTGACGGGAATCAGATTGATGGAATTGTTATCACTCACGAACACGTTGACCACATCAAAGGGGTTGATGTTTTCAGCAGAAAGTTCAACATTCCTGTTTATGCTCATGACGAAGTCTGGGCGGGGCTCTATGATAAACTGCAAAAAGTTCCTGACAAAAATAAAAAGATTTTCACTGACACTTTTGCTGTCAAAGATTTGGTTGTCTCTCCGATTGAGGTTCCTCATGATGTCAAGTGTTTTGGGTTTTCAATTTCAGATGATAACAAAAAAATCAGTATTCTGACTGACCTTGGACACACAGATGAAAGAATATTGAAAGGTGTTCAGGGAAGTCAACTTATCTATTTGGAAGCAAATCACGACATCAATATGCTCAAAAATTGCGAAAAGTATCCATTAAGTTTGAAAATGCGTATTGCTGGAAAGAACGGTCACTTGTCAAATGATGCGTCGGCCGATTTTATTGAAAAACTTGTCACGACTGGGACAAGACAAATTGTTCTGTCTCATTTGAGCAAGGAAAACAACACGCCAGAGTTGGCATTCAATTACATATCTTCCAAATTGGCAGACAAGGGACTGATTGAAGGAGAAACTTTCAAAATTGATGTGGCTTTGACAAGACCGACAACTTTGTTTAAATTGAAAAAATGAGAATGCAAATGAAAAAGGCATGAGATGTGTTCATGCCTTATTTTATTGACGACGTATCCAAAAAATCTATCATGATCTCTTCATCAAAATTTTCTATGAAACCATCGTTGCGTTCGCTGTAAATTCCGTCTTCCCCAACAATGAAACTGTCCAAAAGTTTGCAATCAACACTTTCCAAAAGTTGTTCTATGAATTTGACCGCCGCATGATCGTCCTTGGAGGGTTTTGCAGTCCCATGCGGGTGATTGTGTGCAACTGCAAGATAGGTCGCTTTTGTTGAAGATATGTAGTTATATAAATCCATTGGTTGAATTCCAACTTGTCTAACTTTGTTTAGGTCATAACTGCGTTTTTGAAGAAGTTTGAAACTGTGATCTATGGCAAAGATATAAAGGTTTTCTGTTTCTTCAAATCTCAAAAGACCACTTAGGAATCTGTAAAACTCACGATTGTTTTTCAAACTTATTCTCTTTTTCATTCTAACAAAAGGATAATATGTGAAGAAACCACGTATCATCTTGATTCTTTTTGCACTACGGTCGTTGATGCCGTTAATTTTCATCAGTTCGTTATAGTCTGCATCAACAATATTTGCAAAGTTTCCAAAATGATTTAAAAGAGTGTGGGCAAGCGGGTTGACATCACCGCGAGGAAAAACATATGTCAAAAAGTATTCAACTGCTTGAACCTCGCTGACATTTTCCAGCCCAACATTGTAAACAAGATTTAACAATCTTTCACGATGTCCTTCGTGTGATATTTTTTCTTTCTTTTTCATTTTAAATTATATTCTGCCGCTGTTTTTGAAAACTTTTTTGTTCTTTTCTGCGACCATGTTTGCGATTTCTTCAATTGCCAAAGTGTTTGGTTTTCTGATATCAAAATTTTTTGGATTTTCTTTCAGGTGTTTTCTTAAGGTTGCCATGTAAGCTAGGCGAATGTCAGTGTCGCAGTTGATTTTGTAGATGTGATGTTTTGAGGCAGCCGTTGCCAAGAATTTTTCTGGAATTCCAACTGCGCCAGTCATGTCTCCACCATATTCATTTATTGTTTCGACATATTTTTGTGGCACGCTTGATGCTCCGTGCAAAACAAGTGGGGTGCTTGGAATCTCTTTTTCAATTTGTTTCAAGATGTCAAAACGCAACTTTTGTTCGCCTTTGAATTTGTAAGCACCATGGCTTGTGCCGATGGCAACAGCCAAAGTGTCGCAACCTGTTTTTTCAACAAATTCCTCTGCACTTTTTGGGTCGGTGTAGATGTTCTTTTCTGCACTCACTGTGTCTTCAACTCCTGCCAAGACTCCAAGTTCTGCTTCTACAAACACACCTTTTTTATGAGCGTAACTGACCACTTTTTTTGTTAATTTGATGTTATCTTCAAAGGACAAAGAGCTTCCGTCAATCATTACACTGTCAAAACCCAAATCAACAGCTTTTTTGCAGACTTCATAACTTTTTCCGTGGTCAAGATGTAAGAAGATTGGAAGTTTGTATGTCTTTTTTGCACTGTCAAACAAGGATTTTACAAAGTTTTCTCCCATATATGACAATGCTCCTTCACTAACTGACACTAATGCTGGAGATTGGCTTTTTTTGCAACCTTCACATATTGCCTTCAATGTTTCCATATTTATGAAATTGTAAGCTCCAAGGCAGTAGCCATTTTTTTTGCAATCTTTGAAATAATATTTCAATGTTTTCATCATTAATACCTCTTTTTCTACATTATTTTAACACATTTTGCAATTTTAACAAACATATTAATGAAATATGATAAATATTTTGTGAGGTGACTATGAAAAAGAAAATTGCACTTATGCTGATGTTGGTTTGTGTCGGTTTGACCTGTTTTGCCTGTGGGAAAACGACGGTAAATCATGTCAAGGATAATATGTCAGAACTTTCAAAGGTTTATTATTTTGGAGAAACGGACGGATTTTATTGCTCGTTGTCTTCTGGACAAAGAGAGAAAGATTATCTTATGAATGGGAAAAGTGGAGCAAGTGTTGATTTTGCCCTCTTAAGCTTGAATTTGACAAATCCTATTCCTTCAAAGGTAGTCAAGGCGACGGTCACAATTGACGGACAGGCCAGCGAAGTGGAACTTGAAATCAATTCTTTGAACAGTGCTTATTTGGTGGATTTGGAAAAAGAACTCTCCGGCAATGAACAAATTTCTGTTGCTTATGAAGGGACAACCTTGAATCTTGAGTGTCTTTCTTCAAATTTTGTTGTGGACTACAACAAAGCTCTTGAAATTGCAAGTACAGAATTGGAAGACAAGATAACTGCAAAGAAAACCTATGCAGGACTCAATGCTGAATGTTATTTGAGAGTTTTGGACAAAAAAGCAAACAACTTCGATGGTGTTTTCTGGTGTTTTACTGTTTTGAATGTGGACAATGAAAACTATTCAATCATAATTTCAACAGAAGACGGTTCGGTGCTTGCAAAATCTGAATAATACAAAAAATGAGAAATTAGGGCTGATTTGCCCTTATTTTTTGTTGTATAGATTTTGAATTTGTTCAAAATTTTGGTATAATCATTTTATGAGTAAGAAAATGCATCAAATTCAAGAAGAAGAAATTGAAAAAGCGATAATTTTTTGTCCAATTGAAAACGACAAAGAAAAAGAATATCAATTTGCTGAAATAAGCAGATTGTGTTTTTCTGCGGGAATGGAAGTTGTCAAGATTTTCAGTCAGAAAATTGACGCTTTCAACAGAAGAACAATCATGGGGAGTGGGAAACTTGAAGAGATTAAAGAATTTTTAAGACAAAATCCTTGTGATTGTTTGGTTGTGGATTTTCAGTTGACTGGATCACAACTTAGAAACATTTCCGATGAACTTGGAATCAAAGTTTTGGACAGAATTTTGCTTATCATTGACATTTTTGCATTGAATGCCAAGTCAAGTGAAGGAAAAATTGAAGTCAAACTTGCACAAAACAAATACCTTTTGACAAGACTTTCTTCTCTGCAAGGAAGTCAAGGAAGGTTTGGTGGAAAGGGCGCCGGTATGCGTGGGCCTGGAGAGACCAAACTTGAACTTGATAGAAGAAAACTTGAAAAAGAAATTGTGACCTTGGAAAACGAAATTGAGAAGATTAAAAACAGCAGAAAACAGAACAAAATTTTGAGAGAAAAGAATGGTATCAAAAGTGTTGTTTTGGGTGGTTACACAAATGCTGGGAAAAGCTCTATTTTCAATTTACTGACAAAAGAAAACATTTATGCAGACGACAAATTGTTTGCAACACTAGATACAACCAGTCGCAGATTGTTTCTTGATGACGGCAAGTTTTGTCTGTTGACAGACACTGTTGGATTCATAAGCAAATTGCCACATGAACTTGTTGAAAGTTTTTCTGCAACTTTGGAAGAAGTTAAGAATGCTGATTTGATTTTGCATGTTGTTGATGTTGCAGATGAGTTCTATAAGAAGAATATTGAGATCACAAACAAAATTTTGGACGACATTGGTGCAACAGACAATAGGGTGGTTATTTTGAACAAAAGTGATTTGTTGGACAAGCCAATAGAGATTGAAAAAAATCAAATTTTGTTTTCTGTCAAGAAAAAAGACAATGTTGAAAAATTGAAAAAATGTATAAAAAATTGTTTAGGGATTTAAAAAAACTGCAATTCATGCAGTTTTTTGTTTTATTATTTTTTGTTATTTGACATTTTCATTGAGTTTTTTAAGCAAAAATTCAGTGTCAACACCATGAACGGCGCTTGCCTCTTCAATGGTTTCCATTTGACTTACTGGACAGGCTACGCAGTGCATGCCAAAGCCAAGGAATATTTCTGCCAAGTTTTCGTCAATTGAAAGAACTTCGCCAATTGTCATATCTTTTGTGATTACTTTTTTCTTTTTCATATTTTCTCATCTCCTAGTGCAAATATTCTATCATAGTTTCTTGCAAAAGTCAAAATGTTTGTTGATGCTTTGGTTTTGAAATTATAAGATTTTGCTTATTGTTGTTGAAAATTGGAGAATATTGAGATTTTTGGAAATGTTTTTCTATTTTTGGAAATGCTTGCATACATAAATGTAAGGAGTTTGTTGTGGATAATATTTCTAAAATTGTTTTGTCACAGACCAGTGGAGAGGTTGTGGGTTATATTTTGGATATTGCAATGGATTTTCAAGAGTTTGTGATCAGGGGTTATTATGTTGTTGACGAAGAAACTGAAAGTGAAATGTTTTTGAAAAGAGAAGACATCGTTGCTGCAAGTGATTTTGCAATTATGATTGAAGATGTGTCCAAACTTGAGTTTTCTTCAAATCGTCCAAAATCTTTGATTGGAAGATTTGTTTTTGATGATAGAGGGGTATTCTTGGGCAAAATTGTCAGTTTGAGATTTCACAAAAGCAAATTAGAAAAAATTTTGACCGATAAGTGTGAAATTTTGACCCGCCACATCAAAAGCATTGGCAACGATGTTGTTATGGCCGAATTCAAGAAAAAAAGAAAATCACAGACTAGAAGAGAGTTTCCAAAACCTCGTGGAGATGTTTTGGTGCAAATTCAATCTTCTCAAAGTTTGACCATGCCAGAGAAAGTGACGTTGTCTTCAAGTTTTTATGTTGGCAAGGTTGTTGGAGAAGATATCTTTGGATATAACAACGAGAGAATAATCTCCAAAGGAGAAACTATTTCAAAGAATGTCGTTGCGAAGGCAAAAAAACATAATCGATTAAATCAATTGTTTTTTGCAATAAAAAGATAATAATTCTTAAATTAAAAAACTAATAAAAAATATTAAAAAAATGCAAAAAAAACTGTTTTTTTGTGTTTTTTCGATATTTTATGAATGTTTTTAAGTTTTTGCCAGATATTTATTTTGATTTGATTTAACATTAATTAAATTATTCTCGGCGAAAATTAATTCATTATTTTATATTTATTTTTGAAAAAATTCAATAAAAGTCCGAGAGAATATATTTTATTAATATATTGTCATTTTTTTATTTAATTTATTTGTATTTTTGAATCCATTTGTAGTATCATAATATCAAGAAAGAAACAAGACAAAATGTGAGTGGTTGTTATTTGTTTTTCTTGGCGTGGAAATGTTTGTCAGAAATGGGTGTTTCTTTGTTAATTTTGGAGCGAGAGGGGAAATATGGTTAGAGTCATTCCTAGAAAGACAAAGGTTAGATCAGAATTTTTCAGGGGTGTTACAGGTCTTGATATTCTGCTTGGTTTTATTTTTGTGGTTATTGCCATTATTTTGTTTATGGCAAATTTCGAGTTGCATATTTGGATCGGCATTGCTTGGTGTATTATTGCAATTTCAATGTTTTTGAAATTTGCTGATGACACGCGTTTTTACAATACGTTGGTCTTTTTGCTTCGCTATTCTGTTCAGAAGAAAAAGTTTTCGAAAGGTGACGGAGAAAAGAAAAAGTCTGATATCAATGAAATGATCGCTTATGAAAGCATATATCAGGATAGGTTTATCAACTTTGGACAATATTATGCACAAGTGATTGAGATTCAACCTATGTTTTTCACTTTGCTTACAGAATATTATCAAGACAACGTCATTGAAAGTTTTGCTAATGCTCTTAGAAGATTGAGTGGAGATCAATCTTGTTCTATTGTCAAAATAAGCAAACCGATGATTTTGGATAGATACATATACAACGAAAACCACAAATATGATGTTTTGTATGACATGCAATATGATGGTCAGATTTCACAAAAGGAAATTGATGCAAGAGCGCCGATTTTTGAAGAGAGAGTTTCTTTGTACGAATTCATGAATCGCCAATCAAAAATTTTTAAAGACCACTTTTATTTGGTTGTCTATGACAAAGATATGGAAATCTTGGAAAATACAACTTCCGGTATGATCAATGCCATGGCTTCTTCTTTGAATCCAATTATTGCACGAAAATTGGAAGGTCCAGATTTGGTTGTTTTTTTGAAAGCAAATTTGGGCAAAAACTTTGATGAAAGAGATTTGGAAATTATCCCAATTTCTGAGTATGTAAACTGGGCGACGCCAGACAAAATCAAATTTAACATTGCTCGATATTTTGTTGATGATCAGTGTTATCGTTGTTACAATTTGATTGATTATCCTTTGCAAGTGGGAAATGCTTGGGGAGCACAATTTTTCCTTTTGGACAGAACAAAAGTTGTTATGAAATTTTCTCCTATTCCAAAAATGCAATCCGAGAGACAGATTGACCGTGCAATCATGGAGATGGAAGCAAAACTATATAAAGTTGGAAGAAGTTCTGCACAAATTGAACTTCAGACACACCTTGAAACATTGAGAGATTTGTTGGTTAATTTGAAAAACAACAATCAACAATTGTTTAATGTAAACACATATGTTGTTGCTGAAGATGCGGCAAAAAAAGATGTCAGGGCAATGCTTAAGCAACAAGGCTTTAAATATTCCGAACTTTTCTCAAGGCAAATTGATGGATTTATTTCATCAAATATTTCAAAAAGAGATTCGTTTAAGAACAACATGAGAGGAATCCCAACTTCAACTCTGGCAGCAACTTTTCCTTTTATTTCCAACTCTTTGCAAGATCCTAATGGAATCTATATTGGTGATAATGAATATCCTGTTTTCGTTGATTTCTTCAAAAGAGACAGGGAGAGAGTCAATTCAAACATGATGGTTATTGGAAAATCTGGTTCGGGAAAGAGTTATGCGACAAAAACATTGTTGACCAATTTGGCCGCAGACAACTGCAAGATTTTCATTCTTGACCCAGAAAACGAATATCAAGATTTGACGAGAAACTTGGGTGGAAAATTTATTGATGTTGGGTCTTCAATTCATGGAATTATAAATCCTTTCCACGTTATATCTTCTTTGGAAGCATCAGAAGATGATGAGGAAGAAGAGGAGGAAGAAGAATATGATGCGTTTGGAAGGAAAATTGAAAAGAAAAAAGTTGAAGAAAAGAAAACTGATGACTCTTTTCCTCAACACTTGCAATTCTTAGAGCAATTTTTCAGGGTTATTTTGGAAGGTATTAATGCTGATGCTTTTGAGGTTCTAAACTCTCTGATTATTGATATGTATAAAGAATTTGGCATCAATTACAAAACAAATCTTGCAAAACTTAAACCAGAAGATTATCCAACTTTTGATGCTCTTTATGATCTGATTTTGAGAAGAATCAAGACGGCAAAAGATGAATTTTCTTTGAGAAACTTGATGACTGTTGAAACTTATATCAAAAAGTTTGCAACGGGTGGAAGAAACAGCTCTTTGTGGAATGGTCCAACATCTATTGAAACAAACGAAAATTTTGTTACATTCAACTTCCAATCTCTTGTTGCGGGAAATAACCCAACTGTTACAAACGCGCAAATGCTTTTGGTTTTCAGATATTTGAACAATGAAATCATCAACAATAAAGATTTCAACAAAAAATATCGTAAAAACAGAAAGATTATTGTTGCAGTTGATGAGGCTCACATTTTCATCAACCCTAAGTATCCTATCGCTTTGGACTTTATGGCACAAATGGCAAAGCGTATCAGAAAATATGGTGGTATGCAAATTATCATCACTCAGAATATTTCCGACTTTGTTGGAACAGAAGAAATCAGACGTCAGTCTACTGCGGTTATTAATGCTTGTCAATATTCTCTCATTTTCTCCCTTGCTCCAGCAGATATCAATGACCTTGTTCAGTTGTATGAAAAATCTGGTGGTATCAATGCAGAAGAACAAAATTCCATTGTCACCGCTGGGGTTGGTCAAGCCTTTTTGATCACGAGTCCAACTGCAAGAACAACCGTTCAGATCATTGCTCAAGATTATGTGAAACAACTGTTTGGCGGTTAAACGATAATATTTTGAAATTTGCTTGAGTTAGATTCATTTGAAATGCTTTTAAGTGTTCTTATATTAAAATAAAAGAGAATAAAATTAAAAGGAAATCTATGACAAAAGTTTTGAAAAACATTTTAATAAGTTTGTGTGGTATGTTTGCATTTTTGTTTGCAGGTTTCTTTTTTGTTGGTTGCTCTGTTGATTACAGCAAAATATCCTTGGTTTCGGACAGGCAGTCAGTTGAATTGATTGTTGGTCAAAGTGTTGATATCACTTTGACTATTGAGAATTATCAAAATGGCTTCAGCAACAAGATTCAAGTCAATCCAAGGGCTGATGGTCAAACTGCAGTGTTTGATGTTTCTGAGCCTGTCTATGTCAGCGACAATGAAATCAGGGTGACTGTCACAGGTGTTGCAGGTGGACATGGTGAACTGTTTGTCAAAACTCTTGAAGCTGGGAAAGAATGTGTTGTTGATGTCTATGTTGAACAATGGTCTTCCTCAATGGAATTTGACAACAGCACATTGTATGTTTCAAACAAAACTCCATTTGTCCCGAATTCTGGTTTGTTTATTTTTGACAATAATACAACTTATAAAGAATTGTCATATTATTATCTGCAATTTAACGGCGAATTTAATGTCAACACATACAGTTTGACAGAATTAAGTTTTGAAGAAAATTTGGCGATGTTCTCTGACGGAGTCAACAGTGTCAGTGCAAGCATACAGCAGTTTGATCAAGTTAATTTGGTTAAGAATGAAACTAATTCTTTGGTGTTGAGTTTGGACGGTGTTGAAACAGAAGTTGAGTTGCAAAGCGAGTTTTTGTTTTTGGCAGTGTATGATTATTCAATAGACAATGAAGATTATGAAGAAATTGTCTATGATGTTGCAACTGTTTATGTTCTGCCTGATATTAATGCAAATATCACGGGTGGGTATATGGACATTGGCACAGGAATGGTGACTTTTGCGCCTATTGAGGATGAAAAAATAGTTATTGTTCCAAACAACAACCATATGAGCCAATATGTTTTGAAAGTTGAGATGGAAAACTCAATTGCAAACTCACCATTGAAAATGAATAAATTTCAGTCTAATGATTATGTTGATATAGATTTTTATGACTACCAATATGACGAAGAAGAGGACAAAACGGTCTATTATTTGAAAATTTCACAAAATGCACAAACGCAAGCAACAACGGACTTGTTTTTTGAAATCTTTTATGATATTGCTCAAGGCTTGGAAGATGAAAGCGTCAATGCAAGAGCAGACTTTTCAATTGATATTCAAATTGCACCGACCGGTTTGACCGTCAATGGAACGCCAGAACCAGATCGCTTGATTTTGTATAATTATTATCGATACCCAGAATTTGGTTGGAATGAATTATTGATCAATGTTATTTCGGGTTACTCTTCTTCTCCAAATTTTGATGGGGTCTATCTGACATTTGATGAAACATATTTAGATGTTACATACAAGAATATCACAGTAAGTTCTGGCGATTCGCGACTTTACACAGATTTAACCACACCTTTCTACATAAGAGGCAAGTATGGAACAAATCAAATTTCCAATCTTGTTGTGACCGTTCATTTGAAAAGTGATATCATGCAGGACAGAGATGAGATCACTGTTGATATCAATTGCAGCATTATTGCCGGAGCGACATCAATTACGGTTGATGAAGAATACGACGACAACTATTTTTATTTGGATTATTACGGCGGAAGTCAGAATTTTGCTTCACAAATTTATGCTGACCATGCTTTTCAATATTCAATTTACACATTTTTAAGTGGGGTTGATGTCTTGAACATTGACACAAATGATGATGCTCCTTACACAGAAGTTGACAACAGATTCTATCTAAATTTGACTCTCACACCGAGACTTACTGGGGTGGGAGTGTATAGAGTTTATCTTGATAATGGTATGCCTATTGATTTGACTTTTAATGTTATCAGAACTCTATCTTCTGACACTACCACCATTCAACTGACAAATGAAGGAAATGAGGCAGTGACAGAATCGTATTATAGCATAGAAAATGATGCCGATTTTGAAAACACTCTCAATATTGAAATTTTGAATCCCTCCACAAAAACTGGAGCGACATTTGGTAATGTTGCACAATTTACAATTTCCGCTAATGTAAACTCTGACGGTATTAGGTATATTCAAAATGAAAATAGTTATGTCTCCATTGCAAAAATCAATGACATCTATAGAATCTCCACTCTTGACAATGGAATGACGCAAATCGTATTCACTCTAACCGGTCTTGCGGTGGAAAATTTTGAGACAAACACAGAAGAATTAAATCTTTATGTCAATGTAAGTTCCTATTCATTGGTTGATGAGTTTTACATGAGAAACGGTGATAATTATGCATTAAACAACACTGTTTATTATGTTACTGGAAACGTCACTGGTGTTTTGCAAGAAGAAGATGAGTCCGCAACTTTGACACCAGTTGTAAATTATGTTGAGTCCATGAATTTTTATCAATATTTCTTCTTGGAAGAGGCATTTGTTGACATTTTTGAAAATGCCATTGAAAGCAACGGAGAATTTATTTACACACTAAACAACAATCAAATTTATACTGAAATTGTTTATGAAAAATATAATAGAAAATTCATATACTTCAATACACAAATTATCTATTCGAATGACGGAAACAGTTCTTATGCAACTGCTTCGACTGTGACTGAAGTTACGGTGACAAAACGATCTGCAACTGATGATCAGCCACAAACAAAGACAATTATGCTTGTGTTGACCAATGGACTTATGTTTTTGGCGAGTGACTTTGAGTATGTGGAAAGAAACGCAGCTGGAACGGTTGTTGCAACCTATAGTGTAGAGTTTTCCAATGTCTTTTCAATTGGCACATATGGTTCTTTTGACATGGACAGTTTCACATACACAAACAATATGCCGGCAGTTTATAACCTTTCTTTGAGTGCTAATCTTAGACAAAGAAACTCAACAAGAAAATATGACTGTCAGATTTCGACAAGTTTGTATCAATCAGTGGAAAGCATTTTCCTTGCGACTAATTTGACTCAATTGAATTTTTCAAATAGCGAACTTGAATATAGTATTGGAGTTTATACATATCCAACAACTTCTACAAACAAAGAAGTCAGAGTGGAATTTGTCAGAACCAATGGAAATCCATATGTCAATATGGTGACTTGGGATATTCAGCCTTCTGGAGATAACAATGGGGTTTTCACAATAACCATTTCATGTGAAGATTTTTTTAGAGAACACATTGATGACATTGTCAATATTCAAGATTATTTGACTGGTCGTTTGTACATCTATCCAACAGAATGGGGCGATTCTTACACCTCAATTGCCGCAAATTTGCAACCTGTTGTCATTGATGTTCACTATAGAAATGGTTCTAGGGCAAACCCTTATTTGTTGGAAACTGCTGAGGATATTGTTGGAATTAATACAAACGAAACAACGTTGAAGAGTCATTACGAAATTTCAACAATGATAGACATGTCAACAATCCAAAACTTTACTCCAATTGGAATTTTGAATGAAAATGGACAAAATGTTTTGCATGGGTTTAGCGGGACCATCATTGGAACAGGGTCACAAGCAGGTATCACAAATATTGTTGTTTCTGAAAATAATTTCTCGGCAACAGTGACAAATGATGCAAATATTTCGATTCGATATTATGGTCTTTTTGCACAAATTAATGCTCAATATGATATTGATGAAAATGATCCTGAGTCGGACACATTGACTCCTTTGATTGAAAATGTTATATTCACCGGAAAGTTTGATATAAACATGAATCTGCCTGTGGAACAAAGGGCTTATGTCGGTCTTTTGACGGCTGTTAACAGAGGTGAACTTATTAATGTTGGCACAAGAATTGACGCATCTCAAATCAACATGGTTGTTGGACAGAAAATGTTGTATTTTGGGGCAGTTGCAGGTGTCAATTATGGAAGCATAATTCAAGATTTTACAAAATATGATGGCACTGGCTACAACTTTAAGGTCTATAGTGACAAAACAATTTTCACAGATGAAAATGGAAAGACTTATATTGTTGATGATTTTGGCGAAAAAGTCTTTGTGGATAATGAAAAATATGCCATTGACGAAAATGGTGACAGGATCAAATATGATAATGACGGCAATGTTCTTTTGAGCAGTAGAGATTACACCGGACAAAACAGCAAGAATTTGGCATATTATGAAGGAGTGGTTGCAATAAATACCTCTTCAACAAATCTTTATGCAGGGGGAATTGTTGGTGCGTCCTCTGGTGTTGTGAATAGAATTTCCTCTGACACATTGAAACTGTATGGTTATTCAGCTTATTCTGCATACACACTTATTTCTGTTTCAGGCAGTTCAAATTTTAATGAGTTTAATAAAATTTATGTGGGTGGAGCAGTTGGTGTTGCAACTTACAACACTGGAGTCACTGGACTTGATCAAATATTGTTTGATAATGATATCCCAAGGTCTGGAAATGCCATTTCAAACCTTCTTGTTGGTGGAGAAGTTGACACTTCTGCGACTGAAAACTATCAAGATGCTGTTGGTGGAATTGTGGGCTATACAGACACTTTGAATGTCGCAACAATAAATGTCCTCAAAAACACTTCAAGAGCGTTCCTTAGGGCAAATGAATATGTTGGTGGAATCGTTGGTTATGATGCATATTCAACAAATTATGGAGACTATACAGAATTTGGGTCAGAAAATCTGATTGAAGCGGTTGATGATGGAAAAAACAGTTTCTTTGTTTCCGCTATCATCAAACACAAAACTTTGAATGATGATTATTTGCCAAACAGTGAGCAGGAGAAATCAATTTTCTATGCAATTGGAAACGCAACACGTAATTCAAGGAATTATGGAAGTTTTGATTTCAATGCTTACTCATATTTGAAGAGAAATCTTTTGACTGTGGAAGAGACTGAAATTATTTTGACCAATTCCGCATCAACGAGCAATTATTATGGGGACTATATCATCATTAATGTAAGTGATGATGGTGTTCGTATTACACAATCGTACACCTTTGAATTCAAAGAAGTTGACTTGGATTTGAATCAGAGTGAATTTGCTATGACTCAAAAAGGCGAAACAACTGCTGACGTCGGTGTTTACTTTATGTATTACTTCTCAGTTGAAGGAAGGCTTAATGAAGACCATAATGCCGTTGCACAAGACGAAATTGAAGATTTGAATTATTTCAATCCAAATTCCACTTTCTATCCTTTCTCATTGGGAAGTCAAGATGTTAATATCATATCATCAAATTCAAACATTTTGTCTATTGATGTCAATGGAAATATAACTGTCAAGGGGACTGGTCTTGCAACCATAACTTTGACAAGCATTTTGAATGTTGTGCAGTCACGAGTGATCTATATATATGTTGTCAATTATTTTGACAAAAATGTTTCCACATCAATCTTCTATACAAGCAACAATTTGAATGGAATCAACATCACTGATGGAAGCACTTTGAATGTTTATGGAAACTCCAGCACCAATGTTTATGTTGTTCCGACTTATAATTTGAGCAGTGGTGTGACAAGCAATGGTGACAGGTATTCTATCAGTGCAAATGGAATTCTTTATTATGAAAATGTGAGTTACAATCTCTCAAGGAACACCCAAATTGAAGTTCCTTCTGCAGAAAAAACAAATTACACTAAAACAACGGACACTTCAATTGTTTCTGGGAAAGAGTATTTTGTCTATGATGAAGAAACAGACACTTACTATCTTGTTGTTGACCCTGTTGCTGACAATTTGAGTCTGTATTATGAGCAACAATATTTCTCAGTTGTTCAAATCAACAAACAAACACTTGTTTTCTTCAAAGATAAAACTCAAAATGTCGCTGAAGGAGTTGTTGACAATTATCAGTTGACCCCAATGCTTAAGACAGAAATCCAAATTGGGTCGGAAAAATTCGAATTCTATTATCTTCTTGATCAGTCTGCTATCAATTTGAATGTGACTTACAAAGAATCGGCGACCTCAATCAGAACAAATTCAAGATATCACTCTATGCAAACAAACAACACATTTAAGGACACTGTCACAGTGATCTCAACAAATGAGAACGAACTTGTTTTCTATCAAATTTTTGATCAGAATGGTTCTTTGGTTCAAAGCAGACTGCCAGAAAACTTGATTCAATTTGATAATGCAGAAAACAGAGAAGAAGCTTGGCTTTCATATATAAACAAAATGAATAACAAGATTGATCTTTTTGACATGAGATTCTCTGAGCCGGTCGGAAATGTTTTTGATTTCAGCTGTCAAGTTAATGTGAGTGGTGAAAAGTTTTTAAATAGATTTGAAAATGATATTTATGGAGAATATACCGTTCATCTTTACTGCAGTGAATTGGAAGATGGTGTGAGTTATTCATTTAAAATCTTGCTTAACGAAGCGGAAATTAATTACATTAGTCTAAACAATTTTTCAAATTTCAACGACGTCTCTGTTGCAGATGAAATTGTCGTTCCTTCTCAAAGAGGAATTTTGGAAATTTCACTTGATCCTGTTGAAGCAGTTTTTGAAGAATTTTCAATCACAAACAATCTTGCAAACTATCTTGAGGGTGCAAGTGAGGCTGTGTTTACTTTTGCTTATGAAAAAATCAACGAAAGTTCAAGCAAAGAATTTGTTTTGTCTCAAACGTTTGGTAGATATGAAAATGGAACTTTCAAATTCACATATCAAGAGATGATGGATTTTTATAGTGTTCTTAATGAAAACTTTGAAGATGCTGGTGAAAATTCTTCAGTGAATTATACGGGTAAAGTCTACATTTCATATTATATGCCTTCAAACAATGTTGATGATGAAGTCGAAGTTGGATTTGATGTTTCGGTTACTTATGGAAATGACGGGCAGTATTCAATGCCGTCAACAATCATGCTCAAGACCAAACTTGCAAATTATGCAAAACTTACCTTTGCTGACAAAGAAGATCTGGGTGGAGTTTATTATGTTGCACGTGGACTTTCTTACAATCTCAATTTGGACTATTATGGTTTCAGTCTTGATCAAATTTCAATCACGTCCACAAACAACTTTATTGCCCATGTTGAATATGTCAATGGACAACATGTTTTGAATGTGACATCTGAAACCATCAATTACAACAATGAAGCTGGATACAAAGTTGAAATTAATACTGTTGCAACCAAGACAGTGGAAAACATTGTTGTGACAAGCACGGACACTTTGACAATCTATGTCATGGAATATGTTTTGGACTATGTCTATGTTGGAGGGGTTTTTGAAGATATTGTCAGAGGAATGGAAGATGGTGTGATTTCGACCGCCATAGGCAATCCTTACACACTGGAATTTGCCATCAGGGATTTCTTGGAGTATGACAACACCAACGCAGTTGTAAACAGAGAGGTTGAAGATTTTGTATCTGAGATGACACAGAATATCACTTGGACAGTTTATTTGAATGATGAACCGACAGAACTTGAAAACAACAAAGTCATCAGAACTGACTATTATTCAATAAATTCTTTTGTGGTTACGCCTTTGAGAGTTTATGAGGCGGAAAGTGATATCTATCATTTTTCGGCAAGTGCATATTACACAATGAGAAATGGGTTGTATTATTACAGTCCAATTGCCACAAATGCCAATCCGATTTACACCGAGTTTTCTTTTGATGTTCATCAGCAAAGCACGCAGGACAGTCCTATTCCAGTTGAAACATATGAAGAGTTGCTTGAAATGCAGGAAGATGAGTGGTATATCTTGTTGAATGACATTGTTCTGCCAAGCAGTGAATATGCTGTGGCAAATGGTTTGGAACAATTTTCTCCAATCAACACAAATATTGCTGGACTTGATGGAAATGGTTATTATCTTCAAATGTCTGGGACTTATTCTTATGACCAAACTTCAGATATTGGTTTGTTCTCATCTATATCGGAGGACACAACATTGCAAAATGTTACAATTATGTTGACAAGCGATGTGGTGATCAGAATGTCGGTTGACACATTCAATATTGGGCTGTTGTCATCAACAAACAATGGAATTGTCACAAATTGTGTCGTCACAAGTTCGACTGGACATGAAGGTTTGTCTGTCATTTGTTCAACAACAGCACAATCTTCTTATGTTTCTGGCTTGGTTGCAAACAATGCAGGTTACATAACCAACTCTCGTTCTGAAATTGACATATTCAGCAATGTCAATTTGTCTGGTTTTGTTGGACAAAATTCTGGTATTATTTCAAGTTCTTATTATTCTGACTCTTCACTTAAAAATGAAACTAATACAACGAGTGAATTTACTGCAGGTTTTGTTGTCAACAACACCGGTGAAATCCATACTTCTTATGTAAGCGGAGAAATGTCTAGCAACACGATGTTCTATTTTGGAGAAGAAGACTCCATTCAATCAAGTTACAACATTTCTGGTTTTGTCTATACCAACAGTGGAACCATTGAAGATTGTTATTCCAACATCACGTTGAGACAAAGCGGTGCATTTGCTTCTGGCTTTGTCTATGAAAATTCTGGCAATGTGGAAAGATGTTTTTCAACCAGTGTTTTGGAAAGTGAACAGACTTCAAATTATGGTTTTGCAAGATATAATGATGTTGAAACTGGAATTATTGATGATTGTTATTATCTTTCAGAAAGAGATGCCGAGGTTGGTGGTCAAACTTTGGACATCAATGTGAGTATCGGAGAGATAACCCTAAATGAAAACACAGATATCAAACCTCTGACTGTCAGCCAGTTTGGAACTGAAGGACTTGAAGAATTTTTCTCATCTTATGTTGTTGCAAACCACAGGGATATCAATTCAGTTTGGTTCTTTAATGAAGATGCTGGAGATTTAAACAATTTCAATGGTGAGACATTCAATATCGGCAGAATTGAACTTGTTGCTCCAAATATTGTGGCATATTCACAAAGAGAACTTGAAAGGATTGAAGTTGTTGTTGATGAAACCACAGGGGCGACATATGCAAGATATGTTTATATCTACACATCTAACAGCAATCCTCTCGGAAGTGTTTATAACCCAATTTTGATCAGTGATGCAGAAAGCATGGAAAATTATATTCTGCAAGAAAACAATGGTGCAAATTACAACTATTCTTATTATAGACTTATTGCTGACATTGATTATTCTGAATACCTTTATAATAGCAAACTTTACACAACCAAATTCCTTGGTTATTTGGAAGGAAACTTTATGACAATTTCTGGGATTTCTTTGATCTCAAGTGAGTCTATGAGTTCTGCAGGATTGTTTGCGGAACTTGGAAACAGTGCCATTCTTGATTCTGTTGGAACCATTATGAATTTCAATTTAAATCCTCAAGCAGTTTCTTTCTCAAACACTGATGTTGTGGGTTCGGTTGTTGGAAAAGTTGATGGAGGAAATGTCTACAACATCAATGTCACTCGTTCTACAGCGCAACAGACGGTCGTTGTTGGAAACAACATTGTTGGCGGAGTTGTCGGCTTGGCTGTCGGTCGTTATGACATTCAAAATCTCTATTCACAACTTAGTGCAAAGGCCAGATATCAATCTTCTTCAAACAATTTCAATTCAAACACATTGAATTATTCTGGATATTCATTTGCTGGTGCTTCAGTTGGTATTTTGAGTGGAACAGGTGATATCTATGGTGTCTTTATTGATACTGCTGTTTCGGTTTTGGCTGACAAAGCGGGACTTGCCTTTGGACTTATTGATGAAGAGGCTAATGTGATGAAAGTTCTTGTTGAAATGCAGGGTGATATGCTTGTCAATGCTTATTCATATGGAGGATTGGTTGTTGGTGAGTCAAAAGGCATTGTTGAAGATGTTGAAGTTGTTGGAATGAATGATTCGTTTACAAGTTTCATGAAAGTTCCTATGATTCCGACTGCTTTGGGTGGTTTTGCTGGACTTTTGAGTGGTGGTGTTGTATCCGACATCAGCATGACTCAATCTATTTCCATCAGTAACGAAAATGCAAGCAGTGGAGTGTCATACCTTGGTGGTGTGGCAGGAACTATCACAGGGGTTTGTGAAGTTTCAAATGTGACAGTCAATGCAGACCTTGTAGGGTTTACCTATGTTGGTGGTGTTGTTGGCTATGTCAATATCCCGTTGAATACAATCTATTTCAGAGATATGAATGTCAATGCAAATCTTTATGTTTTGGGACATAGACTTCTTGAAGTTGGAATGGGTGGACTTGTTGGAAACATTGGTCCAAATTCCATCATAAATCTTGGAACAACGGAAGACGGTAAGATGAACTCATTTATTGTTTCTGCAAATTCAAACGTTCACCTTTATGGCACAGAGCTAGAGGTTTTTGCAGGTGGTGTTATTGGGGCAAATAAAAGTGTTGTTTCTCACACTGTTTCAAATTGTCATATTGTGTTGACAGGAGAGAACTATGTTTATGACATGTCAGAATCGTACACCAACAGAACAACAGTTGCTCAGGTTGTGGAAACAGAAGTTGAAAGCCCTGATGGCGGAACAACGATAGTTCCTTCACTTCAGATTGACAAAATAACTTCACCATCAGAGGGAGATGGGGCTTCAGAAATTCAAACCATTTATGCAACAACTCTGAGTTCTTCAAATTCAGAATATTATTGCAACATTTCATTTAATGCCATAGATCCGCTTGAAAAGTTGGGGTATTATTTGAGATTGAATATTCATGGAAGTCCTCAAGTTTTTTCAGTCTAGATGAAATTGACCATAAACAAAAGGGGAGATTCTGTCTCCTTTTTTTGTTAAAATTTGTTTAATTAAAGAAGTTTTTGTTTTTTTGTGAAATCGTTTGATTAAATTGAAATTTTTGTGATATAATCTTAATTGAAAAAAATATTAAAAAAATCAAAAAAACTATTGACTTTTTGTTGCCAAATTGATATAATGAACTGGTTAGTTGGCGCAATGTTGAAAAATTTTTACCATTTTTAACTTAAAAATTAGGGAATAAGGAGGTTTCTATGCCCCCATATTCCTTTTTTAAATTTTTTGAGGAGTGTATTATGTCTGATATCATGAAAAAACAAAAATTCGGTAAAACGGAAAGATATACCTTTGCTCAACTCAAAGACTATATCGATATTCCACCTCTTCTTGAAATCCAAAGAAATTCATATAAAGATTTCATTGAAAACGGCATCAAGGAAGTTCTTGATGAATTTTCTCCTGTCGTTGATTATTCTGGAAAAGCAAAACTCTATTTCCTTGATGTTGTGATGGACAAAGAGCCAAAATATTCAAAAAAAGAGTGCAAGAGAAGAAGTGCAACTTATTCCATTCCACTCAATGTCAAGACCCGTTTTGTTGTTGAAGAAACTGGTCAGGCAGTTGAAGATGTTGTTTTCTTGGGTGATATTCCTTATATGACCGAAGATTGTTCTTTCATTTTCAATGGCGTTGAAAGAGTTGTTGTTAATCAAATCATCAAATCTCCAAACTACTATCTTTTGAGAGATAAGACAAGAGACAACACCACTCTCCACGGACAGATCATTCCTAAGCGTGGTATGTACATTGAATTTGAACAGGGGGCAAATGAAGTTCTCAAAGTTGTTCTTGACAGAAAACACAAAATCACACTTGGACTTTTCCTTAAGTGCTTTGGATACACCGCTGATGAAATTTCAAAATTGTTTGGCGGACACAGACTTATCAAAAATGTTCTTGAAAAAGAAACACAAAACACTCAAGAAGAAGCCCTTTTGGAATTTGCTAGAAAGACAAGACCTGCCGATGTTCCATCTGCTGAAACAACAAGAAGTTATTTGAACCTTTGGTTCTTCTCAGAACAATGGTACAACCTTTCAAGAGTTGGAAGATATAACCTTAACAAGAAATTCTCTATTGAAAGAAGAGTTTTGGGACATATCTTGGCAGAAGATGTCATCTCTCCAGATGGCGAAATCATTGCTAAGGCTGGACAAGAAGCAACTCCAGAAATTGCTCACAAAATCAAAGCTTGTGGCGTGAATGAAGTTTGGATTCAACTTCCAGACAAAAAATATTTGATGAGAGGAAACAACAGAGTTAAACTTTCTGATGTTTTCCCTTGTGATGAAAAATCTCTTGGAATTTTGGAAGAAGTTTACTATCCAGTTCTTGCTGAAATTTTGAAAGAAAACAAAACAAAAGAAAAGAGAATGCAAGCAATCAAAGAACATGCTAAGGATTTGATGATCACAACTCTCACTATGGACGACATCTTGGCAGCAATAAGCATGTATCTTGATGTTTTGGAAGATATTGCAAAGACAGACAAGATTGAACACTTGTCAAACAAGAGAATTGCAACAGTTGGTGAACTTTTCTATGACCACTTCCGTAGTGGTGTGACAAAACTTGTTGCAAACATCAGAGAAACTTTGCAAGGAAAGGAACTTTCTGAAGTTACTCCAAGACAAATTGTCAACCCTAAAGCAATCAACAGAGCGCTTAGAGATTTCGTTGCATCTTCTCAGCTTTCTCAACTTATGGATCAGGTTAACCCACTTTCTGGAATCACACAAAAACGTCGTGTTTCCGCAGTTGGTCCTGGAGGTATAAAGAAGGAAAGAGCTGATGCCGAAGTTCGTGATATTCACTACACAAACTATGGTAGAATTTGTCCTATTGAAACTCCTGAAGGTCAGGCCATCGGTCTTGTTAACACTTTGACAAGTTATGCAAAAGTTAACGAATATGGTTTCCTTGAAACACCATATAGAAGAGTTGACAAAGAAACAGGAAAGGTCTCTGACAAATGTGAATATTTTATGGCTGACATTGAAGACACAGCTTACATCGCACAAGCAACCGAACCACTTGATGAAGAAGGAAGATTCATTAACAAGAGAGTTGTTTGCCGTCACAAAGATTACGCAATCGAAGTGCCTGCAAGACAAGTTGATTTTGTTGATGCTTCTCCAAGACAATTCATTTCTGTTGCTACATCACTTATTCCTTTCGTTAACTCAAACGAAGCGAACAGAGCGTTGATGGGTGCAAACATGCAACGTCAGGCAGTGCCTCTTCTTAGACCAGAAGCTCCAATCGTTGGAACTGGTATGGAAGCAATTGTTGCTCATGATTGTGGATATACTCAACTTGCAAGAGAAGACGGCGAAGTTGTTTATGTCAGCGCTGACGAAGTTCGTGTTAAGAATGTTAAAGGCGACATCGACATCTACAACTTGATTAAATTTGACAAAACTAATGACGAAACCTGCTTCAACCAAAAACCTTGTGTTGTTAAAGGTGAAAAAGTTAAGAAAGGTGAAGTTATTATTGACGGATATTCAACTGATAACGGAGAACTTGCTCTTGGTAAGAACGTTCTTGTTGGATACATGAACTGGGAAGGTTACAACTACGAAGACGCTATCCTTATCAATGAAAGATTGGTCAAAGAAGATGTCTTTACTTCAATCTGTTTGAAAGTTGAAGAATTGAAATGTAGAACAACAAAACTTGGTGACGAACAAATCACAAGAGATATTCCAAATCTTGGTGAAGATGCTCTCAAGAACCTTGACGAAAATGGTATCATCAGAATTGGTGCTGAGGTTAGAGCGGGAGATATCTTGGTTGGAAAAGTTACTCCTAAGGGTGAAACTGAACTCTCTCCTGAAGAAAGATTGCTTCGTGCTATCTTTGGTGAAAAGGCTAGAGAAGTTAGAGACACATCACTTCGTGTTCAACATGGTAAGGGTGGTGTTGTCGTTGATGTTCAAGTGTTCAGCAGAAAGAACAAAGACGAACTTGAACCAGGAGTTAATGAACTTGTTAAAGTTTTTATCGCTCAGAAGAGAAAACTCTCTGTCGGCGACAAAATGAGTGGACGTTACGGAAACAAAGGTTGTATCTCAATCGTTATGCCAGAAGCTGATATGCCATTCATGGCTAATGGTCGTCCTCTTGACATCGTTCTCAACCCACTTGGCGTTCCTTCTCGTATGAACTTGGGACAAGTTTTGGAAGTTCACTTGGGTCTTGTTGCTGGCTCACTTGGTTGGAAAGTTGCAACTCCTGACTTTGATGGTGCTGATGCAGAAAAGATTCAACAACTTTTGGTTGAAAACAACTTCCCTGCTGATGGCAAAGTTCAACTTTACGACGGCAGAACAGGGGAACCTTTTGAAAACAAAACCACTATTGGTATGAAATATATGCTTAAACTTAACCACATGGTTGACAGCAAAATTCATGCTCGTTCAATTGGACCATACTCACTCATCACTCAACAACCACTCGGCGGTAAAGCGCTCTTCGGTGGTCAGAGATTTGGTGAAATGGAAGTTTGGGCTTTGGAAGCTTATGGTGCTTCTCATGTTCTTCAAGAAATGCTTACTGTTAAGTCCGATGATGTTGTCGGAAGAGTTAAAACATTTGAAGCTATTGTCAAAGGTCAACCTATTGCTGAACCTGGAATTCCAGAAAGCTTCAAAGTTTTGGTTAAGGAATTGCAGGCTCTTGCACTTGATGTCAAGATTTTGACAGAAAATGATGAAGAGATTGAACTTCCAGAACTCTCTCAAGACGAACAAGACAAGGTTGGACTTGACGCAGATGTTGAGAAAGATTTGAAGAATGTCACAATTGACATTGATGATATGATTTCTGACACTGACGAAAAGACAGAAGTTCAAAAAGAAATTGAAGAAGAAACAGCAATGCCTTCAAGTCTTGAAGATATTGACCTCTTCGATGATTTTGGAGATTTTGACGAATAGTTCTGGGGAACCAAACTTTATGAGTTTTTGAATGTGAAAACATTTGAAAAATAAGTGAGCATATGTTCACATGAAAAAATTAAGGGGAATTTGATATGTTTGAACTTAATAACTTTGAAAAAATTAAAATAGGAATTGCTTCACCTGAAAAAATCAGAGAATGGTCTCATGGCGAAGTAACAAAACCTGAAACTATCAATTACAGAACTCAGAAACCTGAAAAGGACGGTCTTTTCTGCGAAAAGATTTTTGGACCTAAGAAGGACTGGGAATGTCACTGCGGTAAGTATAAGAGAATTCGTTACCGTGGTGTTGTCTGTGACAAATGTGGGGTTGAAGTTACAAGATCAAAAGTTCGTCGTGAAAGAATGGGACACATTGAACTTGCTGCTCCTTGCACTCATCTTTGGTATTTCAGATCTATTCCTTCAAGAATTGGAACTCTCCTTGACTTGACTCCAAAAACTTTGGAACAAGTGGTTTATTATATCAACTACATCGTTACAGACCCTAAAAACACAGATTTGGAATACAAACAAATCTTGAATGATAAGGAATATCGTGACGCTATTGAAAAATATGGCTATGGCAGTTTTGATGCTGGAATGGGCGCTGAGGCAATCAAGAAATTGCTTGGCGACATCGACCTTGAAAAAGAAAGTGCTGCTTTGAAAGAAGAAATCAAGACATCAAAAGGACAAAGAAAGGTTAAGGCTGCAAAGAAACTTGATGTTGTTGAATCTTTCAGAAAGAGTGGAAACAATCCAACTTGGATGGTTCTTGATGTTATTCCTGTTCTTCCACCAGATTTGCGTCCTATGGTTCCATTGGACGGCGGTAGATATGCAACAAGTGACTTGAACGATTTGTATCGTCGTGTTATCAACAGAAACAATCGTTTGAAAAAGTTGATGGAACTTGGAGCTCCTGATGTCATCATCAGAAATGAAAAGAGAATGCTTCAAGAAGCTGTTGACAACTTGATTGACAATGGGAAACGTGGAAAACCTGTTCAAGGCAGCAAACAAAGAGATTTGAAATCACTTACTGCTATGCTCGGCGGGAAACAAGGTAGATTCAGACAAAACCTTCTTGGTAAGCGTGTTGACTATTCTGGTCGTTCAGTTATCGTTGTTGGACCAGAACTTAAGATTTATCAATGCGGTCTTCCAAAAGAAATGGCTCTTGAACTTTTCAAACCTTTCATCATCAACAGACTTATTGATATGAATCAATCAAACAACATCAAGAGTGCTAAGCGTATGATTGAAAGAGAAAAGCCTATTGTTTGGGACGTTTTGGCTGATGTTATCAAAGATCACCCAGTTCTTTTGAACCGTGCCCCAACTCTTCACAGACTTTCAGTTCAAGCGTTTGAACCAGTTCTCGTTGAAGGAAAGGCGATCAAACTTCACCCATCTGTGTGTGCCGCATTCAACGCTGACTTCGACGGAGACCAAATGCCTGTTCATATTCCTCTTTCTATCGATGCAAGAACAGAAGCAAGAACTTTGATGCTTGCTTCCAACAACATTTTGAAACTTGCTGATGGTGAACCTATCGTTACTCCTGCTCAGGACGTTGTTCTTGGTTGTTATTATTTGACCTTGATTAAACCAGGTGCAAAGGGCGAAGGTTCTATCTTCGCTTCCAAGAATGAAGTTATCTATGCTTACCAAACAAAGAATTTGGATTTGCAAGCAGTAATCACTGTCAGACTTTCCAAAGAAGTTGACGGAAAGACATATACAAAGAGAGTTACAACCACAGTTGGTAGAATTTTGTTCAACAACATCATTCCACAAAACTTGGGATATGTTGACAGAAGCAATCCAGAAAATGTTTGCGACCTTGAAATAAACAAGGAAGTAAAGAAAAAAGACTTGGGAAGAATTGTTGCTGATTGTTATGACAAATTTGGAACAACAGAATGTTCTAAACTTGTTGATAGACTTAAAGATATTGGTTATAAATATTCAACTTTGGCTTCAATCTCTGTTAATATTTATGACATTCAAGAACCAAAAGAAAAGGCTGAAATCTTGAAAGAAGCTGAAGCAAAAGTTCTTGAAAATGAAAAATTGCTTCGTCGTGGTCTTATCACTCTTGATGAAAAGATCAATGAAAACGTTGCAATTTGGAACGAAGCAGTTAATGAAGTTCAAAATGCCGTTGTTAAAGACATGGATACATTCAATCCTTTCAACTTGATGGTTGGTTCTGGCGCTCGTGGTAATGCCGTTCAGTTGAACCAAGACTGCGGTATGATTGGTATTAAAGCCACCGCTTCTGGTGTTAAGAATGACACACCTATCAAATCTTCATTCAAACAAGGTTTGACACCAATTGAATATTTCATTAACTCTCGTGGTTCAAGAAAAGGTTTGTCAGATACCGCTCTTAAAACAGCTGACTCTGGTTATTTGACAAGAAGACTTGTTGATATCGCTCAAGATGTTGTCATCACAACAGAGGACTGTTTTGCTGATGCTGGCGAGAAAGTTAAGGGTGTTATGGTTTCTGACCTTGTTAAAGATGGTTTTGTTCAAGAAACTTTGGACGAAAGAATCTATGGAAGAGTTGCAGTTGATGACATTGTTGACCCAAAGACCAAAGAAGTTATCGTTCCTGCAAACACTATGATTTCCAAAGAACAAGCTGCAAGAGTTGTTAAGGCTGGAATCAAAGAAGTTCAAATTCGCTCTCTTATCACTTGCCGTTGCAAACATGGTGTTTGTGCAAAGTGTTATGGAAGAAACCTCGCTGGCAAGGATATGGTTACATTGGGTGAAGCAGTTGGTATTATTGCTGCTCAATCAATCGGTGAACCTGGTACACAGCTTACTATGAGAACTTTCCACACTGGTGGTGCTGCAGTTGCTGCCGATATTACTCAAGGTCTTCCTAGAGTTGAAGAAATTTTTGAAGCAAGACGACCTAAGGGTGAGTGTTTGCTTTCAGAAGTTTCTGGAAAAGTTCACATCAAAGAAGATGCTAAAAATTATTTGATCACAATTGTGACAGGTGAGGGTGATATTGATTATGAAGTAAGAAAACCTGCTGTTCTCAAAGTGAAAAATGGCGAAACTGTTGAACCAGGCACTCAACTTACTGCTGGTGCAATCAACCCTTCAGATTTGTTGGTAACAAAAGGTCTCAAAGGACTTCAACAATATTTGCTTTCAGAAGTTATCTCTGTTTATCGTGGTCAAGATGTTAAGGTTAACGACAAGCACATTGAAATCATCATCAGACAGATGCTTAAGAAAGTTAAGATTGAAGATTCTGGAGACACAAACCTTCTTTCTGGTGAAATTGTTGACATTTCTCGTTGTGATGAAGAAAATGAAAGAGTTTTGAAGTCTGGTGGAAAACCTGCCATTGCCAGAAGAATCCTTTTGGGTATCACAAAGGCATCTCTTTCTACAGAATCTTTCCTCTCTGCTTCATCATTCCAGGAAACATCAAGAGTTTTGACAGATGCTGCAATCAAAGGAAAGGTTGACAATCTTATGGGTATCAAGGAAAATGTTATCATTGGAAAACTTATTCCTGCTGGTACTGGACTTAAGAAATATAGAACAGTTGTTCCTGTTAAGGTTGAAACAGAAGAAACAAATGTTGGTTAATTCAAAAGACTTCCAATTTGGAAGTCTTTTTTTTCTCGAAATGAAAAATTTTATGAAATAATATCAATTTATGTATTGTGTTCCTGAAACTTTAATGTTATAATCAAATTGTTAAGGGGATAAGATATGGAAGAGAATAAATTTGTGTTTGAAGGTGTTGATTATGACAGAATGGAAGATGAGAAACTTCTTTATGAGTTTGTGAAACTGTATTCATATTATGTTTCAGATTTTCGATACTGTTACAAAACTACGCGACAAGCTATGAGAAAAAAGTTTGAAAAAATCAAGCAGAATGTGATGGATTTGGCAGAAAGAGGATCTTTGAAAGCATTGTCGTTTTATTTAAATCAAGAGGAAAAGGCTGAGTGGGACGATAGACTTGTTGCAATTGCAAAGAGAATTGAAGGCAGAGGTGACTTAAAAACTCCTGAAGAATGGGAGGTTGTTGCCGCGCTTCATATCTATGATCAAGTTTATGTAATCATTGACAGTGAAATTGATACGGTTAAAAAGCTTAACGAAGCAATTGAAAGCGAATGGTTCAGATTTAATGAACTTGAGTACGAGCGCGATCATGGAAGATATTTTGATCCTTTTAATGATCTATATCGCACCAACAGATATTCGAAAGAAGATTTTGATGATTTGGTGAACGCGAGCTATAGGAAATGCAATTGGTTTTATCAATGTTTGAAAACAGGTGCATATGCTGATGCTCTCAAACATGCACAGATTGGTTATTATGGAAGATATATGAAGAAAGAAAGCGTTGTAGACCTTTGGCATTTTTTGGAATTAAAAAAATCTCCTTATGACCTTTATTTTGAAACTGAGGAACTGAAAAAACTTACAGGTGGAGATTATTATTTAGGAGATTGTCACTTCTTTGCCATTTTAAAAAAAGAAGCGCGCAAGAAGTTTTTTAACAGGATTCTACACAAAAATAAAAGTCAAGAAAGCATTCTAGATGGTTTTGCTTTTGCCCGTTCTATGAATTTGCTTGGGAAAGCAAGTGGCTTTGTGGGTGTTGGAAAGTATGATAAGAAAATTGACCAAGGTTATGTGGAAACTGCGGAAAAAACTGGAGCATTTGGTAAGAAAGAAGCAATTTTTGAAAATTAAAATTTTTATCGACAAATGTAATTTTTCTATTAAAATGGAAATATAATTTTTAAAGGAGCAAATTATATTTGGGTTTATTGCTGTTAACAACAATAATAACACATTAAACTTAATGAGTTTCTTTTGCGTTGTTGATTGACAGTTAATTGAAATCAAAAAACTAAGTATGTTAATTTAACTTACTTAGTTTTTAATAATTTTTTGAACCCTGTTTTAAAATATTTGAAATTATTTTTATAGAACATATTTGGAACTCGATTGTTTGGAGTGACGTCTGTGCAAACGGTTAGTGTTTGTATATTGTTTTCAAATGCATATTTCTTTATGTAATCGAAAAGTTTAGAATTGTAGCCTTTAGATCTATATTCCGGCAAGGTATAGGTCAAGTATATGTGAATATTGTTATTTTGTGGTTCGTATTGCCAAGTTAAAATGCTCAATATTTTTCCGTTTTGGTTGTAAGCAATGCAATTTTTGCCAGCCTTATACCAATTTTTCTCCTCACCATTTTTATCAAACATGCTTGGTTCTCTCTTGGCTAGTTCATGAACTTGATTAATAAGTTCTTTTCTTACGAGTTTTCGTTTGGTTATGATTTTGATATTTTTGTCAGGAATTAAGTTTTTGTCACAATCAGAAATATTGTAAATATACCAATGATAAATTGGAAGGAAATTTAGATCTCTAGCTTTCGCCAGCAAGTGCTGGTTGTTGATGTCAAAAGTAATTTCAACTGCTTGTGTTTTTAATTTGTCAAGATTTTTAATGAGAAAATCAAAAAGATTTTCATCAAGAGTGTCATAAATAGAAATCGCGGAATATTTTTTGTAATTATCCCACAATATTCCTTTTTCCACATCTTTAAAACTTTTCAAAAA
This sequence comes from uncultured Clostridia bacterium, assembly GCA_944372585.1. GTDB lineage: Bacteria > Bacillota > Clostridia > Christensenellales > UBA1242 > Caccovivens. Next base: position 173,439 of record CALVZQ010000001.1, read on the forward strand.
TTCTTCTTTCATGAAATTCTGGTGCCGAAGGTGGGAGTCGAACCCACATGAAGTTGCCCTCGCGGGATTTTGAGTCCCGTGCGTCTGCCATTCCGCCACTTCGGCAAGTTTTTGTTGACTAGCATATTTTAGCATAAATATATTTTTTTTACAAGCGTTTTTAGCCATTTTTTTATATCTCTCTTGAATTTGTTTTGTTTCTATGATATAATTGATCTTGAGGTTTGATTATGATAAATATTGATGAAGCGAGAATTCAAAATATTAAACAAAGATTTGATGCCATGCTTAAGGCTGAGAATAAAAGTGTTGGAGAAATAAAAAGAAATGATGAGTCTTATCGATATCTTCATGGTTTGAAATTGATCGGTTTTGATGGAAAAACTTTGTCAATGGGAGAAAAATTTGAACTTTTAGGCTATGACAGAGCAACTAAATCTGAGAGTCCTTTGGTTAAAGGAAAAAGATTGGTGGAAGAATATTTGCAAACTGGTCATACTGTTGACGATCTGACAAGAGAAGACAAGGCTTTGAGATATATGCAAGATTGCAGGGTCCGTGGAGAAGATAGAAAGTTTCTTTCTTTGGAAGAAAAATTTGAGGCTATTGGTTATCCTAGAACACCAAAAAGAACAACAGATGTTGTTGGCAAAATGCGTCAATTGTTGATTGACTTTGTTGAAAGAACTGGCAGATCTTTGGATAGTTTGACAAGAGATGATCCTGAATATAGATATGTTTGGGGTGTTGAAATAAAAGCTGAAGATGGTCATTTTTTGACACTTTCTGAAAAATTTGCAGCCGCTGGATTTGATAGAAAACCTAAACATTCAACAAATGTTAAGCAAGATTTGATTGATGCAATTGAAAAATATCGAGCCGAAGGCGGAAGCTTTCATGTTGTGAGAAAAACACTTCCTTTCTATACCAAGCTCTATGTTTATTGTGAAAGTCTTGCAAAAAGTGGAGAAAGACCTTCTTATGAACAAATAATGAAAGATTTGGGATATAAGGAATATTCAGATTTATACTACAGATACAGTCCTCTTGAAAAGCTTTCAAGTTACAGAGATGAGGAAGGTTTCGTTGATAGTTATAAATCAGACAAAAAATTTAGAGCTTTTATTCACGATGCTTCAATTTCCCTTGATGTTCCTATTGCTGTTTTGATTGAACTTGTTTGTGAGGAAAATGTCAGAAATGTCTATCTGGGAGTTGATTATTTTGCGCATGTGAGGTCGGAAATTTTAAAATTTGCTGAAAACAACAATTCGTCACTTGAATGTATAACAAGAAAAGATCCAAATTTATATGGAAAAATCAGGCATATTGCAAAATATTTGGCGACTGAATGTGGAGAAAATGTTTCAACATATGATGTTCTGAATGTTCTGGGATTGCAATTTATTGACAATAAGTTTAAGGAAGTTTCTTCAGATGAAAAAGATATTGAACCAATTATGGTTGGTTTGCAAAAAATTGCAAGAAAACAAGACGGCAAATTGTCGATTAAGGACATATCACAAGAAGATTATAGAGAAATCTTGCTTAAGTCAAGCAGACTTGGCATACCAACAAAAGTATTTTTCTGTTTGTATGACATTGAATATGTCGATGGAAGAAACAATGCAAGGCTGGGCAAGATTATTGTGGACAAATATCCATTCATTGATCAAATGAGAGCGAGGAAAAAACACTTAATTCATGAAAGTGGAATTTCTGTCGAAAATGGATATTGCAAAGAAGAGGTTTTTGAAGAGAACATAAGAGCAAGTGTGCAGGCATATAAGGAGTTTGAAGAAAAAATTTATAGTTATGAAGACAATGCTATGCAAACTTTTTCAAGTTCAGAAATTAAGGATAAAAGCATTAGTTGATAAAGAGTGAACGTTTCACTCTTTTTTTGTTTTTAATTTGCTTGGTGATTTTGCAGAAATGTATTATAATACTTACATAAGATTTGTTTAAGGTTTGAAAACATGATTTTTAAAAAATTTTTTAACAAAAATGCAGAACTTGTTGATAAGTTTGCAAGAGAATTTAATGTTTTGCCTTCAACAATGTATTTGATTTTATCAAGAGGATATTCAAGCAAAGAAGAGATTTCGAACTACTTATCCACTGGACAACTTTTGGATCCGTTTCTTATCAGAAACATGAAGCAATTATGCGACCGAATACATTTGGCAAAACAATTGGGCGACAAAGTCCTTATTTTTGGTGATTATGATGTTGATGGGGTGAGTGCCACTGCCATTATGCTTAAAACACTCAAAAAAATTGGTATTGATGCTGATTATTATCTCCCCAACCGTTATATTGATGGTTATGGTTTGACGTGTGATTGCATTGATAAAATTGAAAAACAATTTGCACCTGATTTGATAATCACAGTTGACTGTGGGATTTCTTGTCATAATGAAGTAGAATATGCGAAAAAAAGGGGAATTGAAATTATTGTCACTGATCATCATGAAATTCCAGAAATCTTGCCGGATACAATTGTTCTTAATGCAAAAATTGAGGGGCAAGAATATCCTTTCAGAGAACTTTGTGGAACTGGACTTGCATATAAAATTTGCGAAGCACTTTTGGGACAGAAAAAAGCAGAAGAATTTTTGCCTATAGCTGCCATTGCAACAATTGCAGATATAGTTTCTCTGACGGGAGAAAATCGGAATATCGTCAAAAGGGGACTGAAAAGTTTTGACAAACTTCCTTTTGGTCTCAAGATGTTGTTAAAAGAAAACAAAGTGTCTTTGACCAACCCTTCTTCCACAGATATTGCATTCAAAATTGCACCAAAAATTAATTCTTCTGGAAGAATGGGTGATGCTGGTGACAGTTTGGCGATTTATATGAGTGAAGATCCTGTTACTGTCAAAAAATACCTTGAAAAAATCAAAGAACACAACACAAAAAGACAAGAACTTAGCTCAAAAATTTTGCAAGATTGTGAAAACGCTATCGCAAAAATGGATCTTTCTAAAACAAGAGTAATTTGTCTTGCATCAAAAAAATGGGATCAGGGAATTTTGGGCATCGCTTGTGCCAGGTTGGTGGAAGAATATAACAGACCGGTGTTTTTGTTTTCGCAAGTTGGAGATGTTTTGCATGGTTCTGGAAGAAGCATTGATGACATCAATATTCACGAACTTTTGTCTTCACTTCAAGACATTTTGGAAACATTTGGTGGTCATACTATGGCTGCTGGTTTGACGCTTAAAAGAGAAAACTATGAAGATTTTTGCAACCGTGTCAATGCATTTGTTTTTGAAAAAGTGAATGATAAGGCATTCATTCCAATAAAATATTATGATCTGGAAATCAAGGGCGAAGATGTGACTGAAAGGTTTTTGAGTGAACTTAATCTTCTTGAACCATTTGGTTGTGGAAATGCAAGACCAAAATTTAAGATTTCCACTGATCATGTCGAAATTTTGCCTAGGAAATATTCTCCAGCACATTGTGACATCAAAATTGGAAATTTGCAACTTGTATATTTCAATTTCACAAAAAAATATAACGCTCTTAAATTTGCACGTTACAAGTCTTTCATCTTTGAATTTCAGGGTGGAGGAAAAAATGGCATTGTCAGTGATTTTGATGCTGGAAGTTTTATTTCTGCAAATGCACATATGTTCACTTATCCAATGCAATATCAACAACTGCTCTATGAAGATGACAGACCATCAAAATTTTCTTATTATCCTCAAAACGAATTGTTGAATTTTGTTGCAAGCACACAAAGTGGTGTTTTTGGCACCGCTTTTGTGGCGTATTCAGCTTATGATTTTGTCAATTTTTTGAAGGAATATTCAAAAGAAAACATTTATCACATTGGAATATGTGATGAAAATTGCATAGGGTACAACAGTGTTCTGCTTTCTCCAAAAGGCACAGATTGGGCAAGAAATTTTGGGCGAATCATTTTTCTTTCACCAGTTTTAGATGAGGGGTTTGTTGCGGAGTTAAACCAAATCACCAATGCAGAAATCTATTTGCCAATGGAGAGAGAGGTTGACATTCAAAGATTTTCATACCTTGATTTATCAAGAGAAACATTTGGTAGAGCATTCAAATCCATGGTTGCAAAGAATTATTCAAAATATTATTCAATCTTTGACATTTTTCAACAAAAATTGATTGGAAAAATGGGATTTGACAGTTTTTATGTCGCATATTTGGTGTTTGAGCAATTGGGACTTATTAAAACAGAATACGATACTTTTATGCATATTTCGCAAAATAAAAACATTAAAAAATCCTTGACAGAGTCGGCACTTTATAATAAACTTTTATTGTTAAAAAATTCTTTGGAGAAGAAATGAAAGACAAAATTTTGGAAAAAATTTATAAAAATTTCAAATTGACAGAAAAAGAGAAAAAACTTGTCGAAACATGTTTGTCAGAAGAAATGAAGTTGGAAAGACTCAACGTTGTGATTGACACAATGATTGAATATCACATTCAAGATGAGGTTCTTGTGGCTTACATTCTTTTTCAATGTTTCAAAATTGATGAAGAGACCGCAAACAAATTTGAAGACAATCTGAACAAAAATCAAAAAAAGTTATATGAAATTTTCAAAATTTTGAGAGATGTGAGAGTTTTTTCAAAAAATGGCGAAGCAGAAGATATCAGGCATATGTTTATTGCCATATGTCAAGATATGCGAGTCGTGATCATCAAATTTGCCACCATTTTGTTTGATCTGAAACTTATCAAAAATCCTATGTCGGAAGAAGATCGTGCTTTTGTCAAAATGGTCAGCGAAATTTTTGCACCTCTTGCCGAAAGACTTGGACTTTCAAAATTTAAGTCGGCTTTTGAGGACTATTGTTTTGAACTTTTGGAACCCAAAGCATATGAAGAACTTAAGAACAATGCTTTGATGAAGACGGAAGACAATCAAAAGCAAATTGAAATCACCAAAAAGAAGTTGCAACAAATTCTCGCTGAAATTGGTGTCAAAGGAGAAATTCAGTCAAGACAAAAACACTTTTATTCTGTTTATAAAAAATTGGTAAAGAAAAACATCACTCTTGGCAAGGTTTACGATTTGGTTGCGATGAGAGTTCTTGTTCCAACGGTCGAAGATTGTTATGCTGTTCTTGGAAAAATTCATGCAATATACAAGCCTATTCAAGGGAGAGTGAAAGATTATATTGCAAATCCGAAACCAAATGGTTATCAAAGTTTGCATACAACTATTGTTGCGGACAATAATCGTCCTCTTGAAATTCAAATACGAACATTTGAAATGCATAAACAATCAGAATATGGTGTTGCAGCCCATTGGATATATAAAGAAAGACGAGGACAAAACAAGTTCGATCAAAAAATGAGTTGGTTCAGACAAATGCTTGACAGCACCAACGAACTTTCTTCAGAAGAATTTTTGGAAACCTTGAAGGTCGATCTATATGGAGAAGCCATTGTTGTTCAGACTCCAAAAGGCAAAGTTTTGGAATTTCCTCTTGGTGCAACTGCGATTGACTTTGCTTACGCCATTCACTCAGAAGTTGGAAATTCTTGTGTTGGAGCAAAAATCAACGGAAAAATTGTTCCAATCACAACAGAACTTTCAAATGGTGATGTTGTCGAAATCTTGACCAATCAAAACAGCAAGGGACCATCAAGAGATTGGCTTTCACATGTCAAAACTTCAAATGCCAGAGCAAAAATTCGTGCATTTTTCAAGAGTGAGCTCAAAGAAGAAAACATAAGAATTGGAAAAGCAATCTTGGAACAGGCTGTCAAGGCCAGAAATTTGAATATTTCAAAAATTTTGAAGGAAGAATATTTGCTCGAAATTGCAAAAACCATGATGATTGAAGAACTTGATGGTCTTTATGCAGAAATTGGTGCGGGAAGTCTTTCGGCAAACAATGTTGTGGGTCGACTTGTCAACCTTTACAACAAACAAAAAACTCTCGAGATCAAAGAAAACAGAATCACTGTCAAAAGAAACAAAGAGGGGATTTTGGTTGATGGAGACAGTGGACTTTTGGTCAGATATGCTGGTTGCTGCACTCCTGTCACTGGAGATGAGATAATTGGTTATATCTCAAGAGGGAAAGGTGTCACAATTCACAGAAAAGGTTGTCAAAATTTGAAATATCTTGAGCCTGAAAGATTGATAAGAGCAGAGTGGCAAGACAGTTTGGTTTCTGATTTTATTGCAGTGATCAAAGTTCATGCAGAAAACAAAAATTCTGTGATCAATGCCTTCAACAACACAGCACGTGATTTGAAATCAAAACTTAAAGGATTTGGTTATAAAGAAATCAAAGGAGAGCTGGTTTTTGAGATTGTTGTTCAGATTTCAAACAAGTCTGAAATCGAAAAAATCATCAACAGTTTTGAGTCAATAAAAGATGTGAGAAAAGTTTATAGGAGCGAGTAGTGAAAATTTTGTGCAACAATGTGGATCTGGAAAAAGACATGCAAGATTTGGTCAATCTTTTCTTTGATGAAGAAGATTGTCCTTTCTCTGTGGAACATAAACTTGAAAACAATGGGATTGATTACATAAGCACAATTTTTGTTGGTTCTGGAGACAGCGCAAAAAAGTATGTCAAAACGTTTTCCATAAGTGTTGCTTCAAACGATTTGCAAAAGAAAAGTTTGTTGAAAAGACATTGCAAGAATCATTTGTATGAAGTTCTCAGTTTTGTCTCCAAAAAATCTTTGCCATGGGGTTCGCTCACAGGAGTCAGGCCAACCAAATTTGCAAGAGATTTGGTGGAAAGAGGAGAAATCAAACCTCATCTTATTTCAGAAGTCTTGGTGAGAGACTATCATGTCAGCAATGAGAAAGCAAAACTCGTTGTTCAAATTTTGAAAAATCAAAAGTGCATCATCAAAAATGACAAACTTCTTGACTTGTTCATCAACATTCCAATTTGTCCAACTAGATGCAATTATTGCTCTTTCATTTCCAACGAACTTTGCACTGTTGCTGACAAGGTTGACACTTATCTTGATTGTGTTTTGAAAGAATTGGAAGCGGTCAAGAAAGTCATTTCTGAACAGTCATACATAGTCCGAACGGTTTATATTGGTGGGGGAACTCCAACAGTCTTGTCGGCGGAACAACTTGAAAAACTTTTGTCACAGATCAATTATCCTGTCACTGAGTTCACCGTTGAATGTGGTCGCGCTGACACAATAACAAGAGAGAAGTTGGAAGTTTTGAAAAAATATGGTGTTTCTCGTATCTCGATCAATCCTGAGACATTTTGTGAGACCACTTTGAAAAGAATCGGCAGAAAGACAACAAACAAACAAGTTCTTGATGCATATATGCTTGCCATGGAATATGACTTTGTGGTGAATATGGACATTATTGCAGGTCTCACGGGAGAAAGATTTGGAATTTTCAAAAGGACAATAAACACTCTTTTGGAAATGAATCCACACAACATCACTGTTCACACACTTTCTGTGAAAAATGCGTCGCAAATTCGTGGGGAGGAGATTAAATTCAAAAATGATGTGCCAAAAATGATTGACTTTGCTGAGAAAACATTGATTGAGAATGGATATAAGCCATATTATCTTTATCGTCAAAAACATCAAATTGCAGGGTTGGAAAATGTTGGTTATTTCAGAGATGACAATGTTTGCATTTTCAATATTGACAGCATGGAAGACACATCTTCTGTCATCGCAATCGGTGCGGGAGCAATTTCGAAGAGGGTTTTCAATCTTGAAAATCGCATTGAACGTCAACCAAATTGCAAATTTATCAATGATTACATCTTGAGAATTGATGAAATGATCAAGAAAAAGGTCGAATTTTTCTCATAATCAAAATTTGTTGATTTTTTTTGAAAATATTTTGGGAAAAATGTAATTTCTTGTTATAATAGAAATATGAAAAAGGTCCTCTTCGCTTTTTTGTTCGTCATTTTGGGTTTGTCACTCACAGCAAGTGGGACCTTTTTGTTTGTCGGGTGCTCCAATTCTCAATCAGAAAATGGTGATGGTGAAACTTCAAATCCAGAAGAAAATGATCCAAGCCAAAGTGAAGATGAAGAAATTGCTGGAGATGTAACGGAATACAATATCAGTGTTTACTTATATAATTATGTAGGTTCGCCATCTTACAATGTTTATTTACGTTTTAGTGTGAGCGCAGGACATAGTGCTTCAGGCACATATTATTCCAAAAGTTCATCTTCTTCAACTTACACAGTCACCACAGTTTCCAACAACACATCTTCTTCTGTAAGATACTTTAATGGTGCATCTTTGGGCTCTTTAACATCTAGCAACAGGACGGTTTCTGGTTCTTGGTATGGTCCTTCCGGAGGATATGTTGGCGTTAGTTTATATTTTTTTGTTTCCAGCAGTTCTTTATATTACGCTGCAGATGTGTCTGTTAGCACTGACGGGTGGTATGATTATGCGGTGACAACACCAACAACATATTCATCAGGTGGGAGTTTTTATCAAAGCCTTTATCCGACAACTAGTCCAAAAGATGCATATGTTTCTGTTGCTGCGGCACAATTTTATGCAAAAACGCTCAACGCCAATGGTGGAACACTTGCTGCCAGCAGTTTTGGAGGATCGTCAACTTACACTTACTACAAAAGATATGGCTCTTCAATTTCTATTTATTTCACGTCTTGCACAAGGACTGGATACACTTTTTTGGGATATAACACAAGTTCGACAGCCACAACGGTGTCTTATTCTGGAGGCACCAATTATACATTGACATCCAATTCAAATCAGACCTTTTATGCTGTGTGGCAAATAAACACATACAGGTTGACCATAAATTATTATGGAGGAACGGACCGGCAAAGCAACGCAACAGATTTGGAAGTTTATGGGGTCACTCTTTCTTCAGGTGAACAGACCATAATTGCTCATACCTACACGACAACAAACCAAACATTCACTTTCACCTTGTCCAACGGATCATATGATTATTACATGAGAACAGGAAGTGAGCCTACAACATCATCATACACACAACTTTATGACTCGTCTTCGGATTCTTACACATATTCCTGGAAACCAACATCAAGTGTGACACTTAATGTGTACGTGAAACAGCGGTATACGATAAGTTTTAATGCGAATAATGGAAGCGGAACAACTCCAAGTAGCATTTATAAGATACACGGAACGGCAGTCACCTTGCCAGATAATGACTTGACCAGGACAGGATTCACTGCAAACGGTTGGAACACAAACAGTTCTGGAACGGGAACGGCTTACAGTTCGGGTGGAAGTTATTCCACAAATGCAACTGACACGTTGTATGCAGATTGGACAGCAAAAACTTTAACAGTTAGAGTACGACTCAAGGCATCAACAGACGGTTCGACATTCAGCAATTCAAATGCAGGTGGAACAACAACAGTTAGGTATTATTACAGTAGTAACAACTCTGTGTATTCAGGATCTGTAAGTGTGACAGGATCGTCATTGACAACGGTGGCATCAAATGCGTTGGCAGGTTATTCTGTCGTATTCACGCCAACGGCTAATAGTGGATATGTCTATCTTGGAGTGACCACAAGCAGTACGACAGCGCCAAGCAGTCAGTCAACTTCTGTCACACCAACGACCGCAGGAGGCACATACACATATTATTTATATTTCAAGGTGAAGTCATCTTTTGAATTGAAATATGACAGTGCAGATGATTATTTCTATTTTGAGAATGGAGTGTTTCCACAAAGTTATGTTGGAACATCAATGAATAGCACACTCACAACCGCATATAGCAATGGAAATACAACACAAAGCGGAAGAATACAATATAACAATGGTTTATCAACTCCATATATATACATATACACATACAACAGCAATAGGTATGCAAGGGTGCAGGCAACCAGCACGCAGACACTCACAATGAGCAATGGAACATTCACATTCAACAGTGGGACGTATTATTGGTTTGAAGTTGAGCCAATCAGGTGGCGGTTGAGCAACTATGGAGTGTCCAGCACATCGTATCCGAGTGGTTGGAGCACATTTGGGACTTACAAGACGAACTTCTCAGTTGTAAGTGACAGGGTGTTGATGATTGGGGCAGTTGAGAATGCAAGCAGTGTGACAGAAGGTTGGGCATACACAAGCAGTGACCTATACACCAACACGTCAAGATTCAGCAACGGGGCTTCGACCAACAATTTCTTCGCAGAAGTGTCATCTGGGACAGTTTCAGGGTACAACTACAAATTTGGAGATGCGGGGCAACAAGTCAAGGTTGAAAGTGTGTCATCATCACTAAGTGGGATAAGGGTAGCATCAATTGAAGAGATAGATGACTATACATCAGACTTTTCAGCGAAGGCAAGTGACATGGTTTGTTTGTTGCTTGGGTGTGGAACAGACGAATTTGTGGACTATTGGACAAGAAATTTGGGAACAGGACTGGGCAATGGACAGATAATCACAAAGGCTGGAGAAGAGAAATCGACATGGTTGAACACTTTGAAGGGAGTCAGATTTGCTGTGACAATGCCTAGTGGAAGCAGAGTTTAAAAAAAAGTAAAGGTTTTTGCGAAAGATATGATAAATTTTGTAAAAATTCTTTACTTTTTTTATGTCATGTGATATAATTGCTCTGTCGATAAACTTAAACATAGTTTCTGGGATTCCTTCGACCCGTTGCTCTGTTTAGGCGGTTTAAATTTTTATGGAGGAAATCATGGATAAACAAAGAAAAAGCGAAATCATTGCTCAGTTCAAACAATCTGAACAAGACACTGGTTCTGTTCAAGTTCAAATTGCACTTTTGACTGAAAGAATCAATCACTTGACTGAACACTTGAAAACCAACAAAAAAGACAATCATTCAAGAAGAGGTCTTTTGATGATGGTTGGAAAGAGAAAAGGCTTTTTGCAATATCTCAAAAACAAAGATATTGAAGCTTATAGAAAGCTTATCAAAGAACTTAACATCAGAGAAATTAAATAATTTTTGGGGGAGGTGTTTTTTGCTCCCCTTTTTTCAATCTTTGCATAATTTGGAGTGTGTTATGGAATACAAAAAATATGTTATTAATGTTGCAGGTAGAGATGTTTCCTTTGAAACTGGAAAATGGTGTGGTCAATCCAATGGCTCTTGCGTTGTGAGAAGTGGTGACACTGTTGTCATGGTTAATGTCACTATGAGTGAAGAACCAAAACCTGGCACCGATTTCTTTCCTCTTTCTGTTGAATACCAAGAAAAGATGTATTCAATCGGAAAAATCCCTGGAGGGTTCAAAAAAAGAGAAGGTCGTCCAAGTGATAAGGCCATCTTGGTTTCAAGACTTATCGACAGACCTCTTAGACCTCTTTTCCCAAAAGGTTTCTTCAACGATGTGGTTGTTGTTGCAACCGCTCTCTCAATTGACCCAGATGTCAGTCCAGAACCTCTTGCTATGCTAGGTTCTTCCTTTGCACTTGCAATCTCTGACATTCCTTTCCTTGGACCTACTGGTTCTGTTCAGGTTGGATTGGTTGATGGAGAATTTGTCATCAATCCTGACCAAGAACAAAGAGAAAAAAGTGATTTGGCTTTGACAGTCAGTGGAACGGAAGAAGCGGTTTTGATGGTTGAGGCAGGGGCTAACGAGGTGTCAGAGAGTGTTATGCTTGATGCCATTATGTTTGCTCACGAAGAAATCAAAAAGATTGTTCATGAACTTAAGAAAATCAAAGAAGAGATTGGGAAGCCTGTAAATTCAAAAATCTCTTACTATGCTGTTCCTGAAGAAATTGATAAGGCTGTCAGAGAATATGCTGATGAAAAATATGATTATGTTTTGGACACATTTGTAAGGAGTGAAAGAGAAGCAAGAGAAGAGGAAGTAAAGGCCGATATCTTTGCTCATTTTGCCGAAATATTTCCTGAAAAAGAAAGAGAAATTGGTGATGTTCTCTACAAAATTAAGAAAGAAAAAGTCAGAGCACATATTTTGGAAAAAGGCGTTCGTCCAGATGGAAGAAAATTGGAAGAAATTCGTCCAATTTGGTGCGAAGTGGGTGTTCTTCCAAGAGTTCATGGCTCTGCTGTGTTCACGAGAGGAGAAACTCAGGTTTTGTCTTGTTTGACACTCGGAACTGTCAGTGATGTTCAAAAACTTGAAGGTCTTGATGATGAAGAGGTCAACCGTTATGTTCATCACTATAATATGCCACCTTATGCGACTGGTGAGGCTAAAATGATTAAGGGGACTGGTCGTCGTGAAATTGGTCATGGAGCTTTGGCTGAAAGAGCTTTGGAACCTGTCGTTCCAAAGGAAGACGTTTTCCCTTATGCTCTCAGAATTGTCAGTGAAGTTCTTTCTTCAAACGGTTCTTCTTCTATGGCTTCAACTTGTGGTTCAACTCTTGCTTTGATGGACGGCGGTGTGCCTATTTCTGCGCCTGTTTCCGGAATTGCTATGGGACTTATTAAAGACGAAAACAGCAGAAAAGTTGCCGTGCTTTCTGACATTCAAGGACTTGAAGATTTCTTGGGCGATATGGACTTTAAAGTTACGGGAACTGCTAAAGGAATCACTGCAATACAAATGGATATCAAAATTAAAGGAATTGACAAGGCAATCTTGACTGAGGCTTTGGAAAGGGCAAAGATTGGAAGAATGCAAATTATGGAAAAGATGCTTGCTTGCATTGACAAGCCAAGAGCAGAAATTTCTAAATATGCTCCAAAAATTATCACATTCACTATTGACCCAGACAAGATTAAAGACGTCATTGGTTCTGGTGGAAAAACAATCAACAAAATCATTGATGAGACTGGTGTTAAGATTGATATTGAAGATGACGGAACTGTTTTCATTGCATCTGTTGACAGTGACATGAATGAAAAAGCTAAGAAAATCATTCTCTCAATCACTGAAGATGTTGAAGTTGGTGATGTTTATGACGGAAAAGTTGTTCGCATCATGAATTTTGGTGCTTTTGTTGATTTGGGCGGAGGAAAGGAAGGAATGATTCACATTTCAAAACTTTCAAACAAGAGAGTTGACAAAGTTGAAGATGTTGTCAAGATTGGTGACAATGTCGAAGTTGAAGTTATAAAAATTGACGATAAAGGAAGAATTGACCTTAAGAGAATTGTTCCTCAAGAAGAAAAAGAAGCAAATGAAAAAGAAAAAACTTCAAAAAAAGTTGAAAAATCTGAAGATGTTAAAAGCAAAAAAGACTAGCCAATTCTAGTCTTTTTTTGTTGAACACATATGTGCAATTATTGAAATATTACGAAATATTGGAGAAATTGAGTGAACTGGTTGTTTTCATATTGCAACTCATTTACAACATATCCAAGAACATTTACTTGTGCCACAGCGGTGGCTTTTTGATATATTTGCAAAAACCAGATGTTTTGAGTGGGGTTGAAGACCGGGAAAACTGTGTTTACAAAACCGATATCTATGTTTGGGTCTTTTACTGTGCCGTCTCTGTTGTAAATTTTTTCTTTGTAAAATTTGTCCATGTTTGAAACATCAAGAAGATAGGTGGTTGTGTTTGTTTTGATTTCAGCTCTATAATTATCTAGAAAAGTTCCAGAATATTGGTTGTTTTGTGAGAATTCTTCAAAATCAAACAATGTTTTGTGGCCAGTTCCAGACAATTCATAAACATAATAAAATCCATAACCGCCACTGCCACCAGAGTCAGCAGAATAGAAAATTTGCTGCAAACCATTCCCTATGAAATCGAGAGGTGTAAGCTTTGGGGAATAGCCGTAATTTATTGTGGGAACAAAAGAATAGAGTAAATTGTTGTCATTGTCAAAAACTCTGATTTCAATGTTTTGTATAAACGGAGAATTTGACATCTTGTTTCCGTAAATGCTGATTGTGTTGGTTATTTCAGGAGCATACAGCGTTGCCGTTGTTGTGAAAATTAATTCTTTTTCTTTCATATTGTTTGTTATATTCATGGTTCTTCCAAAAAGTGAAAGAAAGATGAGTAACATAAGTGTAATTTTCATGATGTTATTGTTTGTTTAAATTAAATTTTTATAATTTTTAATTTTTTTAAGAAATTACTTGACTTGTGTATTTTTTACGCATATAATGATGATGTATGGAGGAGAAATATGGACATAACCAATCCATTATATCAAAATCAGGGTATCCATGTTGTGCTTGCTTTGTTTACTGTTGAAGATGGAAAATTTAAGGTCTTTTTGATTAAACGAAAAAATCAACCATACAAGGACAAGTGGATATTGATTGGCGGTGCGTGTTATAACAATGAGGATACTGACACTGCAATGAGAAGGGAAATGAAAGAAAAAACTGGAATTGAAGATGTAAGTTTTCAAAGGTTTGATGTATTCTCTAGACCAGACAGAAGTCCTCTTTGGAGAATGATTGCTGTTGCACATGTTGGAGTTATTGATTGCAAGCGTGTTCATTTTTTGAGAACCACAACAAAAACTGTTGACGCAGATTGGTTTCAAATTGACAGAGTTCCAGCACTTGGATATGACCATGAAGAAATTTTGAATGGAGCAATTGAATTTTTGCGACAAAAGATTTTTGACAGTGACATTCTCAAAAACCTGTTTCCAAAACAATTTACATTACCGGAATTGCATAAGGCTTATGAGAGCATCTTGAACAAACAGATAGACCGAAGAAATTTCAGAAAACGTTTGTTGCAACAAAACATAATTGCAGATACTGGACTTGAACAAGAAATTGCAAGAAAGAAACCAGCAAAACTTTATCGATTTGTGTGACATTGATTTTATTAAGGCTTATTGCCTTTTTAAAATAAAAATAAATGCGTAAAAAGTACGCAATAGAAGGAGGAAAAATGAAGACTATTGTTGTTAATCTTTTGGGTGGAGCAGGAGCAGGAAAGTCGACTGTTGCTGCTTTGGTGTTTGGACAGTTAAAGAAAAAAGGTGTAAACTGTGAACTTGTCACTGAATATGCAAAAGGTGTTGTTTATGAAGAAAATATGAAAAGACTTCAAAATCAACTATATATTTTCAGCAAACAATATTATTCCATGGATATGATTAGGGACAAAGTGAATGTTATCATTACCGATTCGCCACTTCTTTTGAGTTTGTATTATAACAGAAACTTTGGTGCTAACAATTTTCTGAGGGTTCCTGATGAAATCTTTGACAAACTTGTTTTGTATTGCTATACAACATTTGACAATTTGAATTTTTACATTGAAAGAAACCATGAGTATAAACAAGAAGGCAGATACCAAGATGAGACTAGAGCGAAACAAGAAGAGGCAGTCATTAGACAAATGATTGACGGACTGAGAATTGATTGTGAACACTTGTTGTCGACTGATGATTGTGTTGGCATCATCGTTAAAGCAGTTGAAGAAAGATGTGAGTATTATAAAGATCTTCACAAATCAGGACTTGAGGTTGAAAGAAAATTTTTGATTGAAAAACTTCCTTCTGATATTGACAAATTCAAAAAGGACTTCATTTTTCAAGGCTATCTGACTCGAAATGAAAAAGAAATAAGAATCAGAAATGTTAGCAATCAGCACTACTTTTTAACAGAAAAATATGGGAGGGGAATGATCAGGGAAGAATATGAAAAAGAATTGACCCGAGAAGATTTTTTCGAACTTCTCAAAAAGGTGGATAAAAAGGTTGTTGAAAAAACTAGATATTACTATCCTTTGGAAGATGGAAAAGTTGCAGAACTAGACCTATATTTTGGAGCAAACAAGGGTTTGATCACTGCTGAAGTTGAGTTTGATAATGCTGATGAGGCAAGAAGATTTGTTCCACCTGCTTGGTTTGGTCGAGATGTTAC
Source organism: uncultured Clostridia bacterium (assembly GCA_944372585.1). Classification (GTDB taxonomy): domain Bacteria; phylum Bacillota; class Clostridia; order Christensenellales; family UBA1242; genus Caccovivens. The sequence goes on from CALVZQ010000001.1 coordinate 189,218, forward strand.
AGAAGATGAAAGTTATAAAAATCTTTCGCTTGCAAAAAACTTGAGCGGGACGCAATCATCATTAAATAATGAACCAAGCAGAATTGTTGGTTAATTGTTTTTCGGCATGGAATTATAAAATTCATTTAGACCTTGTTCAAAATATTTTTGACTGTCTGGATCAAGATAAAACAAAAGACCAAATAATTGACCAGTATGCACTTTTTCCTCATTTACGATGTCTTTGAGGGTTTGATTTACAACCACATCATTTGAACTTGCTATATGGTTTTCATATTGAATGATTGCATCAAGCTCTCCTATTATGTCTGCCCGCGTGTTTTGAGCAAGGGTTTGTTTGCTTGTTGTTGACAAATCTAAAATATTCGTGAAATTTTTCATTTATTTTTCTCCTTTTATGATTTTATTTATGCTGTTTCTCTCCTGCTTGATTGTGTATTTACATGAACATTTGAGCGAATAAAAATATATAATGATTATGAACATACTTTAAGGAGGAAATTAAATGCCTGATAACAACTTATTTTGTGGAAACAGAAATCCATATAACAATAGATGTAATGTGGTTTTCAGATATACAGGTCCAACCGGCCCTGTTGGCCCTATCGGGAGAACAGGGGCAACCGGCCCAACTGGACCGACCGGTCCGACTGGTCTAACGGGTCCCACAGGACCAACTGGACCAACAGGTTTGAATGGTGCCACAGGGGCTACCGGTCCAACTGGTGCGACTGGCCCTACAGGAGCAACCGGAGCGACAGGTGCTCCAGGTGGTGGAACAATTGTTGCAGGAACAACCACTACAACAACTCCAGGAACTGATGCTGCAGTTACGACAACTTACCAAGGAACCACAACCTTGTTGGATTTCGCAATACCTAGAGGTGCGACTGGACCTACGGGCGCAACAGGTCCAACAGGAGCCACAGGTGGTACTGGAGCGACCGGTCCAACTGGTCCGACTGGTGTTACAGGTCCAACAGGAGCAACAGGCCCAACGGGTGCGACCGGACCAACAGGAGCCCAAGGATTGCAAGGTATCACGGGTCCAACAGGAGTTACTGGAACAACAGGCCCAACAGGTGCTACTGGAGCGCAAGGAGATGCGGGCGACACAGGTGCTACCGGTCCAACGGGTCCTACTGGTCCAACGGGTGCAACAGGAGCGACTGGTCCTACTGGGGCTACCGGTCCAACTGGGGACACTGGGGTTCAAGGATTGCAAGGAGATACAGGGGCTACTGGACCTACTGGAGCAACGGGACCAACGGGTGTCACAGGACCGACTGGACCAACAGGGGAAACGGGCCCAACCGGTCCGACAGGTCCAACTGGAGCTTCTGCTGTGGGACTTAATGCTTATGGTGGTTTGTATAATAATGCTGCTCAAACACCAACAATTGCAACAGAGAATGTTTATGTTCCTATTGAGTTGAACACCGAAATGCCTTTGCTTAATACAACCACTGCGACTAACCAAATAACTGTTCAGCAAGCAGGTGATTATGAAATTAATTATCATATTGCATTGACTTCGACTGCAGAATTGACATTCAATATTACTGCACGAAACAACACCACTCCAATTCCGGACAGCACAATTGAGCAAACTGCATTAGAGACCGCAACAGGTGGAACCTTTGTTGTTGACGTGACAAGTTCAATTATTGTTACTCTTGCTGCCAATGATGTCATTGATTTGGCTGTTACAACAACCACAGCTCCGGGCGGTGCAACAATTACCATTTTGGAAAATGGTGACGCAACACTAACTGTTAAAAAGTTAAACAATGTGTAATAATTTAAAAAGATAAGAATTCAATCTTATCTTTTTTTATTGGATTTAATTTTGACAAGTGTTATAATTTTTTTATGATAAATTTTGATTTTTATTTAGACAAACTTTCAAAATCCAAATTTCGTTCAAAATTTGAGTTGAAGCAAACGGATTTTGATTATATTCAAGATAAGGGACTGGAGAAAATCAACCAACATGCGTATGATTTCATCTCAAAAAGGTTGGCGCCAGAGTTTGTTGCAAATGATGGGAAACAAACACCTATGAGAGGGCATCCGGTTTTTATTGCACAGCATGCCACAGCAACTTGTTGCAGGGGTTGCCTTTTTAAATGGTACAAAATTCCTAAAGATATTCCACTTAATCAAGAGCAAATTGAATTTGTTGTCGGACTTATTATGTCTTGGATAGAAAAACAGTTGGAAAAGAAATTTTGAAAAGTCTATTAAATTGCCATAAATTGATTTTGAAATTTGCCACTTTTCATGTATAATTTTTGTGATGGAACAAACACAGTCAAAGACTAAAATTTTTTTTAAATATTTTTGGTCCACTTTCAAAGAAGGCAGATTTTTGCTTTTAAAGTATATTATTGTTGCTGTATTGTGCAGCATCATTTCTGTTTTGGCAAATCTTTTAGGTGTTGAAGAATTGACTTATCTCAATGCTTTTCTTTCGCTTTATGCCTTTGCCAGCATTATTGCATTTGGTGTCGGAAATGGAATATCTGTTTTTATCAACCAAAATATAGGTTCAAAATTTAAGGTAAGAAAATATGCAAAAATAGGATTTGAAATAAACTTCATATTCGGTTGTGTTGCCACTTTGGTTCTTGTTCTTTTTCCCAAATTTTTTATGGAAACTTTGATGGATTACAGGCCAGATAACTACACATTTTATTACATTATGTGCGGATATTTCTTTTTATCTTGCACAAATTCTTATCTTCTTGAAACGATGAAATGTCTAAAATTTTTCAAACAGCAACTGACAAGTGAAATTATACCACTCATAACCACAATTATTGGATTTTTAGTTCTTTATTTTTGCGGAATTTATTATCTGAACTACATTGCCATCACATATATCATTGGAGTCGCTTTCTCAATTATGACATCTTTCGTTTTGCTCTTGAAAAACAAAGAGATATCTGTTAACTTCTTTAAATTTCAAACGGTTAATTTGACAAAAAAACAGTGGTGGATACTGATTTCCAACCTCTCCGTCGAATTTGTTTGGCAAGTTGGATACTATGCAACAAGCATTATTTTGATCAGATTCAGCGATGGGATTTTGAATACATATGCATACCTTGAAAATGTTCTTGATGTTTTCAATGGATTTTTATATGCATTTGCAAATGTGAGTGCAATCAAAATCACAAGATGTCTTGGTAGAAATCAATTTGACAAAGCTTATACCTATTCCAAGTACGCAATTTTTGCATCAATATTGATTTGGGTTTTCTATTTTGTTGCAAGCATGATTTTTATCTATCCTATTGCACTTGGTGTCAACAGAGAATATTTTGGTTTGATGTTCTCGGTGATTCCTTGTTATGTTGGAATTCATTTTTTCAGATTTTTAAGTTGGAATATGGGAAGTTATATGCTTAGACTTGGAGGAAAAAACACTCCGTTCGTTGTTATTGAAATTTTATGTAGTTTGATTCTTGTTTCCTCTTGCTTTGTTGTCAGGTTCATGCCTGTTAGTGTGCCTTTGGCTTATTTGATCATTTTGTTGCCAACATTGATTTTCCTTCCAGTTTATTTTTACATTTTCAAAAGCAAAAAATGGATCAACAATATAAATGAAGATCCAAATCTTATATCAAATCAGGTCAAAGTCACAATTTTTGATTTTAGAGATACTCTTGTTTGGGATATGAAAAAAGATAATCACAGAGAAATGAATCTTCAATGGTTTAACAATCATTTTTCATATATGTCAGAAAAAGAAAGAGCAAGATTGTTAAAAAAATATGATTGTGGACCAAATGGTGAAGGTCTTTCAAGTCAAATTAACGAAATTCTTTTTGATGTTGAGGGGAATAATGCATCATATTTGATTTTCAGAGAATTTGTGGAAACAAATGAAAATTATATTCGAGGAAAACATATCAGCAATAGCGAATTGCAGAAATTTAAAGATCTTGGGAAAATTTATATTGTTTCAAATTGGAAAGAAAAAGATTTGCAAAGAGCAGTGGATTATAATGAATTTGATCGAAATTTATTTGAAGGCATAATAAGCAATGATATATCAAAAAAGGAAAATTTGGACAAGAGCAAGATTTATAAAAAAATTATGAAAGAAAACAAGTTGAAACCTAATCAAATTTTGGTTATTGGAAACAATTTTAAGCATGATTTGAGTTCTGCAAAAAAACTTGGAATGCATTACTATCTTGTTAAAGATGGCTTTACTTATGATGAAATTTTGACCTAGTTCTGTCGCTTTGAGCATTTGATTTTTTGATAACTAAATTTTAAGGAGGAGAATATGAATTTAAAAAAATTGAAAGAAGTTGATGTTGAGGTCTACAATGCCATAAAAAAAGAAGAAAGACGACAAAAACAACATATCGAACTTATTGCCAGTGAAAATTTCACAAGTGAGGCTGTTCGTGAAGCAGTTTCAAGTGTTTTGACAAACAAATATGCAGAAGGTTATCCGGGCAAAAGATATTATTGTGGGTGTGAAAATGTTGACATTATCGAAAGTTTGGCAATCGAACGCGCAAAAAAACTTTTTCATGCCGAGTATGCCAATGTTCAACCACATTCTGGTGCAAATGCCAATTTTGCTGTTTACATGGCTCTTTGTAAACCAGGAGACACAATTTTGGGCATGTCTTTGCCAGCAGGTGGTCATCTGACTCATGGAACAAAAGTTAATGTTTCTGGCAAAGTCTTTAATTCTGTTTCTTATGGGCTGTCTTCTGAAACGGAATTGATTGACTATGACGAGGTTGAGAGGTTGGCAAAGGAGTATCATCCAAAAGTTATTGTTGCAGGTGCAAGTGCTTATCCAAGGAAAATTGATTTTGTCAGATTCAGAGAAATTGCAGACAGTGTTGGAGCTTATCTTATGGTTGATATGGCTCACATTGCAGGTCTTGTTGCAGCCGGATTGCATCCAAATCCTTGTGAGGTTGCAGATGTTGTCACAACCACAACTCACAAGACATTGAGAGGCCCTAGGGGAGGATTGATCCTCTGCAAAGCAGAGCTTGGAAAGAAAATTGATAGTGCCGTTTTTCCTGGAACTCAAGGTGGTCCACTTGAACATGTGATTGCAGGAAAGGCTGTTATGCTTAAAGAAGCGTTGCAACCAGAGTTTGTGACTTATCAAAAACAAGTTTTGAAAAATTGCAAAGTGCTTGCGGAGGAATTGCAAAGATATGGTTTTCGTTTGGTTTCTGGTGGTACTGACAATCATCTTGTGCTTGTTGATCTTACACCATTCAATGTGACAGGAAAAGAAGCATCAGAGCTTTTGCATAGAGCAAATATAACTACAAACAAAAACTCCATTCCAAACGAACGATTGAGTCCAACAGTGACAAGTGGTTTGCGTTTGGGAACGCCAGCAGTGACAACTCTGGGAATGAAAGAGGAGGAGATGAAGGTCATCGCAAAATTAATATATCAAGTTGTGACAAAAAAAGAGGCGGCAATCAAAGATGTCAAAGCGCAAGTTCTTGGATTGATGAAAAAATTTGTTTAGATGTTTTAACATTTTAAACACGGAAAAATCATAATTGAAGCAATCTGTCAGAAAAAAGAACTTTATGTTTTTTATAAAGTTCTTTTCTCGTTTTTTATGTTAAAAAATTTATTTATTCGTTATGTCACAAAATGTTAAAACTTTTTGCATTAAAGTTTCACAAATTTCAATACCATTATGCCAAATTTTGTTTGATATATGCGTAATGTTTTGATTGAGTGTTAATTTTTTATTGTTCTTCAATTTTTCCTATTGCATAAGCAATGTGCATGAGTGTGGAATTTGATTGAACAGGTGACAACATTATCAATTTGTTCTCATTGTCAAATATGGTCATGCCTTTGCTCCAACCAGTTTGCAAAATTCTGTTGTCATATTCAATTAAGGACGGCAATCTTTCCCATTTCCCTTCTCCATTATTGTAATTTATCAAAAAACTGCCAGTGTTCAAACCAATTTCTTCACTATCTCTTTTTGCTTGCAAAATTATTGCTCCGTTTTTTCCTCCTTTTTTTGAAAAGGTGCAATATGGCATACTGCCCAGATAAAAACCATCTTTTGTTTCAGCACGAATTCCAAAATCTGCAGGATCTCCAAAATCTTCTCCATCATCAGATATTTTGAAATAAATGTCATTGCAAGGTGTCCCAACTATTTCATAGCACATGAAATATCTTCCATTTCCAATTTTTGTCACAATTGGCATGCCAGGGCGCAATTTTTTGTCGTTTAGTGCCACGACAAGTTTTTCTTTTCCCCATGTTCTTCCGCCATCTGTGGATTTTACGAGGACAATAACTTGGTTGTATGATTTTTCATTGTGCAACCTTTCATCAGAAAAAGTTGCAATGATTTCTCCTTTTTTGTTTAAATAGATAAATGGTTCCCAAACTGGCCCAAGTTTTTCAAAATTTTGTTCAACAGGTGCTCCACCTTTTGCGATTGAAGATCTATATTCCCATGTTTTTCCGTGGTCTTTGCTTATGAAAAACAACAGTTCTGTCGACGTCATATCTTTTGGAATGGAGCTTCCAGCAAACAAGATTGTCCCCTTTTTTAAATCGGCAACATCTTGATCAAGTTCCATAAGCATTGGCTGATATCTCATTCCAAATCTATTTTTTGTGTCTTTAATTTTGCTTATCAGAGACCAAGATATTCCACCATCTAAACTTTTATAAATGGGCGCGTATGGTGGTTCTTCTTTTGAATAGTTCTCAAAAGTGGCCAAAAGCACACCATTTTCTTCGGCATGTCTAAGTTCAATAACTCTTGGATACATGCAGCCGGTTGGATTTCCGACTTGATCTTCTGTTGGGGCAAACAAAATTCCTGCTGAATTTTTCATTATATTAATAGCCATAATTGCTCTTCCTTAAATTTTGATTTTTATTTGTCATTTTTAATTTTCAGGCCATCTTTAAATGCATTACCCACTCTTTCCGTGACTTTGTAATACCCATGTGTGTATGGATCAAATGCAATTGCATTTAAGAGGCTTATGTCAACATTATCGCCACTCATGACTTTTTCATCTGCAGTAACGTTGACTATCTTGCCCACAACTCCACAGCCATATTCGTTGGTTTGATATTCAACAAATTCACATTCCATGCAAATTGGAAATTCGTTGACAATAGGGGCATCAACAAGGTTTGATTTTGTTGCAGTTAGTCCACTTTTTGCAAATTTATCAGGTGTATTATTTGCAGAAACAACACCAAAATAATCGGCTTCAACAACATGTTTTGCATCTGCAATGCTGACAGTGAATCCTTTTCTCTTTTTAATGTTTTTGACAGTTTTGTGTGTTTCTGTCAAATTCAACACCACATAGTCTCTCTCCAACATCATTCCCCAAGCAGCATTCATTACGTCTATTGTGCCGTCATCATTGTAAGTTGCAATCATAAGAACTGGCATTGGAAAAATTGCTTCTGTTGTTTTAATTGTTTTTCTCATATTTTTAACTCCCTTCAAAATAAGATAAGAAAATTATAGCATAATATCATTATAAAACAAAAAAGAAATTTGTGTTTTGTTTCTAGTTTTATATTGTTTGTCAATCTCTTATTTTTATTGCATAAATTGTTTCTCCATTTTCTGACATTGCAGAAAAGCCAAGGGTGGTGGAATTTAATCCTTCATCAAACAACAAACACATAACTCCATAAAAAATTTCGTTTTCGTTTGAAAATTCTATGAACTTGGAATGTTTATTTAGGTTTTTCCCTAGTTCAATTTTGACAGATTTGCTTTGATTCGTCTTTGCTCCAGTAAATTTTGGAAAATATATAACATTATATATTCCGCTTATATTTTTGTTTGAATAATAAAGCTTGTCCAAGTCATATCTGTTTGGCATTACAACAGGCCAGCCATTTTGATTGAAAAAAAGAGAACGAACATTCAAATAATGCTTGCTTGGATCATTGTTGAGGCGAGTGTGGTGAATGAAATAATATTTTCCATCATCTTCCAAAATGCTGTTGTGTCCAGGGGCAGTGTATGTGTCCTTTTGATGTGAAAAATGATAGTTGCCTATAATCATTCCGCCCGTTGAATCCCAATCTATATCGGTCAGATTCTTACCGCTTGGATCTAAATATGGTCCAAGTATATTTTTTGATCTACCGACTCTGACATTATAGCTGTCTACCAATCCTCCATAGGAAACAAACAAATAGTAGAACTTCGTTTTGCGATTATAGATAATGTAAGAGCCTTCAATCGGCGCACCATTTCCTCCAGCAATCTTTGTTCCGATTTCATTAATATTTTTTGGAGAGCCAGTCAAATTATCCAATTCTTTGATATAAATTCCTCCAAAATAACTTCCATATGACATAAAAAGTTTGCCGTTTTTGTCAAATTTTACACATGGATCAATCGCATTTGGTTTGGACATTTCTCCAGCTTTTGAACGGTGAACTGCGCATATGTGCTTATATTCACCGCATAGTTTATCGCTTGTTGCAAGACCAATGTAACTTTGAGTACTTCCGAATGATGAAATAGCATAATATAAGTGATATTTTCCGTTGAATTTAATTAAGTCTGGAGCCCAAAAAGGAGAGCCCTCATTGCGAGAAGAAGGAACTTCCACTTTGCAATATTCAATTCCTTCTTTTAATTCTTGTTGTATGGAACTTTTATTAAAACAGCTCAATCCTTCATCAATCCAATTTACCAAATCGTAAGAAACGCGAAATTGATAGTAGCCATGGGTTGATATTGTGTAATACTTCCCGCTATCTTTGATAATGGCAGGATCGTGGACACCAAATTCACCCATTTTATCATTGTAATCTTTGAAATTTTGCATAGAGAACTTCCCTTTTTAACAATTATAAAAAAAGGTCAATTGAATGTAAAATAATATTAAAAAATTTTTTAAAAATTCTATAAATTTTGATTTCATAACTTATACTTTCTTGTTTAGAATAAATGAAAATACGAAAGTAGTTTAACAACTTTTATGGCTCAGAGGTGTAAAAATAATAAACAGTAATCACGTTGTAAAACTCAGTTGATAGTAAATTATATACGAAATACAATTAAAGAACTTAATTAAAAATATAAGAAGTACAAATGTATTTGGATAATCAAAAAAGGAAGGAGAACATTGAAAGCCGTAAAGAAGATTTAATTTCAAGAATGACCAATGAAGAGTATGATGATTTGCTTATGCAATTACTTGAAGAACGAAAAGAAAGAAAACGCAAAAAAGAAGAAGATATGGAGATGTAAAAAAGCGGCATACGAGTATTGATTTTAAAAAATCTTATGGTAAAATCTAATTAAAAGGTTGGAGAAACAAATTTTCTTCAACCTTTTGCAATTTAAAAGGAGATTTGCTATAATATGGGAGTATTTGATGGTTTGATTAAAATTGATGAAAATGGAAATGTAAGTTATGCAGGATGGGTTGAATGGAAACTTATCCAATGGGACTGATACATTGTCCGATATGTTTAGTTTTGGATAAATGTTGGTTTAACAACATTTAAAAACCACAATTGCCACAACACGAAAGATGTCACTGTATAGCAAATAATATTTCAAAACCGATGCCAAATATCAATTCTTATGCTAAATGTGATTTAAAAAAAATTTACTGATTACATTTTCAGTGATAAATATGCTTGGAATGGGAAACGAGATTTGTTTGAAAGACTTGGCTTTACAATAAAAGATTCTCAGTATTTAAAAGAAGAATATGAAAGTCAAGTAGTAAAAAATTATTGTAATAGCAATTATAAACTTGGTAAATTAGATATGCAAGGGCAGAGAATTAACATAGATATTAAATTTTTTAAAAACGGAAGGGATATTGTTTTTACTTCTGGTTGGATGGTAAGACCTAAAGGTGAAATTACAAATAATACGCCACTTGCAGGTTAAAAGGAGCTGATATGAAGTATTTAGATTTAGTTGAACTAACAAAAGAAAAGCCGGCTTATACAAAGGCAGGAGTTAGGCTAGGTGACTTTGGTGCGGTTATGAGTGAAAAAGCGGTTGATGGCAAATGGCAAGTAATCTTTTCTGAATTTTATACTGGAAAAGATATAGCAGATATTATGGTTTCAGAAGAAGACTTAAAAGTTCATAAAAGTGTGACAAAAGATGGATATCCTAAAAAGTCTTGACACATACTGATACCTACGGGAACAGTTTTTGATAGTTTTAGGACATTTTAGACCGAAAGTTGAGATTTTCAATTTTCGGTCTTTTTTTATGCAAAAAGTTGACACCTACGATAGTTAAAAATGACACCTATTGCATTTTTTGGAAAGGATAGTGCTCTCTAAAATTGAAAAGAAAAAATCGCTAAAAGCCTTTATTTATAAGCAGAGCTTGCGTAAACTAAAGGGTTTTAACGATTTTTAATTGTGGAGCTTATGATGGGACTCGAACCCATGACCTCAGCCTTACCAAAACTCCGCTCTAACATACAAGAGTTTCGCTCTATCTTTTAAATCGCCCATAAAATAAGCAAATTTGAGATATAAAAAATCAATTAGTGTAGTAAGATTTTAGTTTACTACACTTTTTTACACCTAAATGTACAAATTTGGTTAAATTAAGTGTTCTAAAACTATATAAAACTGCCTAAAACTTTTGTGAACTTTACAAAAAAAGTTTATATATTTATTGACTTTTTTTCTATAAACACTTATAATTTTAGAAAAAAAGTGCATAAGGATTTGATATGAGAGATTATAGTAAGCTATTAAAACTTGCAAAGGAAAACAATGGAATTATTCAAACAAAGATGGCTGTGGAAAATAATATTTCAAAACACTATCTTCGTTTTGCTGTGCAAGACAAGGTTTTAGAAAAAGTTAGAAATGGAATTTATATCACTCCAGAAACAATGGAAGATGAATTATATTTTCTTCAATTGAAATCAAAGAATTTAATTTATTCTTATGAAACATCAGCTTATTACAATGGACTAACAACAAGAAATCCCTTAACTCTTTCCATTACAACAATTCAGGGGAATAATACTTATCAATTAAAATCTCAATATAAATTGGAATTTCATTTTGTCCCTAAATGCAAATTTGATTTAGGTTTAACCACAGTAAAAACGATGTATGGAAATAATATCCAAATTTATGACAAAGAAAGAACAATTTGTGATTTGTTTTCCAAAAATTATGTTGGAGATAGATATGTTGTAAATGAAAGTCTAAAAACATATTTAAAGATGGAAGATAAAAATTTAACAAAATTGTTGAAATATGCAAAAGAACTAGGTGTTGAAAAAGAATTAAAGGACAAATTGGAGATTTTATTATGAATACATCAAGACAATTAACGGATTTGATTAAGAATAAAGCAAGAAGTTTAGGGATAGATGCACAATTGCTTTTGAAAAGATATTTTATGGAGCAAATGCTGGCAAGAATTGCAGTTTCGCAGTATAAAACCAATTTTATTTTAAAAGGTGGACTTTTGATTTCTTCAATGGTCGGTTTATCTTCAAGAGCAACTCAAGATATTGATGTTTCTATTATCAACAAACCTTTAACCAAAGATGAAATTGAAAAAATGATTACGGAAATCTGCAATATCGACATTGGAGATAATATTCGTTTTGAACTTACATCAATTCAAGATATTAGAGAAGAATTTGACTATCCCGGCGTTAGATTATCGTTTAAGGTCTATATGGATAAAATTGAGGATTCTCTTAAAATGGATATAACAACTGGAGATACAATAACTCCAAAAGAAATTGTTTACGGATACAAACTTTTATTAGAAGATAAAACAATAAAACTATGTTCTTATTCAATAGAAACTATTATTGCAGAAAAAATAGAAAGTATTTTATCTAAAAATATTTTAGGGACTAGAATGAGAGATTATTATGATTTGTATTTGCTTGAAAAGTTGTTCAAAGATAGAATTGATAAAAATCTTCAAAAACAAGCACTTGAAAATACTTGTGCAAAAAGAAAAACGACTGATATTTTAACAAATGCAAAAGAGATAGTTGCAGATATTGAAAATGATTGGGGTCAACAAAACCTATGGAAAAATTATTCAAATAAAAATACTTATGTAGAGAATGTTAGTTTTGAAGATACAATAAAAAGCATTAAATCTATTTTACATTTTATTGAAATCATTTAAGGAGAAAAAATGAAATATTTTGTATCTGGCGACATTCATGGTTTTTATGATGAATGGCAGTCAGAATTAAAAGAAAAAGGATTTGATATAAGCAATCCTGAACACAAAATAATTCTTTGTGGCGATTTGTTCGACAGAGGAAGTCAGCCAAAAGAAATTATTGAGTTCGTTCTTAAACATAAAGACAAAGTAATTTTTATTCGTGGCAATCACGAAGACTTGATGGAACAAATGATTGAAAGAAATTCAAGTGATTATGGCGACCTATGCAATGGCACCGCACAAACAATTGTTGATTTGTATCCAGAGTGGCAAATAAGTGAATTTGACCTTAAAAAGATAGCAAA
>CALVZQ010000002.1 GCA_944372585.1 uncultured Clostridia bacterium
TTCTTTTCACCGTTCCCTCACGGTACTATTCGCTATCGGTCACTAGGTCGTATTTAGCCTTACGAGATGGTCCTCGCATCTTCACACCGGATTCCACGTGTCCTGTGCTACTCTGGTGCCTTCCAAGGAAAATTCAATTTCGGTTACGGGACTATTACCCTGTGTTGTCCACCTTTCCAGATGTATTCACCTATCGTCTTTTCTCTTTTATGAAGGTCCTAAACCCCAAAGGTATTTCTACCCTTGGTTTGGGCTCATGCAGTTTCGCTCGCCACTACTACCGCAATCGTTTGTTTACTTTCTTTTCCTCCGCTTACTTAGATGTTTCAGTTCAGCGGGTTCCCCTCATTACACTATGGATTCGTGTAATGATAACACCGTATTAACAGTGCTGAGTTTCCTCATTCGGAAATCTGCGGGTCACAGATTATGTGCATCTCTCCGCAGCTTATCGCAGCTTATCACGTCCTTCATCGGCGCCTAGTGCCAAGGCATTCCCTATATGCTCTTTGTAGCTTAATCATATTGATTTGGATTTCTTAGCATTTTCGCTTTGTTGCTACCTATTATATAATAGCAACTTTTACTCGACTTAAAATTTGAGTATGCAAATATCGTATTACGTTTAATAAGTTAAACTCGTAATAATTTTGGAAATTAAATCTTCGATTTGAATTTTTTCAAATTCGTTTGCTATGCAAACAATTTCCTAATTGTTACTTCGTCGTGTATCCAAAAATGCTTTCGCACTTTCTTTCACACTTCTCGTAATAATATTTGACTTTATCTTCTAAATATGTAGTTGTCAAAGAACTTTGTTGACAGTTGACTCATTCATCAACCTCTCTTGCGGTGTCAACATGCGTATTCTATCACAACGGGAAAATCTTTGTCAACACTTTTTTCAAAAAAATTTTAAAAATTTTCAACTTTTTTTTAAGAATTTTTTAAAAGCTGGGGCGTCTTGCCGTGTGTTCGCAAAAAAGGTCGAAAAACAGCCAAAATTTTCTAAAAAATTTTTTTAAAAAAGATAAAATTTTTTTGAAAATAATAAAAAAGTGGTCCCAAGACCACCTTAAATTTATTGTTTGCCACCAACCGATTGAGACCAAAACAACCAGATAACCAAAACTAATATTATCAAAGCAACGGACATAACCAATCCTTTCCTGAAGCCATAGAAAAATGTTTCTCTCATCTCGCCTTGGTATGTGAAACCTATCACCACTCCAGCCAGATTGAAAACGATGGCACAAAGGATTCCAACCCAAAACTTGTCATTGCTTTCATTATTTTGAATTTCATTCTCATTTCTTTCATCTTCTTTCCAGTTATTTAAATCCTCACTCATATCCCCTCCCATCGTTCATTTTATCATGGGGGGGGGAGTTGTCAACCATTTAAAAACAAAAGACAGCAGATTTTTCTACTGTCTTTCTTGAAAAGTTTTGTTCCGGCAAACCATTCCAACATTTTAAAAGTCATATATATTGTTTGTTGGTTTATATTATATTAATATATAATAGAAAGCAACAAATGAACTTGTTGGTTTATACCCTAACCTTTATATAAAAAAAGACTTTTGACAGCCTTTTTATCAATTTGAATTATTTTTTTGTTGGATTAACTGCTTCATGAGTTCCATCAACTTTCAAAACAATGTCACCTTTGATAACTCTTGCATTGGAATAAGCCTTTTCCATTGTTGACACACTCAATTTCTTTCTTGTGTCTTTTCCATATTCTCCTGCAACAACATCAACAATGACCGCATCAACGTTTGCTTTGTATTTTGGATCATCTTCAAGTATTGCTCTCTTTCCATAAGCATCAATGATTCTCAAAACTGCTGAAGAAACTGATGCGTCACAGAAAATCTTGTTGATCTTTGGATTTTTGACGATTTTCAAAAGTTCGCTTGCCTCTTCACAATATCCAAGATTTATTGCCGGATCAATCAACCCCGAAATCAAAGTAAACACCCTGTGTTGTGCATCGTCACTCAAAGGCATATCCTCCAATTTCTTTAGTTTGCCTATTATGTCACCATAAAGTTTGAGTTGAGTGTCAATTTTTTTTGCAATTTTCTGAGAATCAAAATTCAAAAATCTTCTAGATGAAGAGAAAGAACGATCACTGATGAATGAGAAAAGGCTTTTGTTCTTCCTTATATTTTCAAGTAAAGTCTCAGATTCCATTTCCAAAAGATTAAAGAATTCTGCTTCCAACATTTCTATATAATTTCTTTCGTTTGCCATGATAATTCTCCTTTCAACTTGAGTATGATAATCCATCTCAAATTTTTTGTCAAGAGTTAAATTTGAAAAAAAGTAATAAAATTTCATATTTTTTGCAATTTTTATGACAAATTTGTGATATTTTTGCAGAAGAAGAACTTATTTGTCGTTTTCTTTCTTTTTGTCGACAAAACAAAAATGTTGATTTTTTAGTTTGACCCAATATGTTTTGTTCTCAATCAACAAATCTCCTCTGAAAAAAATTTTGGAATTTTTTATTTCATCACTTCCATATTCTTTGTAACAAATGTCATAAAAATTGTAGCCAAGAATGTTGAGAAGTGGATTTATATAGAACAAAGAGTTGTTTATGTAAACAACCCCAATCATAATCAAAACTAAGACATAGACGCAATATGCACTCACTAGAGACAAATCAAGAGGAATTGCAAAAAAGACAAACAAAGAAAAATATCCCAAAAAATGCTGATCCGTGATGTTCTTTTTTGACACAATTTCAACCTTGATAGATTTTTCGGTTGCAAAATTGACATTCCAAACAAGTCCAAAGATCCCTAACCCAATCAAAAGCATAAGTGTCACAAAGTTGATGGTGTTAAGCACATTGAAAGTTAGGTTTTGATTTATGATCTCAACAATAAGTTTTACAAACACCAAAAAATACATTGGAACAAATGCGCTTATATACAACAGCAAATCTTTAAAAAAATGTTTCATGAAATTAGTTTGATTAATTTTCTAAAAAAAATAATCAAAATAAAAAAAATATTACAAAAATAATTAATTTTTTTATTAAAAATGCCAATTTTTTTATTATTTTTATTTTTTTATTAATTAATTTAATCTACAATCCCATATAATATGGATAAAAAGTGACAAATCGCTGATTTTATTTATTGCATGTATTAAATATTATATAATATTTATAATAATTATGTATCTTATTTATTTTGAATTATTTTTTCTTTGTGTTAAAATGTTTCTGAATATGAGAGGTAATTATGGAAAAGAAAAATAATTTGGTAAAAAGTATTTTCTACATATTTTTTGCTGTATGCTTTCTGAGTTTTGGCATAATGTTTTCAAATAAGGATAGCATAAACAATTATGTTGTTGCAGAGGACGTTTCGGAGGAAGAAATTGACAATCAAAACATTCCTTCTTATTTCTCCGCAAAAGAATATATAACAGACGGAAGTGACACGACTGAAAACCAAAGCAGTCTAATTTCTTCCGACACCTTCATGTTTTTTAGAGATGGAAACAGCTCAAACTTCTTGACACTTTCTCTCTTGACTAATGGGCAAGAACTTTCTCCACAAAATGATATATATAACTATGTTTATTATCCAGATTTGACAAACACCGCTGTTTTTCACTATTACAGCATCAATTCAATAAGCCTTTACATCAATGGCGCTGACAAAGAAATAAACATGGGAGATTACATAATCCCTAGTGGTTTTTCTTTCACAAACAATGCATCTGCACAACTTGAACAATTTGAAATGATCTTCAAAGCCCTTCCTGATGGTGGAGAAGAAGCTATGGAGAGCAACGAAATTGCCATTACCGACGAAAATGGAAATGTTATTGAAGGGATTTACATCCTCTCATTGACAATAACCCTTTACACCTGCACTGATGGAGGGTCAACCACTGAGGAATCAATGTTTACCGATCAAAATGTGACAATTGATTATAGTTTCTATGTCATTGACCAGGAATCTTATTTTCTTAACAACAGACCAAACATAACTTTCAACTCATTTGATCACACAGTCAATGTTTCAAGTTTGACAAATCCAAATTATGCCTATTACCTTTACAGCAACTACTCCTCAGAGACAACAGCAAACAAAATTCCTTACATTGAATATGACTATACAAAATTTGAACTTTCAATCACAAAAACATTGTCAAATTCAACAAACAACACAGCTCTTCTTTATGACAAAGATGAGTCGTCAGAACTTCCAGTCCTAATGCAAGGTGATCAAACTGTCAATTTGAAAATTGACACAAACAACAACGTTTGCAGGATATATTTCAAAGATGTTGGAAACTATGAATTGACATTGAATGCAATTCAAATAGTGGACTACACCATTGACCCTTCCACCACCGAAACAAAAAAGTATGCACTTGATGGAGTTTCCGGACAAACAAAAAAAATTATGGTGTATATGTATGGCTATCAAGCGAATTACACAGATTTTGATCAGCCATTGGACGAGAACAACATAAGACCAGTCGGCGAACTTAAGGAATACGATTTTGAAAATGGAACTTTTTCAAATGGTGCAGACATCACAAGTTCCTTTCTTGCATCAAATGGCAATTATTCTCAAACTACAGGAAACACCACTTTCAACATCACAAATGTTTTGAATTATATCAACACATCAGGCGTCACTCCTGTCAAAACCAATCAGACACCAATCAAACTTTCTGTCAATGCAAAACTTTCGACCTCTGTCAACAGTTACATCTATTCAACAACAAAAGTTTCAAATGCATATGATGACACAAGAGATTATGGTTCAATCACAACAGGTTCAAATTCAGAAAAACTCTACAGGTCTGCCTTTTCAGGAAGAACAGACAGCACTGCAGGAAAGTATATATACATAATTGCATACACTTTTGACAGCTATTATCTTTCAGAAACAACTCTTTCTGCAAACACGGTTTTTTATCAGGTGTTCTATTTTGAAATTGTGAAAGATCTTCCAACAATCGAAATTGTGACAACAGAAGGAGAAACAAACATTCCGTCAGACACATATGTCAATCAAAATGTCAACATCATCGACAGCACAAAAAATGATCCGTTCAATAAAGACGTAACTGTTCAAATTTATGCATATGACTACGGCAGTGATTCGTATTTGTCTGGCTTTGGCGGAGAACAAGGAATTTCCTTTGATGCACTGCTTCCAAGCAATTCAACAGAAAATTTCATCACTTTGGAAAGAAGTGCACATTACACAGTCAGACTTTATTACACAAACGAAATGACAGCTTCAAACACTTTGTATTCATCAAAGACAGGATTTTTCAGAGAACAAACTTTCACAATTGACAAAAACCCTCTTGAGAATATACAAGCAAGAAATGTCACCGAAATTACGAATTCCACAAATTATAAAATCGTTTCAACACTGAATAATTTTTCAACAAATCAAAGCATAGTGTTCTCTTGGAGTGAAAAGGCAAGTGGAGCAAGGACTTATGCATATTACAGATATTTCCCAATCATTGAAGAACAATACTACAGCAATCGAGAAGCAACACTTTCAACCACACTTGACAGAATGTTGAATTATTGGAGCGATGCTTCATACCTGCCAGTTAACAACTTGTTGAATATGAGCACAACTGACAACAACTGGTTGCCATATCAAGGCAACACTTATGAATTCACAACAAATGTTGCAACAGAATATGTTTTGTCTGACGCGGGATTATATTTGATAGATGTCTATGACGAAGCGGGAAATCACACAGTTGATGTGTTTATGATTGACAACACAGCACCATATTTTGCAATCTACGATTTCTCCAGTGAAATATACAAACTAACAAGTTCTTCAGTTTATGTAACCACCCCATCAACACTTTACTGGGCAAAAAACAAAGCAATTTATATTGCAAATTTTAGAACAATAAGTTACAGTTCAACAATCAATCCTGACAACATAACAATAGAAGATTTGAAATATGATGGAAACAATTATTACGATTTCTATTTGACATACGACGGGAAAACGCCTTGCACAGAAATCTTTAAAGTTATGTACAACAAATTGTTCGCTCAGAATTATATGCAAGTTTTGGATTGCACCGTTTCAATATCTCCCGAAACAGATGGCACATCAAGTTACATCAGTGGATATTCTGGAATGTATATCACAATACCAATCAACGAAGTTTCATATTTCATTGATAATGATCATCTTCAATACACTTCTCAAACAGGTGTGTTCTCGCAAGTGATTTCAATAGATGAAGAGAACACTTATCGAGTTCTTATCAGAGATATGTCAAACACTCGCAAGGATCTGGCATACGATGACACTTATGTGACACAATACACAAATTATTATTCAGCAAGACAAACAATAATAATAAGCTTCGACTCCTCCGAGTTTTTCATACAATTCACAAACAGTGATGGAGAAACAGAAGTTTTGACATCTAACAATGTTTCAGAAGGCATAATAGAAAATGCTGATGGCACACAGAGAAGAACAAAAACCACATATCTGAGTCCAACAAGCATGAGAAAGGCATTCGTATTGTCCTTCTTGCCTACTATAACCAGCGAAGATATGCTGATTCAGGTTGATAATGTGACCATTAAATATTATCCATACATAGAACAAACAATAACGGTTGGCGACATCACTTATCACTACTACACGTTGTCTGATGTGCCTACAGAAACTCCTGTCTATAGTTTTGATGAACACGGAACAATGACAACCGTGAGACAAGAAGAAATCAGATTAAATTCAGAATACATTACAACTGCTGGTAAATATGAAATTGTGAGAACATATTACACTGAAGACGGCTATTCTTACAATGAAAACGATTTCTATCAAAGGACATATGTGTTTTATGTTGATCGAAACGAAGTTGTAACAAATGCGGAACTTGTCAACAATGGAGATTCTTCTCATCTTGAGAGCTTGGTTGGAGGAGACATTTTTGTGTCAATGTATGACAATGGATCAAATGCAAGTTTGGTTGTGACTTTCCCAAACAGCACTGAAGGAAACACAAATGGCTCTTCCATCTACAACAATGGCACAGTGCGCTCAATCTTGACAACCAATTTGCTCCCAGTTAATGTTTACATTCCACAATATAAATACACAACCTATGCAAATCAGAGCGGAACTCTGTCAGGCTCGACAGAACTTTTTGTTGACGAAGTCCTGTCAGAACCAGCCGATATCACCTTGTCCGCTGGAACGACAATTCTGATCTTGTCTGCATCTGAAAGCATCGCAAAAATTGTCCACAATGGAAATGTTTATTACATTCCAGTCTCGGCCATTTCAAACTATGAGTTTGGCGTGAATTACAGTTCGTATTATATCTTAACTTCAGATGCCATTCTCTACACAGATCAAACACTCACTTCCACAACCACAACAACTTTGACGAGCGGAACAGTTCTGTCTGTTGAACAAATAACCAGCACA
This sequence comes from uncultured Clostridia bacterium, assembly GCA_944372585.1. GTDB lineage: Bacteria > Bacillota > Clostridia > Christensenellales > UBA1242 > Caccovivens. The sequence continues at coordinate 7,475 of CALVZQ010000002.1, forward strand.
AGCACAAGCATCAACTACAACTCAAACACATATTACATCAACAATTCGACTTATGCGAAGGTTGACAAAGACAATTATTATCAAGGCACAAACTCAATAATTGAATATGCACTTTATGCCGAAATATATAAAGACGGAACTGATGTCTCAAATTTGGTGGCAATAACATCTACAAACAGCACAAATCCAACAATTGACACAATAGTTGCCGACGACTCTGGTTTCTTGAATTTCTATAATTACAGCAATGGCACAAAACTTGACTATTTATCTGAAGAAGGTGTCTACTATGTCACCATATATCAAGGAAGGTTTGGAACTGAAGTTGGAGATAACAATTTTCAACAGTCACTGACTTTCAGTTTTGAAATCAAAGAATCCAACCCAGATTTTGTTGCACAATCTATCACTGGCTCAGCACTAAATTCCGTTGTAACCTCCCCTGCTCCTACTGATGAAACAAGACCAAGTTTGACTTATTACACAAATCAATCCAGCGTAAGTTTGCTTTGGAATGCCGGCAGTGCTTATATGGCAGAAATTGATATTGATGAAATAGTTTTCAGAACAAGCAAAGGACAGACATTCAAGGCAACAGATGATGTGTTCTTGGAGCAACCAACATTGTCCAACAACCAATATATTGCTCAACTTGATTTAAAGAAACTTAATATATATGAAAATAATGGCTATGTTGACATCACAATGCAATATAAAAATCACGATTCAAGATTCTATTCAAAGGTTACAAAAAGAATATATGTCGACCTTTCGGCTCCAAACACTAACATACAAAACCTAGTGTCAAATTCAGTTGCTGGAAATTTGATTGCTCCATTAACAACCTCTGCACTTAGGACATATTACACTGCAGACATGGAACAGACAAACAGTTTGACATCAACAAGTTATAATGTCAGCAACAACACAGGAATTTTTGCATACTATTCGTACAGTGTAACAAACAGTTACCTTCAAACTCTAAAGAACTCTCTTTCATCAGAAGTTTTCATAACTTATGTAAGAGAATTCGTAGATGCAAATGGCAACAACACAAAATATGTTTCTGGAGAACTGCAAGAAACCGCCCCAACAGACTTTTTGCCTTCAAATAATTTCACTGATATAACATCAATAACAGAACTCAAAACAAACACATATTATGAAGTTATTGAAATGGATCGTGCTGGAAACATGGCAATTTACACAATTTATGTGACAAGTTATGTTCCTGAAGACGACGAGAACAGCACTTTTAACAATCTGATAACCTACACTGATGCTGACGGAAATCAAAATTCTTACACAATTGAAGATTATCAGCTTACTCAATCACACACAAATGCCACTCACAATATCTACGCAAAAACAGGATTTGCACTTAACAGCATAAATTTCTTTGGAGATGCTTGGGCTCAAATCAAACTTGACACCGTGAACGCAAGTGGAAACACAACAACCAGATATCTGATGTTGACCCCATGGGACAGAGAAAATGCCTATGCCTTTATTGGACAAACATACTCAACAATTGCAATCTCAGACCTAATTGATGGAAGCATAAGTTCAAGGTTTAAAAATTGTCTCAGCATTTACAACAGAGAAAATCGGTCAACGACAAATTTCTATATCAATGTAAGAAACACAACTTTGACTGCAACCTTGACAAATGATCAAAACAGAGAGTTTATAAGGTTTTCCAAACCTACAGATGAAGCAATACAAAACACTGTGTATAGCTCAACATTTTTGACAGGTCTTTCTATAAAAGCAAACAACGAAGTTATATTCTCTCAAACAAACAAACTGGGCTTTGCGAGCATATGGCAATCAAATTCAAATGTGACTGTCACTATTGATGGAACCTTGGGCACAATAACATTTGAAATCAATCCATCACTTGGCTTCACTTCAAACACGAGAATTGAATATGAATATACGGACAATTATGGAACCACGCTGAAAGAAATTCATTTGTACAGAGAAACACTGATTTCACAGGAAGTCTCATCAGAGCAGGATTTGTACTCTTACTATGACAGCAATGGCGGACGTTTATATTACATCACCAAAGATGGTTTCCAATACAACTATAATCCAAGCAAATACACTGTGACGGTCAGAGATTTGATAGATGGAACTATTTCTGAAAATGAAACATTGGAAAATGCAACAACATCAACCTCTCAAAACAGCCAAGGAATCTCAACTGTTCTTGTTAAGACAAATGATGAAACAGGAAATTATAATGATAGTTTTGCATTGATAGTGAGAGATTTCAACAATCCTGACAACGAAACAAATCTTGTTAAAACAATATACTTCACCCTTTACAATGAATTGCCAATGCCAAATTATGGCACGGAAAACAATGATCCAGGAGAGTTTAAAATTCTCGACGCAAACGGCATTAACATAACAGAACAAATAATAAATGGCAGTGTAGATGACGAAACTGGATATTATTCCGAAATAACAATCATCTACTCACAAAAAGAGACCTTCATTCCAATAAAATATTCCATCAGCACAGATAAAATAACTTGGACGGAAATTTCAACTGGAACAAGACTTCAATGCGAGACTGAAGAGATGCAGACCTACTATTTGAAAATCTGGTATGATGAAACATATTTGACAAACGAAATGGGAACTCCTGAATATGTGTTTGGATATGTTCCAGATGGTGGAGAAGACAGTCAAATCTTTGAATTTAACCTCTCTTCACTGACATCAACATATTGGGTTGAAAATACATTGACAGGAACTATTGTTGAAAAAGATGATTCTGTTTACATTTCAAGCAGTGGCGAACAGTTTGCAAATCATTACATTGTGAACCTAAGTTATTCGGATAGAGAATACATTCAGATCAAGACAAACAGAGAACAATACATTGATTATACCTTGGTTGAAACATACACAGAAAATTCTCCGGTCATCTCAGAATATTACATAATAAACAACAATGGCGAAGGAAACCCTGTAAATATCCCTCCATTCAACATCAAAATCATCATTACCTACATTCCGCCTTCGGACAATTTTGTGGAAGAATTTTACACTTACAACATGAATGGAATTATCGACACAACAGAGAACTTGATTAATGTTTCCTCAAAAAGCGTTGTGATCTCACAGGATTATGCATCAATAGACAGAATTGAACTTCAGTGGTCAAAATATTATGGAATACCGGAAAACGAAATCAAAATCAGACTCGTAAAAGACGGTGTGGAATTGTCGCCCGTGGTTTACACTAGAAAATCTAACGATAAAGAATACAGCTACATATTCCTTACACACTCTGGAAAATACTCAATCAGCCTATATGACGACTCAGGAAATGTTCAAAAATTTAACAGAGGAAATGCCGGTCAAACAGAATCTCTCTCGTTCATTTTCCTCAAAGATGTTCCTTTCACAATAACCTACACAGACCCAGTAACAAACGAAGAAAAAACATCTCTTCCAATCAAACAAGCAATTTACAACGGAAGTGTCACAATCAACATTGACAGAAATTCCCGCTCAGAATTTTACTCTCTTGATGGATATCCAGTCATCAGTGTAAAAAAAGACAAGGTTGACTACACAGGTTTTTTCCAAGACGACACCACTTATGTGTTTTCAGAGACGGGATATTATGAAATCACCTTCACCGCAACAAGCAACATTCCTAATGTTGGACCGATAAGACAAGAAACCTATCAATTTACAATCTTAAATCCAAATGAACATCGTTATTCTTACGTTTACAACAGATATTCAAACTATTATGTTGAAAAAGTGATAAAAGATGATGTTGATGTGACAGAAGATTTGTTAAGAACACTTGACGTTTCAACAATTACAGTAAATCAAAAAACATATATGACAGAACTTCCATTGTCTTATTTAGATGAAAAAACAGGCGCAGGAACTTATTTGATAACAATCAATTCAAATGACAAATTGTTCCAAAATTCTTCGGAAGAAACAACATGGACATACAAAGTCATCATTCAAGTGGGCAATGCTCCTATTCGAATTTCAGTTGATGAGGGGGCCGAAACAACAAGCACAATAACAGTCTCCTTCAACCAAGCAAATGCCTATAATGAAATGGGTGAAAGCACAATCAGAATTCTAAGATATGTTGATGACAGAGAATCTGTATACTATTCTTTAGATATCACCAGTGAAAGTTCAGGTGAGGTCGTAACTGAAATTGATTCTGCAGGAACATTCTACATTCAAATCCTTTCTCCAAGCGGAAACTTATTATTCAGTTATAAGGTTGTAAAAAATGAACCTCTGAATGCTGCAGCAATAATAGCCATTGTGATTTCAGTTGTTGTATTAATTGCAGTGATTATCATAATTGTAAAATTAAGAAAGAGAATTAGAGTAAAATAAAAAATCTCTAGAATTAAAACTTTTTTGAAATAGACAAAAAAAGAATAAAGCACGATTTTGCTTTATTCTTTTTTATTGGAAAATTGCTATTTAAAGATAAACTACGCAATTTCACTAGTGTTCCTGCAAAAACAAGGATATTAATTTTTGTTTTGAATTTATAACAAATAAAAAAAATACCTTAATTTTCTCAATTAAAGTATTTTTTTATTTCAAAATTTATTAATCAATTATCATATCTTATTTCTTGAGTTCTTTGTCAAGTTTTACCTTTGAAACAATGAAGTAGATGATAACTCCAACAAGAACGAGAACAGAGACAACAATCAAAATTGTTCCAATGATCCTGTATACTGTTGTTGTGTCAGTTGTTCTTGCAGTGACTTCAATGCTGAATGTCTCTGTGGTAGTCCAACCAACAGCATCTTCAACTTCAACGGTCAAAGTGTACGTTCCTGTTTCGTCCAAGTCAAACACATACATGCCACCTGCAATTCTGTATTCAACTTCTTCATCTGTTGAAGTGTTCAAAAGAGTGATCTCAGGTTCAGTCCCCTCTGGCAAATCTCTGTTATCTTTGAATGTGATTTTGCTTGGATCAATCGTAAGTGTTGCACCAACTTCATAACTATCTTCAACAAAATCATCTTCAAATGTCAAAGTTGGGGCAACGTTATCTCCAACTGCAATTGTATACTCTTTTGTTGAGTAGTTGTTGTTGTTGTCATAAACAGTGTAAGTGATTGTGTATGTTCCGTCCAAAACATTTCCACTGCCTGCTCTGATGGTGTAAATGGTGTCTTCCATTTGACTCTCATATGTTTGAGATCCTGTGTCACCATTAGCCAATCTCCAAGAAAGAACAATTCTTGACTTTTCTGCATTGATTTCGCTCTTATCGGTTGCTTGAATACCATAAATTTTCAAAGCATATCCATCAGTTGCTGAAATGTCGTCTGTTGAAATTGTGTCAACATAGTCATATTCTGCCTTAAATGTTGGACCAACCGTATCTTGAACAACAATGGTATAGATATCACTTGTCAAGGTGTAATTAACAAAGTCATCAAACCAAGTTTCAACGTCATAGCTTTCAAAGATTGTTCCAGAAACTTCGTCAAGTTCCATTCCGCTTTCAGCAAAGATTTTGACAATATCTTTCTCATCTTTGCTTACAGTGTATTTTGTTCCACTTACGTCAACTTCATAGACGCCATCTTTATTCAAAACTACATGAGCTGTCAAACTGTTGTTTTCAAAAACAAAGTATCCGCCTTCATAGGCACCTTCACTTTCATTTGCTTCTGGATTCCATGCCATTTCTTGATATGTGAAAGTGCTTGGATTGTAAACCGTGAGATTAACTGTGTAAACAATTGGATACTCCCCAACAGCATCTGGTTTGAAAGAACCTTGTTGTCCATAAGTTGTGCTCCAGTTTGTCGCTCTTCCATTTTCGTTTACGCCCATAACAACAGAATCAACATCTGCATATGCTTCTTCATTTGCTGAATAAACATCATAAGTCACACTGTTTGGAATTTGATAACTTACTGATGGTGTTGGAATTTCAATTCCTACTGCTGGATCATAGCTGCTGTCACCATCAAGTTCAACAGTTTTGCTTTCAAGAGAAGTACTGATGACTGGTGGTTGAATGATTGTTCTGGCATTAACTGTGTAGTTTACAAATGAAACAATTGTTTTGTTGTTGCTGTCTTTGACTGCGATGCTTGCTCTATATTCTCCTGCAAAAGATGCAACAAATTTTCCTGCTCTGACAGTGTATCTTCCAACACCGCTTTGTGACAAGATTTCTCTTTCTGAAGAGAAGTCATAAGTTGCAACCTTAGTTTGTGTTTCGCCATTAACATAATAAACATTAACTTCAAAACTCATAAATGAAACAGCATCATCTAAAACGGTCAATGTTGGGAGTTCAATTTCTTGGCCTTGTTCATATTCTGAAACAAAAACACCGCCATTTACATCAATATTTTCAAATTGTGGTGGAGTGTTGTCAACCGTGTTTGTAATATTGATTGTTTCTCCATAGATGTTTGCATTGCCTTTGTCATCATAAGTATAAACAACTATTTGAAGAGTCACAGCATCTGCACCTGCTTCTGACAAATCAATTGAATATGATGTTGCACTTGTGTCTGTCAAATCAATATATCCGTCATTAGCTTCTGCAGTTGTGTTATGATATTTTGCATAAGTTTCTGTCAACAATCTTCCGTCAACTCTAACATTTGCAATATCTCCCCAAAGTTCATCAAGGTCGTTATTTGAAACTGGAGTGTCGTTATCACCATTAACTTGGATAACATTTCCTTCATTATCAAGATAACGATACATTGTCTTAACAAGCATATTTGTGTCGTAGTTGTCTGAAGCCGTTGGAACATCAAATGTCACTGTTGCATTTGGCAAATATGAGTCTGCAAGAGTTGTTGAAAATCTTATTTCTGGAACATCATTGTCTTCATATGATCCAATATACATAGATTTTGAAATGTCTGTTTCATTTCCTGCAGCATCTTTTGCAATATAATGAATGTAATATTGTCCTGAACCCATACCATTGTCGGCGGTTGTTGCTCCGAAAGTTTCATCAACATCAATGTATCCAAAACCTTCACTGACAGCCTCTGCACTCTTGAACCATTCAAGAGCTTTTGTTGCAGAATCAATTGCTTCTTCATTGATCGTTTTGTCTGCAAAATAATTTTCTTCATTAAAGATGTTGTAAATTGTTGTGTAGTTTGCGTTGTCAACAACAATCAAATATTTATTTTCTTTAAGCCAAGTAAGCATATCAACATCTGAATTGATTGAGCCTGCTTGTTTTCTGATGAGATAGTTGTTTGTCAACAAGTTTGAATATGCTTCGTTTGAACTTGTGTTTCTATAGTTAAACACCAAATTGTAATTGTCGTAATCAGAAATTGTAAGTTTTGAAACTGTATCATCTGTCATAATTCTTCTTGTAAGTTCAACACTTGGATCGTCTGCTTTTGAAACATTATCATCAATTCCAATAGCATAAATCACAACACTGTTTGGAACAGCACGAGACTGAAGTTTGTGAGAAGCATCTTCATATTTTGTTTCTTCATCATCTATAGAGGCATCATAAACCAAAGGAGTTGGACTCATTTCGTCTTTGATGTCTGCAAATTCATAAACCCCTCTTGTTGATGAAACTGTGTTTCCATAGAAGTCAGTGATTGTATATTCAAATGTGTACCAACCATCTTTCAAAGGTCTGAAAGTTGTTGGGTCAACAAGAGTACCATCGTCGTTTATGATTTTTTCATCTTCGTCAATAGTCTGATTTCCATTCAAATCTTGATTATATTCTTGACCAGAAAGAAGTTTATAATCGTTTGATGTCCCTATAGATGAATAATATACCTTGACAGTGTAATAGACATCAACATTCTCGCTTGCAGGACTTGTGTCTGTTGAAGTCACACCCGTTGCAGCTGGCAATGTGCTTTCAACACCTGTTTGACCATTGTCTGACCAATCAGATGCAAGTTCAAGTTGAAGTTTGTAATCTGTGTAGTATTTATTCTCTTCTGAATAAACTTGAGTAGATTTTGTTGTTGCTGTAACAAATTGTCCATCAAGATAGTAAGCATATCTGATTGTGTATTTTCCTGCTCCAAAATTGGAATCTGCAAACACACTTCCAGCAATATAATAGTCGCCATCTTCTCCTGAAATTTCAACAGCCTTAGAATTTACACCACCAGTTGCAGAAATGAGAACATAATGACCTGTCTCCTCAATTGCTTCTCTGCTTGTGACAAAGTTTACATTTTCAACTGTTTTGCCATCTTCATCAGTGATTTCTGGCAATGAAATTGGAAGTCTTTTATAACTGTCACCCTCTTTTGCAAGAGTAAGATCAATAATGCTTGGAATGAAATTCTTTTCATTGCTATCAAAATTGATTGTTGCACTTGAAATTTCACTCTCAACCTTAAGTTCATAAGTGTTTGTATATGCACCAGCAGAGGTTTCGTAAGTGTAAGAATAAGTGATTGTGTATGTTCCAACTTTGTCTGCAACGAAATATCCATAATTATTTTCACTTGTTGTGACAACAACTTTGTTTGTTATGTCTGTTTCGTCTGGAATAACTTCACCACTATCAATCTCTGAGAGCAACAAAGAACTGTAACTTACTGTCACTTTTGAAGAAGACAAAGTTACATCACTCCCTTGAAGTTCTCCACTTTGAGCTTTTCCAACAACAAAGCTTCTGTTTCCTCCAATGTAAGCATTTGGAATGTAATATTGTTCTCCCTTGACAACAGTTGTTGAAACTTCTTCATCAATTTTTCCTATTGTCATATAAGAATAATCAGTGTATTGTGTCATTTGTGCCAATGCAACAAGTCCATTGAAAGGCATGCAAAGAACTGCAAGTGCAAAAGCAACACAAAGCACCAATCCTCTGAAAATTACTGAGTGATTTTGTCTTTTAACTTTCATAAAGTAAAATCTCCTATTTTAATAGTCTATACATAATTTAACATGGACTATTTTATCGTAATTTTGCCAACAAGTCAAATGATTTTAATGTTTTAACACAGATTACAGAAATAATCTTGACCACACTAAAACAATTTTTCCATTTGCAAAATTTATCAATATTTTGCGGACGACTTTCATTCCTATGCAAGAATAAAAACACTTTTATTGTCGAAAAAGAATTTTATCTGTTTTCACACAAATTCAACACCTTTTTCGCTTCCGCTTTTTATGTAAATGACATAAAGCAGGCTTTAACCTGCTTTAATCAAACTTAAATTGTATAAGTTACTTTAACACCAGGTCCCATGCTACTTGCCAAGGTCACGCCTTTGATATATTGTCCTTTGGCAGCGGCAGGTTTAGCCTTAACAATTGCGTCCATAATTGCAGTAAAGTTTTCGATCAATTTTTCTTTTCCAAAGCTCTTTTTTCCAATGATAACGTGAACATTGTTTGTTTTGTCCAATCTATATTCAACCTTACCTGCTTTAACATCTTTAATAGCTTTTGCAACATCTGTCGTAACAGTTCCACTCTTTGGGTTTGGCATCAAACCTTTAGGTCCAAGGATTCTTGCGATTCTTCCAACCACACCCATCATATCTGGTGTTGTGATTGCAACATCGAAATCCAACCAACCACCATTGATTTTTGCAACGATTTCTTCTGCTCCAACATAGTCTGCTCCCGCTTTTGTTGCTTCGTCAGCCTTGTCACCCCTTGCAATAACGAGAACTCTAACATTCTTACCAGTTCCGTTTGGAAGAACAACAACACCACGAACTTGTTGATCGGCATTTCTTCCGTCGACACCAAGTTTGACGTGAAGTTCAATTGTTTCATCAAACTTAGCTGTTGCAGTGTTCAACACATTGTCCATTGCTGTGCTTACGTCATAAGCAGAAGTCTTGTCAAAACTTTCAAGGCTCTTCAAATATCTTTTTCCTCTATTCATAATTCACCTCTCTAGTCCACAACTTCAACGCCCATGCTTCTTGCTGCACCAGCAATCATAGACATAGCGCTTTCAATAGAGTCAGCATTCAAATCAGGCATTTTTGTTTCTGCGATTTTTCTGATCTGCTCTTTTGTGATTTTCCCGACTTTTGTTTTGTTTGGTTTTGCAGAACCCTTGTCAAGACCGATAGCCTTTTTGATAAGGACTGCTGCTGGTGGAGTTTTCAATTCAAATGTGAAGCTTCTATCTTCATAGATTGTGATCACAACTGGAATGATAAACCCAGCTTGAGATGCGGTTTTCTCATTAAATTCTTTTGTAAAGCCAGCGATATTAATACCATGAGGTCCAAGAGATGAACCAACTGGTGGTCCCGGTGTGGCTTTTCCCGCTTCGAGTTGCAATTTGACAACTGCTTTAACTTTCTTTGCCATTTTTCCCTCCTAATGTGGTGAATTGAACCAGGCAACAGGTTCTCCCACAAAATTTGACAGTTTAATGTCATGACGGACAATATTAAACGGTTACCCGAAAAATATCAAACTTATTGACTGATTTTGTGAACTTGTTCAAATGTAAGTTCAACATTGTTTTCTCTGCCAAACATCTCAACTGTGACTGTGACAACCCCTGCTTCTGGATTGACAGTGACAATGTTTCCAATCATCTTGTCAAGAGGACCTTCAATGATTTCAACTTTGTCTCCAACTTCAAGATCTGTTTCAACTTTGATCTTTTCAAGTCTAAGTTTCATGACTTCTTCATCAGTCAAAGCCAAAGGTCTTCCTTTTGGTCCAACAAAGCCTGTGATTCCACGAGTTCTCGTGATATTATGCCAAAGGTCATCACCATAAATCATCTTAACAAGCAAATAGCAAGGCATGCTTTTTCTTGTCACCAATTTTTTCTTGCCATTCTTTTCTTCAATGACATCTTCCTCAGGAATTACAATATCAAAAATTCTATCTTGCAAATTAAACTTTTCCACAACTGTTTCAAGATTTTCTTTCGCAACATTTTCATATCCTGAGAATGTGTGAAGAACATACCATTTAGGTTCTCTTGAATGTTCCATAATAATACTCCTTAAACTGTGTTTTTAAAAATTTGTCTAAATTTAGCCCATCAAAAGACTGACAAGCCAACCAAGAAGAGCATTAACACCATACAAGAAAAGTCCGAAGATCAAAACAAATGCGATAACAATCCCAGTCTTTTTGACAACTTCGCCAAAACTTGGCCAAGTCACTTTCTTAAGCTCAGAAATTGTCTCCTTTGTTTTCTTTCCAATTCCGCCAGACTTATCTTTTTTCTTCTTGTCTTTTTTCTTGTCTTTTTTATTATCTGTCACTTTGTCTTTGGATTTCTTTTCTTGTTTTTTGTCGTCCTTTGCAACCACGCCTTCAGAAATCTGGTCTTGTTTAACAGACTCATCTTCTTGAACTTGTGCTTTGATTTGTTTTTGCTTTTTAGACATGATTTCCTCCAAAAATAGATATAAATTTCATCTTAGCACAAATTACTTAGTTTCTTTATGCTTTGTTCTCTTATTACATCTTGGACAAAACTTGTTGATTTCAATTCTTTCAGCATTAGCAGAAGTATTCTTTTCAGTAGAATAATTTCTCTCTTTACATTCTGTACATTCAAGTGTAATGATTTTACGTTTTGGTGCTGCCATTTCTTTCTCCTAACAAAAAAACTAACACCCTTTCGAAGTGTCAGTCATAATATATCACAATGATTTGTCCAAGTCAAGTGTTTTCACTTAAGTTTGGCAATTATTTTTTAGTCAACTATTCTGCTCTGCTCGCCATCAAAGGAATCAGGTCGACTTTTAGTTTCTTCTATTATATGAGCGATTGCCTCTTTCCTTTCTTCAACAATATCTTGGGCCAATTTCTTGTCACTCTCTGGGATTCTATACAAAAGAACCTGATAATTCTCATAATTAATTCTAGGACTAAATTCAGAATTTTTTCTGAAACCAAGAATTATTGGGTCTTTTTGATAACCAACTTCAAAAGCATCAAACGATTTCACAAACGAAATAAATTGTGAGTTGATGGCTTTGATTTGTTTGGAACTTGGACAAAAATCTCTCTTTTCCTTGCCCCTTGCTTGAGATCTGAAAAATTCCACAGAAGTTGTATAAAATTTTTCATACAAATCTCTCGCAATAGCCATGATCACGTCATTATAAGTGAATTCTCTCTTGAAAGTCTTGTTTTTCTTTTTAAGCGGCAAATAGATGCTGAATACCATTGGGGTTTCAACACTCGCTACAGTTTGATTTTTAGACTCTTCATTTGTCACTGTTGAATCAGAATTGAAACATATTGGTTCAAGATCAAACGTAAACTTTCTTCTGTCTCCGTTCACAGTTGCAATCTGCTTTGGCAAACTGGTCAACAGACGCAAATTTTTGCTCATCGTTGCGCTTTCTGGCATGAACAACCTTAATTTTCTTGCAGATGGATTGGTCAAGTCTCCTTGAGTTAACAAATGTATGCCATTTGCGTGATATTCTTTAACTCCTTTGCCTTCTCTGACCTTCACAGTTACTGGAGAGACCAACATCTTTTCTCTTAGTAATGCCAACACATTTTCTTTAAAATCCATAACAACCTCCAACATACAATTTATGATATAGTGATTATATATCACTTTTAAAACTCAGTCAATACCCAATTTTGTCGACAAAAACTAAACCAAGACAAATTTTTGAGAAATAAAAAAACGAACTCTATCTAAAAAGATAAAGTTCGCAAATAGATCAAATATTGTTCTTATTTCTCGTCTGTTTCAACCATGGCATCAATATACATTGCCATTTCGTTGGCCTTGCAATTTTCAATAAGTTTTTCAATCTTGCTTGGCTTGTTGTATTCAACTTCATATTTCAACGCATAGGTAAAAAAAACTTTCAACAAGTCTTTTGCATAAAGATATGCTTCGGATATGTTTTTTCCTGTCGTGTAGATGTTTAAATCAGGAAAAAAAACTTGGCACTCTCCGTCGCTATCTTTAATAAAAATTGCAGGATAAAGGAATTGATACTTTTTCATAAGCACTCCAAAATAGATAATTTCATTGCTATTTTATCATAATATTTTGTAAAAGCAAAATAAAAATAAAAAAAATACTACAAATTTTTGTAGCATTTTTATAGGTTTTAACATTAATCAAAATTATCAACCCAAACTTCTATCGAAATATTTTAAGTTAGGATCTTTTTCAATATATTGTTTATTAAAAATTTCGTTGTTCATCAAACTTCCACAGACTTTTGAAAGATCTCCTCTGCCTACTGGTTCTGGAGCGACAACTGTCGTTCCTTCATAACCTCTTCTTAATTTATCAGCAATTGCAACCACTTCATTATTTTCTAGTTCTTTATTAATTTTATTCATAATACACCTCCGTGTGTTTTTCATCTCACTTGCCCATATCATAGCACAAAACTTTTGGTTTGTAAATACTTTTTTAAAAAATTTTTCTATTATTTTTTTTGCATAAATTTCGACAATCATATGTTTTTCTCGTCGGTTTTTGCGAGAGAAAAACAATTACATTTTTTCAACACTTTCAATCCCAAGTGTCCAAAGAGCCTTTTCCAAACTTTTTTTGACAAGCAGACAAATAGAGAGCATACTTTTTTTCTTTTTGATATCTTCTTCAGTCAAAATTTTGTGATTGTTATAGAAAGTTGAAAAAGCACTCGCCAAGTCAAAAGTTGCAAGGCAAAGTGAGTTCATGGAATAAGCTTCATAGCAAATTTGATAGGAAGAGATAAGTTTCAAAAGCGCCAAAACAATGTTTCTTTCATCTTGATTGGAAACTTCAACATCACTGTCATCAAATTTTGCTTTTAACAAGATTGAATTGATTCTTGCAATGGTGTATTGGATATATGGCCCAGTTTTTCCGTCAAATGCCAAAAATTTGTCGATGTCAAAAACATAGTCTTTGTCAACAGTATTTGACAAATCACCAAATTTCATTGCCCCGACACCAATTTTTCGTGCAAGATCACTGTCCCCAACAATTCCATTTGATGCAAGTTTTTGCTCTGCCTTGTCAATCAAAAGCCCAACAACTTCCTTGAGTCTGACCACTCCCCCAGCACGTGTTTTGAAAGGTTTTCCATCTTTTCCATTCATCGTTCCAAAGGCAACATGTGTAAGTTTTTGCTTTTCTGGAGAAATATCTGCAAGTTTGCAGCATCTGAAAACTTGTTTAAAATGTGTCGTCTGGCGATTGTCCGTGATATAGACAATTTCGTCTGGTGAATAATCCCTGTTTCTCATCAAAATTGTGGCAATATCCGTCGTCGCATACAAATCTCCACCATTATATTTTTTAATGATTGCAGGTGGCATAGGATTCTTGTATCTCTGAGGTTCATCTTCACTCTTTTTTGGAATTGGAATATGCTCGCCTTCTTTTGCAACATCAACAACCAACGCCCCTTCACTTTCTCTTGCCAGATGTTTGTCTGTGAAAATTTTGATTGTTTGGTCAATGAAGGGATAGGCATCACTTTCGCCATAATAAAAATCAAATGTTGCATTAAGCAAGTCATAATTCTTTTTTATCTCAGCAACTGACAAGTCTTTAATCTTTTGATAAATGGTGTAATAAGGTTCTTTGTGTTGTTGAATGTAAAGCGTAAAGTCATCTGCTATTTTCTTAAACTCAGCATCTTCATCTTTGCGTTTGCTTGCTTTTGGATATTCATCATTCAAAACATCGAGTGTGACATTTTCAATCTTCAAGTTCAAAAAATCAGCACCCGGTTCAAAAAATTTGTCAAGATAGCCGTCAAGTTTCAATTGCAAAATTGTCAATCCCATCTGAAGACCAAAGTCCCCCAAATGGACATCGGACAAAGTTTTGTCTCCCAAAACCATATGAACCCTTTTCAATGCTTCCCCGACAATTGGAGAACGCAAGTGTCCAACATGCAATTCTTTTGCAACATTGGCTCCGCCGTAATCAAAAAACACCAATCTAGGATTCTTAACCTTCTCAATTCCAAGATTTTCATCATTTAAAACAAAATTTGAAAACTTGCTCAGCATTCTATCTGCAACCTTAACATTGACAAAGCCAGGCATAACAGCAGAAAACTCAAAGTCATCATTTTCTCCAATACTCTCAACAATTTTGTTTGCAACATCAATAGGCTTCATTTCCATTTTTTTTGCAACAAGCATTGCATAGTTTGTTTGAAAGTCACAAAGTTCTGGGCGGTTGGAAAAAGAAACAACAATTTTGTCCAAATCGTCATAATTCAATTTTTCTGCGGTCATTTTAATGATTTTTGTAATATCGTTCTTCAAATTCATAGAAAACTCCAATCAAAATACGCTTTAGTATACCAAATGCCTAAAAAAAAAGCAAGAAAACAATTCCTGCTTTAAACAAATGTTCTGCCTATTTTCTTGCCTTAAGCCCTTTTACAACAAAATTGATGGCGGAGCAAAGAATGACAATTCCAAAAAACTCACCACGAAGCACAACAATTCTGCTCCAATATGCACTGGCACCATTGATTTCTTTAAACGCATTTGTCGTCAACAGGAACGACATCAAAATGCCTATATATGAAAGATGTTTTGCAATGAATGACAACGGGTGATTGTCAAGTTTCTTGCGCCTGTTTTTGATGAGCAGAACAAGCGAGACAATCACTCTCACAGAGACATAAATCACATATGCACCATGGACGATAATCATGCTTGTTGGCAAACTTGTGTCGATTTTGTAATAATAAAGAATGTATGTCAAAGTCAAAACGGCAAGTGCCAAGAAAAACATAATAATTCCAAGTGGCAAAAACAATTTCTTTTCTTCTTGAATCTTTTCTTGTTGTGGCAATTTCTTGAATTTTTGATATTTATAAAAAATGTAGCCATATCCGATAATCAAAAACAAATAATAAATCGCCAGTTCTCCATACCAGTTTTTTTGCGAAGGACTGCAAAGAAACATGATTAGATATGTAAGCATGAAACCAAAATCAATAAGCAAAGAATTAAAGACAAAAAACATGGCTCTAACATCATAATCATGAGTAATTAAATATATATAATCTTTGACTTTTTTCATATAGTTATATCTATTCTAACAAATCTTTCAAAGGACACAAAATGATTAACAAAAAAAGTGGCAATGCCACTTACATTTCTTTTCGATCTGCCAAAGCTTTGCTCAATGTCACTTCGTCAGCAAATTCAATATCGCTTCCCATGGAAATGCCTTGTGCAAGTCTTGTGACCTTAACCCCCATAGGTTTAAGAATTTTTGCAACATACATAGCTGTTGCCTCTCCTTCAACATCAGGATTTGTTGCCATGATGACTTCTTTGACATTGTCCTTTCCAATCCTTGCCAACAATTCTTTGATGCGAATGTCATTTGGACCTTTATTTTCAAGAGGATTTATGCACCCAAAGAGCACATGATAAACTCCGTCAAACCCTCTCGCCTTTTCCAAAGAAATGATGTCCTTTGGCTCTTGAACAACACAAACAATCTGTCTGTTTCGTTTTTGGCAAATTGGACAGACTTCACTTGAGCTGTAATTTCCACACACACTGCAAAGTCTAACTTTGTTTTTGACATCAATGATTGCCTTTGCAAAGTTTTCTGCTTTTGCCTTGTCATTTTCAATCACATAGAAAGCATAGCGCTGAGCTGTTTTCTTCCCCACACCCGGCAATGCTCTGAAATATTCAATCAATCTTTCAATTGGTTCGTCAAATTCACTCATAAAACACCTTCAAATGTTGTCAAAAGTCACATTCCAAGATTTGGCAACTTGTTCTTTTCGTCCTCTGCAATCTTGTTTAAGCAATCATTGACAGCACTTGTCACCAAGTCTTCCAACATCTCGATGTCATCAGGGTCAACAACTTCTTGTTTGATCTTGACACTTTTCACAGTCTTGTTGCCAAGCATACAAACCTCAACCATTCCGCCGCCAACAGACGATTTATATTCTGTGTTGTCAATCTCTTCACGAATTCTTTTCATGTCTTCCTGCATTTTTTGTGCTTGACGCATCAAAGCCTGCATATTTCCGCCACCGAAACCACCAAAACCGTATCCCATTTCATTCTCCTTTATTTTTCAATCATTAATTTCCACTTTGTTTCCAAAGAAGTTTTCAAGTTTTTTGATATCCTTGTTGATTTTTTGTTCATCGCTTTCAAATTTTACCACCACAAAATTAAGGTTCAGTCCTTGCCATCTGATCGCATTCTCAATTTCTTTTCTTCCATTTTCAAGAACATCAATCAAAAAATCATCGCTTGAACGAATAATCAACTTTCCATCTTCAATCTTTGCATTTGTAATGTCCCCACAAGCTACATGCAAGGCGACCTTTTTGTGCTCTTTCAAATAAAGCACAACCTTTCCCCAAACATTGTTGGCAGAAAGTTTTGTGACATCTTTTTCAATTTTCAGTTTTTTTTTACATCAAAACCGAGCATTGCAGAAAGACATGTTGTCTCAAGAAGCAGTCTGACAGAGAGTGTGTATCTAAGTTCGCTCTCAGCACTTGAGAAAACTTGCATATATCTGATCAAATCTTTCTCTTCAAATTTCTGCGCTTGCTCATTGTACATTGCAAAAACATCATCAGTCAAATTGAGAATGTCATTTGCATTTTCGCACGATTTGCAAACCAACAAGTTTCTTGCGTGTTTGGACAAATCTTTTGAAAAGACAGCCAAATTTTTTCCTTCTTTTTCAATTTTGTCAATCAGACTCAAAACCTGTCCAACATCTTTTTCCTGAATTTTGTCAAAGAAATTGATGATCAAATCATGGTCAGTCGTTCCCAAAACACTCAAAGTTTTTGCCTTTGTGACATTTCCCTGACAATAAGAAGCAATTGAGTCAGCAATTGAAAGTGTATCTCTCACACTGCCCTCGCCGGCACTTGCAATGATTTTCAGACTCTCCTCATCATATTTGATGTTTTCATTGTCAAAGATTTTTGCCAAATGTTTTGCGAGCATCTCTGCAGAAACCAATCTGAAATCAAATCTCACACATCTTGAAAGAATGGTCTGTGGAAGTTTGTGCACTTCAGTTGTTGCCAAAATGAAAATGACATATGAAGGTGGCTCTTCCAAAGTTTTCAAAAGAGCATTGAACGCACTGTCTGACAGCATATGAACTTCGTCAATGATGTAAACCTTATATTTCGCTCCAACAGGCATGAATTTGACTTTGTCTCTTATGTTTCTGATGTCGTCAACCTTGTTGTTTGAGGCAGCATCTATTTCGATGATGTTGATATCGTTTTCTTGTTCCAATCTCTTGCAATTTTCACACTGCCCGCAAGCAGAACCATGAATTGGACTTAGGCAATTTACGGATTTCGCAAAAATTTTTGCCACACTTGTCTTTCCCGTTCCTCTTGTGCCCGTAAAAAGATAAGCATGACCAATCTGGTCATTCTCAATCTGATTTTGAAGAGTTTTGGTTATGTGTTCTTGTCCAATGACCTCTTCAAAAGTTTTTGGTCTGTATTTCCTGTAAAGTGCAATATGATTCATTCTTTCTCCGTATTAATAATTCTCTCTGCAAATAACCGCAAAAGCATCGACATCAAGACAAGCCCCTCCGATCAAAACACCGTTTATTGCTTCGTTTGAAATGATTTTTTTATAGTTGTTGATATTCACACTTCCGCCATAAACTATTGACACACCCTTTCCAGCCTTTTCTGAATAGAGATATTCAATCTCTTTTCTGATTGTTTCCACCATTTTTGTGATGTCTTTATTTGTTGCCGTTTTTCCAGTGCCAATCGCCCAAATTGGTTCATAGGCAATGACAACACTGTCAAGTTCGTTTTCATAGATCCCTTTCAAATCATCATCAAGTTGTTTTTTGATGAATGATGTTGCTTGTTTGCTGTTTCTCGTCTGCAGACTTTCACCAATGCACAAAATCACTTTGAGCCCATTTGCCAATGCAGTTTTGATTTTTTTGTTGACAAGTCTATCTGTTTCTTTAAATTTGGCTCGCCTTTCTGAATGTCCAATGATCACATAGGTCGCCCCCAAATCTTTGATCATGCTCGCACTAATTTCCCCAGTAAACGAACCTTTTTCTTCTTCAGAAATGTTCTGTGCACCAAAAGCAACATTGCTTCCAGTCAAAAACTCTCTTGCAACAGACAGATGGGTGTAAGGAGGACAAATCACAATATCATTTTTGCACCCTTTAGTCTTTGTTGCAAGTGACATGGCATAAGGCTTCAACTCGCTTGGCTTGGTGTTCATCTTGAAGTTGCCAATGATTATTTTTTTCATTTCTATCTCCTTATTATTCTTATATAATGTCCAAACTACGCAAAGATTCAATTTTGTTGTTCAGTATACTCGGCAAATTATAAAGTATCAATAACTTCAACTGCTGGCAAAACTTTTCCTTCCATAAGCTTCAAACTCGCTCCGCCGCCAGTTGAAAGATGGTTAATTTTGTCCGCAACGCCACTTGCCTTGACAGCACTGACACTGTCTCCGCCTCCGACAATTGAATATGCACCACTGTTTGCCACAGCTTTGGCAATTTTCATTGTTCCTTTTTTAAATCTGCTATCCTCATATTTCCCCAAAGGTCCATTCCAAATGATTTGTTTTGCATTCTTGATTTCTTCAGTGAACAATTTGATTGTCTTTGGTCCAATGTCAAGCCCAACCATTCCTCGTGAAAGTTGTGTGGTTTTGATGGCTCTGTCCTTGGAGAGTGCAATATGGTCAATAGGCAACAAAATTTTGATTCCTTTTTCTTTTGCCTTTTGCAATATATTTTTTGCATTCTCAATTTGGTCAAGTGCAACAATAGAATCACCAACATTAAATCCTTGTGCCTGCAAAAAAGTATATGCCATGCCACCACCAATAATGATCGTGTCCGCTTTATCCATAACATTGTTGATCAAATTCAATTTGTCCGCCACTTTTGCTCCACCAAAAATCGTCACAAAAGGGTGCTCTGTGTGATCAAACGCTTTCTTAAAAACATTCAATTCTTTTTCAATCAAAAACCCAATTGCGCTTGGAAGTTTCAAAGCAACTCCATAGTTTGAAGCATGTTTTCTGTGTGCCACACCAAAAGCATCATCAACATATATGTCTGCCAATCGTACCAACTGTGAAACAAATTCAGGAGAATTTTCCTCTTCACCTTTCTGGAAACGTAAGTTTTCCAAAACAATGATTTCTCCAGGTTTCATCTTGGCAACAGCGTTGTCAACTTCTGGTCCCACAACCTTGTTGCAAAATCTGACTTTGTTTGGAAAATGTTTCATCAAATAAACGGCAACAGGAAACATAGACAGATATTTGTCATACCCGTTTGGTCTTCCAAGATGAGAACAAACAATAAGCTTGACGTTTTTGTCAACCAAATATTTTATTGTTGGCAATTCAGCCGAAATACGATTGTCGTCCAATATGTCTCCGTACTTATCAAGTGGAACATTGAAATCGCATCTTAAAAGAACTCTTTTACCTTCAATATTTTTCAAATCTCTTATTGTTCTTTTCATCTTTCTCCCCTCAAAATGAAACAACTTAACATTCTTTAAGCAACAAATGCTTACTTTAATAGTTTACACCATTTAAGAAATAAATCAAAACATTTTTCAGATAAAGTTAAGCAAAAGCTTTTTTCAAAATCTCAAGACACTCATCAATATTTTCACATGTTGCCAGTTTAAGACGTAAAGAAGCTGACATTGGAAGATTTGACGCATACCAAAGAAGATGTTTTCTTATGTAAAGTTTAAGCCAATTTTCGTCAAAATATTCTCTCAAAATTTGAACATGCCTTTGCACAACTTTGAACCTGTCAATTTCAACATTGCTCCCTTTTAACTCTGCAAAAATCCAAGGTCTCCCCATCGCACCGCGTCCAACCATCACACCATCAACACCAGTCGCTTTCATCTCTTCAAAACTTTTTTTGTCGACAACATCTCCATTTCCAATCACAGGAATCTTGAGTTTCGCTTTGATATTTGCAATGGCATCATAATCAGCATGCCCGCTGTAACCTTGTGCTGCTGTCCTTGCATGAAAAGTCACATAATCTGCTCCAGACTCTTCACACATCCTTGCAAAGTCAAGGAAGTTTTCGGACTTATTGCCCTTCCTAAATTTCACTGAAAGTGGTTTGTCTGTTGAATTTTTGCAGGCGGAAATGATTTTGCTTGCAAGTGGAAGATTGTCCATCAAGGCCACCCCTTCACCATTTTTAACAATTTTTGGAGCTGGACAACCCATGTTTATGTCTATCACTTGAAATTTCTCAAGCAATGGAGAAGAAATGGCTCTTTGCATGAAATCTTCTTCGTGCCCAAAAATTTGCGCAATCAAAATCTTTTCTTCATTTGTTGTAAGGGTCATAAATTCTGTTTTTTTGGGATTGTGAGCCATTGCTCTTGCAGACAACATTTCTGTCACTGTTGCATCTGCGCCAAAAGAAGAAGCCAGTGCCCTAAACCCAACATCACTGACTCCGGCCATAGGTGCAAGAATAAGCGTATTATCTGAAAAATCAATATTTTTAACAATCATTTTATGATTCTACCACAAAAACGATCAACAAAGCAAACTATGTCTGAATATTTTGCGATCATATCATCGGTCATGATAAAAATGTCAGTTTTTTATGTCGGAGTTTTCACATTTATATTAAAATTTACACTTACCTGCCCAATTTGATAGCAAAAATTGGGATTTTGTTGTATAATTCGTTTAAATCCTAGGAGGACACAATGAACATAGGCGTCGATGTTGACAATGTGCTATCAAAGTTTGATGAGGCACTAATGACAGAATTTTTGATCCACGACAAAACACTCCGCGGAAAAGGAGTTGTTGATTCCACAAAATATATCACTCAAGGAATGTTTGATTGGTCAAAATCAGAGAAAGATGATTTTTATCATAAAAACATTGAAAAAATTGTCAGTGATCTTGAGGTTGTTGATGGCGCAAGATATTACATAAACAAATTAAGACATGATGGACACAAAATTTTCATAATTTCAGGCAGAGATAATGGGGAATATTCAAACCCATATGAACTGACAAAAAATTGGCTTGATCGACACAAAATTGAGTACGACGGTTTGATTCTGACAAATGCTTATGAAAACTGTAATGAGCAAAAAGCAAAAGCATGCCTAAGATATGACGTAAAAATCATGATTGACGACAGCATTGAAAAATGTCAAGAGTGCCTTGAAAATGGTATTGAGGCACTTTTGATGGACACCCCATACAACCGCAACTCCAACATTCAAAGAGTCAAAAATTGGAAGGAAATTTATGAATTTGTCAAAAATTACAAAACTTCAAAAATCAATGTCATTCTTGATACTGACGCATATAATGAATGTGATGACCAGTTTGCAATTGCATATATGCTTAAATCTCAAGACAAATTGAATGTTCGAGCAATAACCATCGCTCCGTACTCTCACAAACACAAATGCACAGTTCCAGAGGGAGTTGAACTAAGTTTCAATGAGGTTTTGAAGATTTGCAAATATTCAAATCTCAACATTAAAGACAAAGTTTTCAAAGGATCAACTGATTATGTCACGAATGGATATCACGAAACCAACGATGCCGTCGAAGCAATAATCAACGTGGTGAAAAAACATAAAAAAACAACCATTTTGGCAATCGGCGCTCTGACCAACATCGCCCTTGCGATTGAAAAAGATCCAAATATTGTCAAAAAAATCGAAATCATTTGGCTTGGCGGACATTCAGTTTTGCAAGAAAACAACTCGGAATTTAATTTCAAACAAGATCCAGAAGCCGCGAGAATCGTCTTTGATTCTGAGGTAAAATTGACTGTTATTCCATGCAAAAATGTGGCATCAAATTTGATTACTTCAATTTATGAATTGCAACATCATTTGAATGGAAAAAGTGTGCTTTGTGATTATCTTCTCAGTCGATTTACAAATGACACCTATCATGCACCGCAAGAAAGAAGAGTCATTTGGGATATAAGTGTTGTTGCATATGTTGTGAACAAAAACTGGTTTAAATCAGACGAAATAAGTTGTCCCGACATCAACAAAGAAAACAAATACATTGCAACTTCAGGGAAGCATTTGATCAAAATGGTGAAAGACATCAATGTCAACAAGGTGTATGCCGATCTGTTTGAAAAATTGAAAAGAAACAAATAAGTGGAGTTAATATGAAGATTTCGAGTGAAGAAGCACTGATGCTCATTGAAAGTTTGCGTGGTGTCGGAGAAATTGATTCTTGGATTGACCATTGTGTTTGCGTAGGAAACTGCGCCAGCAAAATTGCACAAAGTTTGGGGTTGGACGAAGATTACGCAAAAGCTTTAGGTTTTGTGCACGACATTGGGAGGGCCTTAAACAACAAATCTCACACAAAAGCGGGTTATGAATATCTGAAAAAACTTGGCTATGATGAAGATCTTTGCAATGTTTGTTTGACTCATTCATACCTGAACAACGATGTCAATTGCTCTGCAGGTGGGCTTTCAAAACAGGACAAAGAACGCAAAGATTTTATCAAAAATCATGAGTATACAGAATATGAAAAAATCATAAATATTTGTGATTTGATGTGCAAAACACAAGTTATGACCATAGAAAAACGTTTGATTGATTTGATATTAAGGCGTGGAGTTCATGCAAACACTCAATATCACATTGTTGAAACATTCAAACTTAAGAAATATTTTGATGACAAACTAGGTTTCAATCTATACGACCTCTTTCCATCAATAAAAGATAATTTGTGACAATCAGCAAACAAAAAAGCGGACATTTAATGGTCCGCTTTTTAGTTGTTCACAGCATACTTGAAATTTTTGTATCCTTTGAAGTTGATCATTTTCTTAGGTTGGCAGATGTAATATCGTTTCGTTTGTGGATTTAAAAATTTTCTTGCTTTTTTCTCTTGCATAGAGAATTTCCCAAAATTTCGCAAATTGATTTCTTCTCCTTTTGAGCAAACTTCCAAAACCATACTCTTAAACTCGTTCAAAAACAATTCACATTTTGTCTTTGGCATTTTTGTCTTTTTTGACATAAGACTCACAAACTCTGTTTTATTCATAACAAACCTCCAAAAAAATGATGAACAAAAAAGAGAATAATTAAACATTTTTTTTGGCTCCGACTTTAACTTTTGTTGTTTTGAATCTTAAAATGAAAGGAATTGTCAAAACAAAATAAACAAACACCCCAAGAGCAATCGCAAAGATGATGTTCAAGACTATGTGAAAATAGTTGCAATTTATAAATGTGTAAACCGTCAAAAACATTGCTAACGTGGCAAAAATCAGCATAAACAGTTCGTTGAAAGACAGAGAAAAATTTACAATTCTTTTAAGTTTCCATAACGCCAGCAAACACACGATTGCGGATAATGCAATATTTCCAAGCACAAGCGCAAAAATGTTTATTGATGGAACAGCCGACAAGAAAAATGACAGGTTTGCTTTGGCAACACCACCCAAAGCCGTGATTGCCAATATAAATTTAAACTCTCCGTTTGCCTGAAGCAACATTGTGAGATATTGCATAATGGCGGTGAAAATGATGGAGAACGCACCATACAACATCAATTCAAAAGCCGTATTCAAAATTGCCCCTGTCATGTCTTTGTAAACCAACATAAATGCCTGCTTTGAAATTGCAACAACGCCAAAAGTTGTCGGCAAAATCAAAAACAACAGCAATTTCAACCCTTTTTCAATTGTTTTCTTTCCCCCTGTCCCCCTTGAAATCAAATATGAAATGTTTGGAAGCAAGGTTGTTGTGACAGCCATTGAAATGATCAATGGGAAATTTAAGATTGCCCCAACAATGCCCGACTGTAACCCAAAAAGTTTTGTTGCCAATCCATTTGTGAAACCTGCTTTTATGAGTCTTGGAACAATAACCAAACCATCAAACGCATTGACAAGTGGCAAAATGGACGCAGAAAACATAAGCGGAAAGTTTGCTTTGTCAAACTCTTTTCTTGCAAACTTAATTTCTTGCAAATTTTGAAGTTTTAGGGCGTTTTTGTTTTTATATATCTGAAGAATGAAAAGGTATGATAATGACACAACTTCACTCAATGTAATGCCCAAAAATGCGCCAAAGACACCTTCAGTCACACCAAATTTTCCAAAATAAAAAGAAAACAACAACCCTAAAACAAATTTGAAAACCTGTTCAATGACTTGACTGACAGCAGTTGGCACCATGTTTTCATAACCTTGAAAGTAACCTCTCAACGCACTAAGTCCAGCGCCCAGTGGCAAAAGCACGATAAAAAGATAATAACTTTTGTTGTTTGCAATTCCTTGAAATGTGGAGATATATTTCCCGAGAACAAGAAAAACGAGCCCCAGCAACAATCCAATTCCGACACCAACAAACAAAGCTCTCTTCAAATAGGTGGCAATCTTGGCATTTTCGCCCCTTGCTCTTGCCCCACTGATTAATTTGGATAAAGAATTTGTTATTCCTCCGCTTGTAAGGACCAATGCAAAAGCATAAAGAGACATAATAAGTTGGAAAATTCCAATCCCTTCAATGCCGATAAGGTTTGTAAGTGGCAACCTAAACAAAGCCCCAAGTGATTTGCAAACAACCCCGCTGATAAGCAAAATCAGTGCACTCACACCCAAACGATTTTGACTTCTTTCAATTTTCATAAACACCTCAAACACAATAAGAATTTGAATTTATGGTGCTAAATACAAAAAGAAATATTCAAAAAAATTAAAAAAGGGTATTTACAAATCAAACTTAACATGATATAATTGCTTTGAATAAAAAGTATAAGGAGATTGATATGGGATACCTTATTGAAAAGTCTAATGCTCGTCATCCAGGAATTTGCAAAATGCAAGATGGAAAATCTGCAAAAGAGATTATGCCAATCGTGGAATTTATTGACAATTGCAATCAATCGGGAGATTTGCTTGATACTGCGTTGCCATTCTTGTCTTTCATTGCAAATGCTTTTCCAACAAAAGAGGCTTTCAACAAATATTTGATCACAGTTTCAAGACTCAATGTCCAATTTGGTGATTTCTTCTTGCAAATGAAACAAAGAGGGCTTCCTGTGACAATTCCAGACGCAGAATATTGGAATAATGAATTTGACAGAATAACAAAAGAAATAGACTCAGGAAGAAAAGACAGAATCCTTGGAAGCAGAGAACTTGCAAATAAATTTGGAAACACAATGTTGACTTGTATCGATGAAAATATCAAAACTGCAAAACCTTACGGACTTGTTCCTCCTGTATCTTCGTTGGAAGAAAAAGCAAAAAACAAATAAGACAAAAAAGAAGTCAAACTTGACTTCTTTTTTTGCGATATTTCAACAATCTATTCAAGACCTTTGTTCAATTCATTAGTTTCAAGCACCTTGCTGCTTGGTTTTTCATTGCTCAAAACTTCACTACTTACAGTGCTTTTGCTGTTTGTGGAAATCTCAAGTTTTTTCTGCCTCTGCTCAAATCTCTTCAAAAATTCTTGAATTTTTTCCTCTTCAGTCTTTGATGCTGGAGTGGACATTGGAGCAGTTACTTGTTCTGAAATGACTGGTTCTGGTGTTGGAATCTTCGACGTATTTGCCGTTGAAGATGCCTTTGGAAGTGCAGTGCCAAAACTTGGAACTGTCGCTCCGCCAGGCAATTCAGATTTGAAGTTTTTAAAGTCATAAACAAATGGTTTAAATTTGGCTCCGCCACCACCTTTGGCTTTTCCCTTGCTTTTTGTTGGCGCAGCTTTTTTTTCCTCTTTCTTTTCCTGTTTTTTAGGCAATTCTGCAACTTCTGTGACACGAGGAGTTGTCGCTTTGTCTCTGATTCTTTGAATCGGAGTGCTGTAACCCAAAAAGATGGTTTTTGCTTCTTCGATTTTCAAAAGTTCTGGCAATGCTTTGATCTTTGAAATAACATAGTCCAAAACGATTTTGAGCCTTGTGTTGTCTTGATTTATGCTGGAATCTGTCTGCATAATTTTTTCTATCATCAATTTGTATTGAAGTTTAAGTTTTTCGCCCAATTCTCCACAACCGTCTAGGAATTTCAACATTCTGACAAGATATAATTGTGAAAGAATTTCTGTCAATTCTCTATTGAAGACAAACTCATTCTTTTGACGCAATAAATAATTTTTGATGTATTCATCTTTTTCATAAACTTCTTCGTCGAAATAAACTTTCCAACGTGAATAGACATTTTCTTTAAATTTTGGAGAATAAACATCAACAAAACTATCCAAATTGGTCACATGTTTGACATCTTCTTCAACACCATTTTCAATCTCAATTATGGAAAGATTTGCATTGCAATATGTTTCAGATATGTCAAATTCAATCCTGAAGTTCAAAACCACATCATCAATTTTGGTCGAAGCATAGACAATATTGTTGTTTTTGTCATCAAACTTTTTTGGAAGAACAATCAATGCCTCCAAAATTTTTGTGTTTGAAATTTTGTATGAACCATCAGGAAAAAACTCCCCAAGCAAATTGTTGCGCTGTTTTCGCTGGTATAACAACACATTCAAATATTCATTTTTCACTTTATCCGCATCAATATTGCTTGCAACGGTTTTTTGCCCTTCAACGATGCCAAACATTGTTTCTTTTGTCTTCTTTCTCATGCTTTTATTATACTATATAAATCCAATGTTTGCAAGACATTTTCAAAATTCTTCTTTCAGACATTATCCTACTTCCTTAAAAAAGTTACGCACAAAGGTTTGTTCTCAATGTCGTTCAAAGTTATCCCATTTGCCACACATTTTCCATTATCATTAAACAAACAATGTGCATTGCACCCAATTCCTATCGTTGCAGAATCTCTTTGTGGTGCATAGACTGGTGGGTTGTCAGAAAAAAGCCATTTTGTTTTGTCAACTGCAGGTTTATTTCCTTTCTCAAATTTTGCACACTCCACATTTTTCTTTATCAAAATTTCCTTTGCCTTGCATGTGTATTTGTCATTATATTTGCAACTTGTTTTTCTGCATCTGATATCCATAACTTCCTCCAATTGTTAGTATTTCCATTTGTTGACAAAACAAACCGCAATATAGTAAACTTAAAGCAAAGAGGTGAAATATGAAAGTTGTACTACTTAAAGATGTCAGAGGCACAGGCAAAAAAGGTGAAATCAAAGAAGTCGCTGATGGATATGCAAAAAACTTTTTGTTTAAGAACAATCTTGCAAAAATTGCAGACAGAAGTGCATTGAACGAAAATCAAAATCAAAATGAAGCAGCAAAATTTCATAAAGCTCAAGAAATTGCTGCAGCAAAAGAACTTGCAAAAAAGATTGAAGGAAAAACCATTAATCTCAAAATCAAATGTGGTAGCAATGGAAAAACCTTTGGCTCCATCACCAGCAAAGAAATTTCTGATGAACTTGCAAAACTTTCAATCCAAATTGACAAGAAAAAAATTGATTTGAAAGAGCCAATCAAAATGACTGGAAGATATAGTGTTGTCGCAAAAGTTTATCCTGAAATTTCCGCGAAGTTTACTGTCAGTGTTGAGGCAGAGCAATAAAAAACAACCAACTGGAAACAGTTGGTCATTTTTTTCTTTTCAACAAACCATATTTGCTGTTGATAAGTGTGGTCAATGAGCAAGAAACCTGATTTACCAAATTTCTCAGATCTTCCAACTCTTCAAGTTCAAGTCCGCGAGCAAGTTCCATCGCAATTGATGTCGCAAGCAAAATAAGCTCTTCTTCTTTACGCGCCATATAATTTTATATTAATTGAGACAAATATTTGTGAGTTTATTAGAGTTGCTGACAATTTTTGAAAAGTTCAACAAATTCGTTCAGCGAAAATTGCTCTGGCCGTTTTCCTAAAACTTCTTCAGAAAATTTCTCTTTGAGTTTGTTTTTGTCATAAACTGATGAAAGATTGTTTAAGATTGTCTTTCTTCGCATTGAAAAGCATGCCTTGATGAATTTCAAAAATTCTTTTTTGTCAATATCTTCAAATTTTTCTCTGTCAATTTCAATATGCAAAAGAGCGGAATCGACATTTGGCTCGGGATAAAACATTTGTCGTCCAATGATCCTTGTAATTTTCGGTGTTCCGTAAAGCCATGTCATCACCGTCAAAATTCCATAGTCTTTTCCTCCAAAATCGGCACATATCCTTTCTGCAACTTCTTTTTGAACCATGATTGTCAAAGAAGAAACTTTTTTTCCCTCTTCCAGCAATTTGAAAATTATCGGTGTGGTGATGTAATAAGGCAAATTCGCAACAACTTTGTAATTTCCCGCAAACTTTTTCTCCACATCTTTCATGTCAATTTTCATGAAATCTTCAAACACAAAGTCAACATTTTCTAGATTCAACCCTAAGAGATGTTGTTGCAAATCTTTGTCTATTTCATATGCCACCACTTTCTTTGCTCTCTCTGACAAAATCTGTGTCAAACTCCCTGCTCCTGGACCTATTTCCAAAACCTCGTCATTCGCAGAGATGTTTGCATCTGATGCAATCGCATTTAGCAAATTTTTGTCACTTATAAAGTTCTGTCCAAACTTCTTTTTGAAAACAAAATCTCTCATATACCAAACACCCTTCTTGCATTTTCCGTTGTGATCCTTGCCACTTCTTCAATGCTTATCCCTTTAATTCTTGCAATTTGGTCGGCAACATAAACGACATTTTTTGGTTCGTTTCTTTGTCCTCTGAAAGGAACAGGAGTCATGTATGGACAATCGGTTTCAAGCAAAATTTTTTCCATTGGCAAGTTTTTCACAACTTCAACAACATTTTTTGCATTTTTGAAAGTCACAACCCCACCAAATGAAAAAGAAAAACCAAGATTCATCAAAATTTTTGCACTTTCAAAACTTCCACTGTAACAATGCATCAAACTTTCTTTTTTTACCTTTGTTTTTTTCAAAATCTCAATGGTGTCACCCATCGCATCACGACAGTGCACAACAATCGGCAACCCCACTTCATTTGCTAGTTCAATCTGCTTTTCAAAAATCAGTTTTTGAAGATTTTTATTCTCAACAGTGAAGTGATAATCAAGTCCAATTTCCCCAATTCCAACAACCTTTTTCTCTTTTACAAGTTTGATAAGCAGTTGTTTCTCCTGTTCAAAATCAACATCGTCAACATTTTCTGGATGAAGCCCAATTGTCGCAAACACATTTGCAAATTTATGTGCAAGATCAACTGCATCTATTGACGATTGCATGTCATATGCAGAACAGATGATTTTGGTTACCCCTTTTTCATCTGCTCTTTTGACAACTTCTTCAACATCTTCTTTGAAACATTCGTCCAAGATATGAGCATGTACATCAACAAATTTCATAGAAAAAGTCTATCAAAATCACAAAAATAAGTCAAGTGCTGCCATGTTTTTCCTTAAAACTGCTGATTAACCATTGCTCTTAATAAAATATTTGATTTTTATTCTTTTTTCGAGAAATTTCGCATAGATTTCTTATATGAATATTTTTTGGTATGTCATGATGTTTTTAAGCATTCTAGTGCTTCTCATAACAAACCCAAGTGCCGTGTTGTCAGAAATGATTGACGCTTCGGCCGATGCACTGTCTCTATGCATCGAACTCTGCGCCATCTATGCAGTCTGGCTGGGACTTTTGGAAATGGTTGAAGCAAGCGGACTCGGAGAAAAACTCGCCAAATTACTCCGTCCCCTCATCAAAAAAATTTTCAAGGTTGACAATGCCGAAACACAGAAAATCATTGCTCTGAATGTTTCTGCAAATATGCTTGGACTTGGAAATGCTGCAACACCCATGGGCATAAAGGCCATGCAATCTCTTGATGACAAGAGCGGAAGGGCAAATTTTGCCATGATTATGCTTGTCGTGATCAATGCCACATCAATTCAACTTCTTCCAACAACCGTGATTGGTTTGCGTGCAAGTGCTGGCTCAGAAAACCCATCTGACATCATTCTTCCAACACTGATTGTGACTTTTTGCACAACACTTCTTGGGATAATCTTAGTTCACACAATTGACAAATTCAAACGACAAAAGGCTAGGGCAAAATCATGAGCAACTACATTTTGCCAATCTTGTTTTTGCTCCTTTTTGCCTACTGCCTCTATAAACGAATAAACACTTATGACACCTTTGTCAAGGGTGCAAAAGGTGCAATCAAATTGGTTGTTGACATCTTTCCGTTCATTGCCTCAATCTTAATTGCTGTCGCTCTTTTGAGAGTGAGTGGAATAACAAATTTCCTGGCACAAATGTTGGCACCAATTTTTAATGCTCTTGGAATTCCGACAGAACTTTGTGAACTCGTGCTGTTGCGACCATTTACCGGAAGTGGAAGTTACGGAATTTTGGAAAACATCTTCACAACTTATGGTGCTGACAGTTATATCTCCCGCTGTGCTTGTGTAATCATGGGTTGCAGCGAAACAATCTTCTATGTTGCCACGGTTTACATCTCCCAAACCAAAGTCAAAAAATTGTTGTATGCCATACCTGTCGCACTGATATGCTCACTTATCGGCACAATTTTGGCATGTTTAATATGCAAAGTGATGTGAATAAGAAAAGCGCAGTTAATAATTTTTCAAACTTAAACAAAAAAATAGTGGTACCTTTCCCACTATATTTTTTTCAAAGACAAAAATTTTGTTTTCTTTCTTTTTAGAATTCATATTTGTCAATCAATTTTTCTTTGAGTTTTTTGTATTCTTCATCAGTGATGATTTCGGCTTCTTTCATTTCTTTGAGTTCTGACAAGGTTTGATAGAGTTTTGACATTGTAACGCCAGTTTTGTTTTGAACCGGATTTGATTGTGTCTTTTTGACGTCCTCGGCCTTTTCCTCCACTTTTTCCATTTTAGCAACTTCCTTGTTTTGTTCGGACACAGGATTTTTCAATGCCTTTTTATTCGCACATAGATCTATCATGATAAATATTGCACACATTACATAAACAAGCAACACAATTATTGAGAAATAGTTACCGCTTATAGCATTAAATAATGAGCCAATCACAGCGATACAATCAAACACAAACAAAGTAATAATAAGACCGGAATATTTGTTAAATCTGTCAATTGGTAAAGAACTTTTTGCCAATAAAATGCTCGACAAAATTATTATCACAGTTGCAAAAACAAATTCGAAAATACATGTCACAGTCAAGACTGTAAGATATGTTGTGTCAAGACCAACCTGCGAATTATATTCAATCATGGCAAACAAAACAATAAGCGTTGCAAGAATATCTAAAGAAGCAAACACAACATTAACAATTCCACCAGTCAAAGTAAAAGGTCTACGTTTCTTTTCCATAAAAACATCTCCCAATAGATTTATTATATCACTTCACCATTCAAAAATCAATAGATATTGAAAAAACAAGATGTCGAAAAACTTTTTTACATGTTTTTTGTTTGTAGAATCTCAAGATATTTTCCGTCTTTGTCATTTGTAACAAGATTCTTTCTCACTTTGACACCCTGCTTTCCACCTTTAACCGCTCTCAAAACTGCAAGTTTGACATCTCCTTTGCCATTTTCTGTGAAAAACAATTCTTTGACAGCCAAATTTTTATTCTGACACGTTGTAATAAGTTCACAAACCCTTTCTGCACTGTAACAACAATAAAACGTTCCACCAAAACGCAACATACTGCCAGCAACTTCCACCAATGTCCCAAGTGGCAAAGTGGCATCTTCTTTTGCAATTTTTTTTACTTTTGATTGTTCAAAGTTTGTCGGTTTGAAATATGGCGGATTTGAAAAAACAATATCAACACTCTCTTTTTTGATGTATTTTTCAAAATTTTTGACATCATCACAAATGAGTGCAATTTTGTCGCTTAGATTGTTTAATTTCAAATTTTTCTTGCATAATTGCTGCAATTCTTGCTGCAATTCAAAAGCATAGATTTTTTTTATTTTGTTTTTTGCTTGAACAAGAATGGAAATCACTCCACAACCTGCACCAATTTCAACAGCAATATCTTTTGCTTTCGCTTTAATGAAATTTGCCAAAATCACACTGTCAGACGTGAAAGTGTATAAGTCTTTGTTTTGAATGATTTTCAATCCATGACACTGCAAATCTTCCAGTCTTTCACCCTTATCTAAATTCATTTTTCTTCCTTTTTGAACTTCACTTCTTCAAGAGGATAAGTTTTATATTCAAAGTCATCACCATTGACAAACTTTATTTCAACCTCTCGTTTCAACAAATCATTGAAAACAACCGTTCCGCGTCCATCTTTTGTGGAAACATTTGTTCCAACTTTTGGCATGAGCTTGATAGATTCTTGATAAATTGGATTTTCATAAGCAATGCAACACATAAGTTTTCCACACAGCCCACTTATACTCGCAGGATTTAAAGATAAGTTTTGATTTTTTGCCATTTTCATTGAAACATGGTCAAATTCTCCCATGTTTTGAACACAACAACAAATTTTCCCGCATGGACCAAAACCTCCAAGCATTCTGACTTCATCACGACTGCCAATTTGTCTAAGTTCCACTCTTTTTTTCAAGGTTTCTGCAAGTTTTTTGACAAGCTCTCTGAAATCCACACGATTTTCTGCAGTAAAGTTGATGATATACCTGCTGTTGTCATAACTCGCTTCGACCAAAACAATTTTCATCTCAAGCCCAAATTCTTTGACAATCTTTTTCACAGTTGGATAAAGTTTCCCTGCTTCTTTGTCAAATTTTTCCGCTTTTTCAACCACATCTTTCGTTGCAATCTTGAGAACTTTTTTCAACGGAGAAAGCAGTCTCGCAGGGTCAATGCTCTCCTCCTCTTTCACAATGACACCAAGATCTGTTCCTTTTTCGGTGTCCACCAAAACATAGTCACCATTCTTCAAATGAAGTCCATTTGGGTCGAACGAATAAACATGGTTGCCATTCTTAAATTTTACTCCCACAACCTCTATTTGCATAAATATTTAACCTCCAGCATTTTTAACAAAAAATTATCAACAGAAACCGTCAAATTTGCATTAAATTCCAATTTCTCTCTCAATGAAGAAATCAATTTTGAAATTTCGCAGAGAGCTTCAACAGAAAATTCTGGCTCGACATCTTTCAAGTCGTCATAATAAGGTTTGAGTTTGCAAAGATTTTCACTTTCGCATTTGATTTTGATTATGTCTTCAATGCATATTGACATAACTTGCAAAATCAAGGTCAAGTCATCTTTAAATTCCAAAAATCGTTTTGAAAACAAAATGACTTGCTTGCTGTTTTTGAGCTCTGTAAACAAACTTACAGCAAACTTTACAATCACTTTCAAATTTTCATTGTGAGCAAGAATCTGCGTTTTCCCAATATATCCCTCACCCAAAATGTTTGCCAAAGTATTGTCAGAATATTTTTCAATTGCTTTCTCATCAAGTGGAGAAATTTTGATTTTTTCACAACGACTTTTTATTGTCGGCAAAACTCTGTCTTCACTTTTTGTGTGTAAAAGAAAATAAACATTTTTTGGAGGCTCTTCCAAAATTTTCAAAAGTTTGTTTTGGGCCTCCTCCGTGGAAACATCAAAATTTTTGATTATGAAAATTTTATTTGGCAAATTGACAGGTTTGACATATGCCTCTGCAACAATCTCATTGGAATCTGCAACCAACAATTTTTCATTGTTCTTTGGGTATACCTTGACATCTAAATCAACGTTTTTTTCAATCTTGACAAACTCCGAACTATTTTCATTGAACATCTCAAACGCTGGATATTCCAAAAGTGTCGCAGTCAAAATAAGCACCTTGGAAGCAGTGATGTCATCTTCACAAACAAAGAGCAATGCACTGCTCAGAGTGTTTTTTTCTTTCTGAGCAATCAAATTTTTGAAAAAGTCTTGATTTTCTATAATTTCAGTCAAATCCATGAAACAATTTTAACACAATTTCTCCCAAAATGCAAAAATAAAATTGCATTATTTTCTAATGCAATTTTTTCTTTCTGATTCTGTTTTCAACCCATTTATAAAGTTCTCCAATAAAAATGATTGACACAGAGCACAAAACGACAACAATCCAACAAGATAAATTAAGATTTTCAAGTTGCAAAATTTGTCCAAATCCCGTGCAAGCTATCAAAATCAAAAGACCAAATCCAAGCAGAAGTGACAGTGTGAAAAATTTGTTTTTGAATGGATTACTTTTGAAACAACTCTCTTTTGTTCTTGCCGTAAACATAAAAAACAACTGAATAAGGTTGAGCGTGTAGAAAGCCATTGTGATGGCAATTGATTCGTTGTGCATGAAAAGTCCAAAAAGATATGCCACCATTGTCAAAATTGTCTGAATTGCTCCCAAAATCACAATGCTTGCTCCAGCTCCACCAGAAAACAAACTTTCATTTTTCTTTCTCGGTTTTTCAAACATGATTTCTTTTTCAACGGGCTCAACCCCAAGAGCAATTGCCGGCAAAGAGTCAGTGATTATGTTGACAAACAAAATTTGAACAGGCAGAAGAAAAGTCATTCCAGGGAACAAGATTGTGATAAAGAAAAGTGCCAAAATTTCTGCCATATTTGCAGAGAAGAGATATTTGACGGTCTTTTGAATATTGCTATATATCTTTCTTCCCTCCTCAACAGCAATGATGATCGTTGCAAAATTGTCATCAGTGATGATTATGTCCGCAACATCTTTTGTGACATCTGTTCCAGTTTTTCCCATTCCAATTCCAATGTCTGCTTTCTTCAGACTTGGTGCGTCATTGACTCCATCTCCTGTCATTGCAACAATATGCCCATTTCTTTTGAGTGCCTGCACAATTCTGACCTTGTGTGTTGGACTGACACGAGCAAAGACACATTTTTTCTCGGCAACTTTGGAAAGTTCTTCATCACTCAACAGTTCGATTTCTTCACCAGATATGACATCATCAAGTTTTTTTGCAATTCCAACTCTTTTCGCAATTGCAAAAGCGGTATCTTTATAGTCTCCAGTTATCATGACTGGACGCATACCGGCTTTTCTACACCTTTTGACCGCTCCCTCAATCTCTGGTCTTGGTGGATCTTGAAGTCCGCAAATTCCAAGAAAGACAAAATGTTCTTCGTCAATTTGATTGTCAAAATTTTGTTTAAATGCAAAACTTATGACACGTAAAGCATTGTCACACATATTTTTGTTTTGATATAGAATATTTTTTCTGACAGTTTCATCAAGTGGCAAAACTTTTCCATCTTTCAAATAATTGTCACAACATTTCAAAACCCTGTCAAGAGCACCCTTCATGAAGCAAACTTTTTCACCATTGACAGAATTGAGAGTTGTCATTTTTTTTCGTTCGGAGTTGAAAGAAATCTCGTTGATTCTCGGATATTTCTTTTCTGCAATTTCTTTTTCCACTCCATGTTTCTTTGCAAAATTCAAAAGTGCAACTTCAGTCGATCCACCAACATAACCTTTTTCTCCAATTGATGCGTCGTTACACAACACCATTGAATTTAAAAAAATGTCAAAATTTTCACTTTTCTCATCAAAAAAAACAAAAAAATCCTCAACATTCATCTTATTTTGAGTGATTGTTCCCGTTTTGTCCGAACAAATCACATCGCATGCACCCAAAGTCTCCACCGCGTGCATTCTTTTGACTATCGCTTTTTGTCTGGAAAGTTTTGCAATACCCAAACTCATTATGATTGTGATAACGGCTGGCATACTTTCAGGAATTGCAGCAACTGAAATCGCAACTGCAGTCAAAAATGCTTGCAAGATTTCAGACGGATTTGCAATGGACTCCAAAATGAATGTGACAGTTGCAACAAGCAAAATGAGGTATGTCAAAACCTTTCCAACTCCCTGTATGCTTTTTTGCAGTGGAGTGAGTTCTTTTTTTGTTTCTTTCAAACTTTCGGCAATCTTTCCAAGCTCGCTTTCTGTCCCAAGAGTGACAACAATTCCTTTTGCATGTCCATTTTCAACCACACTTCCAGCAAACACCATATTTTTTCTTTCAGCAAGTGGCATATCTTTGTTGTAAACAACATCAGCAAATTTTTCAACCGCTTCGCTTTCTCCAGTCAAAGATGACTCGTTGACTTTTATGTTGGAAGTTTCAATAAGTCGCAGGTCTGCAGGAACAATGCTTCCCGCCTCCAAGCAAACAATATCTCCAAAAACAAGTTCTATAGTTTTGATTTTGACAACTTTCCCATTTCTCAAAACATTGGTTTCAGGTCGAGTTAAATCTTTCAAACTTTCAATAGCCTTCTCACTTTTCCGTTCTTGATAAACACCAAAAAGAGCATTTATAACGACAATTCCAAGAATGATTGCCCCATCGATAATTTCACTAGTCGAATTTTCAACCGCACCAATAACAATGGAAATAATTCCCGAAATCAAAAGCACCAAAACCATAAGTTCTTTGATTTGTGCAAAAAACTTTGAAACGAAAGACTGTTTTTTTTCACTTTTAATGAGATATTTCTGACTCTGCAAAATTCTTTCCTTTGCTTGCAATTCACTAAGTCCATTCATGTTCGTTTCAAATTCTGACAAACATTGGTTGATATTTTTTTTGTAATATGATCTATCTTCCACAAACGACTCCTGCGATATCTTACGATTGCAGAAATTCCAACTATTACTATTCGACATTTTTTTCTTTCAAATTCACAAAATAAAGGCAGAAGCAACGGCAATGGCCAAAAGATAAACAGAAAACCATTTCAGATTTGATTTCACTGTGAGTTTTATCATCAGTTTGATTGAAATGATTCCAATCAAAAAAGCAGTTATGAAAGATATGATTGTCGGAAAAATTTGAATTTCCAATGCAACTTCTCCCACAACAATTTCATAGATTTCCATAAGCAAAGAAAGAAAAACAATTGGCACACTCATCAAAAAGGAAAACTTGGCAATGTCTTCTTTTTTTCCACCGCTCATAAGTCCAGCACCTATCGTTGTGCCAGAACGAGAGATTCCTGGAAAAACCGCAAATCCTTGTGCAACCCCCATGAAAAATGCAGTTCGATAATTCATTTCAGTGCAAACATTCTTCTTTGACAATTTCTCAGAAATAAACAACAAAATTGCAGAAATCAAAAAACAAATCGGCAAAAATCCACCGGTAAATGATTGTTTGATTATTGGCATAATCACAAGAACAATCAAGCAAGTCGGAATTGTTGCAACAACCAACATCATCGTTTGTTTTGAAAGCGGGTGTCTTATCATCTGCCACAGATCTTTGTAAAACACAACAACAATGGAAAGCAATGTTGCAACGTGAAGCAAAATGCTTATGAACAAGCTCTCCTGAACTCCAAAAATTTGACTGAAAAGAACAAGATGTCCAGAAGATGAAACAGGCAAAAATTCTGTCAATCCTTGAATTAGACCAAGAAAAAATAAAGCAAGGAAATATTGCATAATCGTCTCCTTGCTTTATTATATTGATTTGTTGCTGAAAATATTTGAATGTATATTACCTTTTGGAAAGTTCTTCTCTTTGTCTCTTGCGTTTTCTACTGAGCAAAATCAAAATTATGAGAATTATGATCAACAGCAAAAGCAAACCAATGATCAGATAAATATACCAAATAGATTCAGTTTTTTCGACAATTTGGGCATTAAATCCAAGAACTCCAAAAAGTCCATTATAGTGAACTGGATCGTAGAAATAAGCCGTGTAAATTCCGTTGATCTTGTGATTGTTGAAATTAAAATGCCCGTTGAATGAATTTTCTTCGGTTCCGATAGGTGTCCAGAATTTTGATGTCAACTGCAAATCTTCCATCAAAATGAAATAGCAGTCTTTATATCTGATTCCTTCTGAATTTAAGTTTCCACCATTGACATACGTCATCATCAAGATCAAATCCTCGACAGACCAAATTTGGTAAGGGTCGCCTGATGTTCCTCGACCTTCAAACGAATTGACTGCCAGCAACTCCTCTTCCCAAAGTTCACGTCTGTATTCAATTTGAATTTGAACATTTCCGACAATATTATTTTGTTCCATGAAATCAGTTGTCAGAATGATTATTCCATCTTCAGAATAGAACTCATTCATGTTTTCATATGCTCTGTCATAGTTCCTGATTATGATATTGTCAATCTCATATCTTGCATTTGTCACAGTGACAATTCTGATTTCTTGTCCTTCGTCACAACTCACAAAATCCACTCTTTGTCCATTGAAGGTCGTATATCCTGCCAGATTTATGTTGTTATAGTCAATTGCAATATCAGAAATATCAGTCTCAATAAAGTCTCTAGAAATATAAACCGCCAAAATTTCATCTTGGAATGTTGGGATTATCTCCAATGTCTGTCCTGCACAATCAGAAGGAACCGACATCGCAAAATAATACATATTTCCAGTGTATTCAACAAAGGAGATTTCTGCTCTGTTCCACACAACTGCAAATCCAAAATCAACACTAAGCACAAATGTCAGTTTGTCGCCAACTCTGACATCAACTTGAGTAAGAGTTTTCAAGAATTCATCACCACTGTATCCTCCAAGCCTGTAAGTGTTGTAACTGTTGTCCAAAGATTGCACCCTCAGGTTTGTGATCTGACCAAATGTTGTGTCGTAAGCTTCAAAATTCAATGTCACTGTCACACCTTGCAAACTCATAACCAAATTTGTTTTTTGTGTTATTGTCATTTTCAATGTTTTGTCAAAAGAGAATGATCCATCATCAGAATTTTCCCAACGCAAAAACTCATATCCTTCACCAGCAACAGCCTCAATATTGAATTCTTTTGTCGTGTCAACATATCCTTCATTCAACAACAATATTGCTTGATTGTCACTTGATTCTTGATAGAGATTGAATGATCCCTCTCCACCAAAAATGGTCACTTCAACTTTCGCAAAATATATCACTTGAATCCTACACTCAACAATTCGATCATATTCGTTTGTTGACCAAGGAATGTCATTTGAGAACGACGTCACGTCTGTGAGCCAAATTCCATTTGCGTTCTTTTGACTGATGACAAACTTATAGAATCTGTATCCTTCAATTTCTGGCGCTGTTATGTGAATGTCTGTGTTGAATGAAACTTCAATGTAAAGCGGAGCGGTTTCATAGAACCAAGAATTTGAAAAATCTATACCACTTATCATGTCTTGCGCAGTATAACCAGTTCTGACATCAGGAACAAACTCAAAACTGATTCTTGTTTTGAGATATGACCAATAGAGATACAATTTGATTGTTATAACACCAGTTTCAGGATCAATGCTTGCATTTTCACTGAGTTCGTATTTTGATGTGAGCAAGTTCAAGACATATCCACTTTCTTGCCATGCGTTGACGGCATTTCCTTGAGAATCAATATATTGCACACCCGCACCATTTTGATATGTGAAATATCCCTCAAAATTGTGTTGATCCTTCTGCAAATCAACTTTCAATTTTCCATTCAAGAAATAAATTCTTTCGTCAAAAATTGTGATGTTGTCAGCATTATATTGCGTCAGATTTAAAACAGAGTTAAAGTTTACATTGTCAATTGTTGCAAGCAAATTTGTGTCTTCCATAAGTGCAACAGAATAAGACAAAGGGTTGACTTCAATCACAATGCTTGAAACTCCCAAATAATTTGCAACTCGGAAGGTTATCTTTCCAGTGTATCCAGATTCTGCAACATTAAGAGATTGATATGTGACACTGTTTGGCACAATGATGTTTCCACTGTCAACAATTTGCAGATTGTCACCATCAACAATATATCCGGCACGAATCAAGGCATTGACTTCAAAATAGCTGTCAGTATATGCAGAAACGACAACAGCCGAATATTCCCTTCCAGATGTCCAAACTTTATTTCGATTTTCTTCTGTAATGTTGAAAGTGAATGCTCCACCTTCTACTTGAATGTCGTCATCGGTGAATAACAAGTTGATAACATTTACTGTCGGTTTGAACAACACTTCAAAATACAATTCTTCGGTGCCTCCAACCAAACCGCTGATTTCAAAGAACAAATAGTCTTCCGTCTCTTGCAATTTTGAAATCAAAACATCTTGTCTGTTTGCCACTATGTTTGAGAACCTGTATCCTTCTTTCAATGTCATAACTTTGAGATAGATGATATCACCAGTGTATGCCATAACTTCAAAATTTTTGTTGCTGACAACTTGACCATCAACAAATGAATTTTCCATGTAGTGAATTCTTGTTCCCTCAACATAGCCATATCTGTTTACATCATTTCCGTTTGAATCTTGAAGAGCAATATATCCCACATCAACATCTTCCTCTCTTGCTCCATCAATATCTATTTTTGTTTCAAATTCAATGCTTAGACTATATGCCTTAACAACAATATATAGCTTGAAATCAACAATATTTTCATCAAGCAACAAACTTGAGATCTCAACTTCAACTTCTTCTTCATTGCTTTCTTGAATTTCTATATACTCAAATCTTTCACCATTTCTGAATCCATAACCATAGTACATATATCCAGTTGGAACTCTGAAGGTAATTGTTTTGTTGGATCCATAATAAAGTTCAATTCCTGCAATCTCTCTTCCTGTGTCCGAATCAAAATATCTTCCTCCTGAGATTTCTGTGTAAACAATTTCCGTCCTGTTTGGATCATTGTATTCGTCATAGATTGTGTAATAGTTGTAAGTTGCAAATTGAATGTCAAATTTCAATGTGGAGAATATTGCATAGATGGTTTCATCTTGTGTGACTGTGTATTCCAGTGTCGCTTCAGTGCTGAAAAGATTTGTTCCGTCCTTGCTCCAACCTGCAAAATTGTAAAGTTCTTCTGCTTGATATGTCAATGTGACAACAGAATTATATTCAACCTCTGCCTGAGTCTCCCCTTCAACAAAAGCAACATTTCCTGGAATGTCAACCATTTCTTGATTTTCGTTGAATGACACAACCTGCATATTGATGGTAAATCTTGCCAAGGTGTGACTAATCACAATTTCTCCGCTTGAATTGATTGCAGACAACTCAAAGAGGTAATTGTCAATGTATGCCCCAGTTTCGATCAATTGATATTCCACGTCAAAATCATCACATTCGTATGAGCCAAATGCATAGCCATGATCAAACTTGACATAAAAACTGAAAGTCGAACCAGTTTTTGCTGTAAACATTGGCAATTCGTTGATTGTGTTATATGTCCTTCCAGCAACTTCAATAGATTCAACCACCGAAGGATCTTCAAATGAGATTGCAATCTGATTTTCGTTTTCTGTCACTGACACATATGCCGTCAAATCATTGCTAATTCCTTCAACTGTTGCTGTCAAAATGCCATTTTCTACATTTTTGTCAACTCTCAAAACAGAATCGCCTTCAAATGTTATGTCAGCAACAGCATATCCTGTTTCTGCAGAAATAATAAGTCTGAAAGTTCTTCCTGTTTCAACTCTGAACTGATTGTTTGTTATGTCAATTTCTGTTTCCTCTTCTGTCACATCATACGCAACCACAGAAGCCAAGTGTTCTCCTTGAATTGTCACAGTGTTTCTGACTGCAACAACTGGCAATTGATAACTTACATTCTCTGCTGGCATTGTGAATTTTACGTTTGCAGTCTTGTCAGCATTTATGACAACATCAAATCCTTGTGACCAAGCGGAAGAAATTTCATATCCATTGATTGGTGTAACTTTGAAAGTGATTTCTATGTTGTATGGCACATCATTTGCTATATATGATGAATTTGATTTGACAAAAGTGATGTTTGCTTCACTTATTGTTGCATATGGTGAAATCAATTCGAGAACATAATTGTCAATTGACCAATGAGCCGTCAAAGTGTGTGGTTCGGTGGAAGTCAGGACATCTCCACCATACACTCTTTGCTCAGAAGAATCAAACCAACCATCAAAGATGTGACCTTCTCTCATTGGATTTTCAACCCAACCAACTGCTGTCTGATAAGCCTGACCAAATGGAACTGAAATTTGTTGAGTGATTCCATCAAAGCCATAGTCAAGTGTGACAACAACTCCGATTTCTTCCAAATTTGGCTTCAAGGTCAATGTCATGCTTTCGTCATCAGAATTTGGCAAAAGTGTCGTAATGTTTGTAGATTCAAAAGCAGATTTCTCAACCGTTTCAGTTGAAGTGCTGTAACTTACGATTTCAAAGCCAGTTTTCAAAATGTTTGGCAAATCCGACAAATACATATCCTGCAAAGTCAAATAGTCTGTTTCCCATTGATATTGAGAATTTCCAATATCCTCAAAGTCACTTGATTCAATAATCGCATCAGCATGCTCTTGAAGATCCAAAATGACGTTAACTTTTTGAATTGCAAATCTCACAACCAAATTGTAGGTTTGTCTAACATTCGTGATTGTAAACACTTCAGTTTCGCCATCACTGACGATTGATATAAAAGGCTCTGTCCCTGTGTATCTTCTTCCTTCCGAATCATAGAATCCTGCAAAATAGCAATGTTCATTTGGAATTGCTCTCAATGTGAGTGTGCTGTCGTAATCAAAATCTCCCAAGAAGTTTGTTGTTACAACAGAATTTTCTGTGCTTGGATCTCCATCATCAATCACAACACTTCCATAACTTGCATTATTTCCATTTTCATCAGCAAGAACAATGGTGATTCTGTATTGATTTGTGTTCCAGTTTGCATTGAAAACAAAATTCAAATCAGAATGGTTTTTGTAATAATACCCCAACAAGTCATTCTCATCTGTAAGCAGAGCATTCAAAAATCTAACAGTGTTTTCGTCATTGCCAACAACAACTGAATATGTTGATCCGTCATAATCTTTGACAAGGGCATATGTTTGAACAAGATCTTCAAGATAGACAAGTTCATCAGAGCCATTGACAATATTTTCAAACTTCAAGGTCCAATTGAGAAAAGCAAAACCGGTTTTTCCTGTCAAGGACGTTGGAAAGTTTTTGACTGAATTGGTCGAACTTGATGCTGAATTTGCTGTCAAATATGATGTTGACATAAATGGGAATGCAAGTTGAGACAATGTTGGAAGTTGATTGTCATCAACATTTGATGTGACATCTTCACCGTCAGCATGATAATCAAATTCA
The DNA here is from genome assembly GCA_944372585.1 of uncultured Clostridia bacterium. Classification (GTDB taxonomy): domain Bacteria; phylum Bacillota; class Clostridia; order Christensenellales; family UBA1242; genus Caccovivens. Next base: position 51,468 of record CALVZQ010000002.1, read on the forward strand.
ATGCCAACCATAATTGCTTTGATGACACCATACATCCAAGGAGAAATGACATAGTTGTCACTATCTTCTCCTGTCAATTCAAAATTTATCTGAATCGCCTGCCCAACATATTCGTTCACATAACGGGCTGACAAAACCTGAACCGAATCAACATCTCCCTCTTCGCTTTGATTGATTCCCGAAACATCAAAAAGCAAACCGCCCTGTTCATCAGTGATTTTCACTTCATTTGTTTCGTCGTAGGTTTTTGTAAAGATATCTTGCAAACTAACATCTTTCTCAACAAGTTGAAGTTCCTTTGGTGTGATGATAAGTTTTGCGGTCAATTCATCTTGTTCGACATTATCAATGATGTATCCACCAATCTTAAAGTCCTGAGCACTGAAAATCAATATCATGTCATATTCCCCAACCTTCAAGGCATTGCTTGTGGAATAATATGAGGAAATGTCTGGAGCGACCAGTTGAATTCCCAGTCTTGAAACATCATAACCTGTCAAATCAACTTCTGTTTGATATTTATATTTCAATTCAAAATCGTCACCGTATGTGTATGATTGAGAGTTTATGATGAAACTCATGTCTGCACGCTCTATGCTTGCAGAAACAACCGTGCCGTCTTCACTGGACATGTTCAAATTATAGTTTGAAATTGTTTCACCAACAATTTCCGCTTCAACCGTGTAGCCAGTTCCGACATATTTGACAATTTCTCCGTTCTGTTTGAAACTGATGTTCAAACTCATTTCTTCGTTTTCAACAATACCTGTCAACACTTCGTTTGCATCTGCATATTCAAAAACAGCATCTTTATTATCAAAAATTTTGCTAAGCTGAGCATTTGTGAAATATAATTCTCTTTTTGCAATAGTCAAATAGAAGCAATAGATTTCCCCTTCTTTTCCCATTTTGACTTCATAGCTTTCAGATGTTGTGCCACTTGAATAAATTTGATAAGTTCCCACGTTTCTGACTGTGGTTGGATACAAGAATTGAATTGTTGATGTCAATCCCTCAACTGTCACATCTGCAAAGTTGTATGTCAAGGTTGAAGAATCATAAGTGTAGAAGTTCAAATCAAACTGTTGTCTCACACTTGTGTTTTCTGAATTTGTGAACACAAGCCTGTAAACACCTGAATTTTCTGCTCTTTCCTCAATCAGAATTGTGTCATAGAGGTTTCCATCATAGGTTATTGTCGCAATATCTCCACCAGATGAAGCCGAAACGGACACTTCTTCACTTAAAAGCAAGTACAATCTCTCTCTTACTGGAGTTATCCTAAATGCACCCAATAGACTGTTGTCCACAACTGAAACAACATTATAATTTGTATCTTTTGACTCTCCACTCAAGACTTTGTAATAACCGACGCTTGTTCCACCTGTTCTTGTCATCTCTACTTGAATAGTTTCATAAAGTTCGGTCATGTAATTGCATGTGAATTTCGATGAAAGAGCTTCCGGAGAATTAAATTCGGCAGAAAACTCTCCGTTGACACTTAGCACAATTGATATATCCCGTTTGTTCACAATGAGTTCAACAGGATTGAAAACCAAGGTGTAATTTGTTGACGACTGAGAAGTCATAATGACATTATAGGTCCCAACGTTCAAATAATCTGCACTGCTGTATTGAGCATTTTCAATATCAAGCATCAAACTATATTGTGATGACAACAAATTTGCACCATCAACTTTGACAGTGTATGCAAGTGGCTGAGTGAGAGAAACTTCACCATATTCAACTTCTGTTGAAACAAGTTCAACAACAGCGGTTGCCTTGTTGATTGTTCCCACACCTGTTGAAGCTGAAAGTTCATAATTGTTCATATCCATTCCAGAAAGATATAATGCCACCGTTTTTCCCGTATCTGCCGCAGCAGAATCAAACTGTACCAAAATAGAAACTGTATCTCCCGAAATTTTTTCATTAAACTCTGAGATAGTGTAAATAGTTGTTCCATCATACTCTTTTTCAAATGTAAATTGAGAAATATTGACGGTCACAGGATCAATAGAAAGATAATAATCTTCTGCAAAAACAACATTTGTGTATTCCGCGCAAGTTGCAAAAATGTTCAATTTATAGCTTCCCGCATCAGAAATTTGTGCATTTCCTTCTTCAAAAACAATTGTAAGTTCAGAGAAGTTGACGTTTTCAGAGGCAATTGAGTTTTCAACAATTTCACCACTTTCATTTGCTTCTTTCAAGAAGAAAGAAAGAGTGCTTGATTTGCTTGTTGTTTCATTTGAAACACGGATTGTCTTTGAAACATCTCCTTGAACAAAATAGTTTTGACCGTTGTAAGTGTTGTTTGTCAAAATTGTTTCGTCATCAATTCTCACATAAACTGTTGTTTCTGCATTCAAAACTTGGAGACCATTGTTTTCTTCATTAACTGAAACAACAATGCTTCCGTCTAGGAATGTCTCTGAGCCAGAAACAATCAAAAGATCATAATTCCCCATGCTTGCAGTCTGTCCAACCACCAAGTTTTCAGCAAAAAGTTTCAAAGTTATCACGTCTCCCGTTGATTGAATTGTGACAACATCTTCATAATATTCTTGAATTTTGTCCAGAACCGTGATTTGTATGTAGTTCGGTGAAATTTGCCTTGTATATTGCAATGCTTCAATTTCAAAACTTGGATTGTTTATTGTCATATCAAAATCCTGAAATTCTGCATTGACATTGATTGTGTAATTTCCTTTATACAAAAATCCTTTTTCATTTGTTTTGACATCATCTGGCAAACTGTATGAGATTGTGAAATATCCACTGACAAGCAAATCGGTGATCCCTTCATTTTGAGAGTTTGTAACTGTGTAACTGCCAATCAAATTTGAGACATTGTTGACTGAAACTTCGCCATAAGTGTAAGTATCTTTGTTTAGAGCAAAGGTCATTGTCGCAGAAAGTTTGTTGATTGTTCCAAAAACAAAGTTTGAAGACAATGAATAGTTCGTCAAATTGACATCTGAATTTTTTCTTTGCAAAGACAAATCTACCCTGATATCTTCTCCAGCATGAGCTGTCGAATACACAGCCGTGATGTATGCACCACTATATGTGTCCAAATCAATTTCCGCTCCAGTTGTGTCGACATAGACTGTTGTTTCTCCATCATATGTCTTTTCAAAAACAAAATTTGAAATATCAATTATTATAGAGTTGATAGTGAAGCTGTACCCTGAAACAAACTCTACGTTTGTGAAATATTTTGAAATTTCCTCTCCCATAACAAAATTGTAGGTATAAGTCATGCTGTCATAAGCTGTTTCGTAGTTTTCAGAATTAAACAATCTTGGTTGAAGGTCTAAGATTTTTGTTTTCAGAATATTCAAAACTTCGCTCGAACTTATGTTTGCTCCAGAAGAAACATCAAACAAGTTCAAAGCAAATTCTTTGAATAATTCAGTTCCACAGTAAATTTGCAATTTGAAATCTTCCGTAAGTTTCAACGAATATCCTTCATCACTGTATTCAGCACTTACAGTTGCAGGATTTTGCTCTGTGATTTGATAAGACAATCTCAATGTTCCACTGCTGGTGATGGTAAACAACCCAATTGATGTTGTGCTTGCGTCGTCTGTCAATGTTCCATTCTCAAAAATCACTGTGTCTCCAAATGTGAAGGTGTAGTTGGATTTGTAGGTTTGAATGATATCTTCAAAGTAGAGATAATATTCTCCCACATCTTCTCCAGCATCTCTTCTCAATTGAATTGTGACATTTTCATTTGACAGATGAATTTCTCTTCTCAAAGACGGCTCAACTGAGTTGAATTGTTTTGATTCTGAAAAATCAAACTCGCTCAAGTCAACACTTGCTGCATTGATTGTGTAGATAAATTCCAGATTTGATGAATCCACCCCTGATGTGTCAAAAATGCCCTCATCAAAGCAAACCATGATTCGATATTCTCCAGCATTTCTCATTGAAGACACTTCTCCACCATTGAAGAAGATTTTGAAATACACAGAACCAGTTGTGACATAATACAGCTGTTCTGTTGTCACTTCATCTTCATAGTCGTCACTATATCTGTTGAAAACGAAGTAATCAATTTCCACTGACCAATCAGTCAAATGTTCCATTCCGTCATAAGTCTTGACAGTGGTTTCTGCATCTGGCAATGTGACGCTGTCCAAAAGATGTCTAACAAACTGCAAAGAGAATGTTAATTCAATTTGTGTTGAGGTCTTGCTCGCATCTTCAAGTGAAACATAATATTCTGGGTTTAAGGTTGCTGTGATCACAAGCCTGTAATTTCCACTTTCTTCATAACTTCCTTGCCCTTCAAGTCTCATGACTTGATCTGTTGAAATCTGTTGATCATTGAAATACCAAACGTAACTGTAATCATACACCCCGTTATTTTCATTGTAAATCAAAACTATATCTGTCACCGCCAATGACGAGAAAGAATTTACCGCAGTCTTATATTCCTGCAATATCTGAGCATATTCAATTTGACTGACTTCCCACTTGACATCAATTGTGACCACTGCATGTTTGGTTTCTTCTGTTATCCCCACATAAGTTCTTCCATTGCCCAAATCTTCGCCAAGGAAAATTTCTGTGTAATCCAAAATTTCTCCAGTTGGAGATTTGACTGTCAGGCTTGAGGCATTCAAACCATTCACATGAGGTATCGCCAAATCATTGGCTGTGGCTTCGCCAAGTTTCATTATTGAAGTGTCTTCCACATCTTCACCGTAACCACTTGGGAAATTCAAATTGTAATTAACAAGAACCAAATCAGTGAAAATGGCATAATATGAAAGTTCGTTAAGTCCATCTTCCGTGGATTCCACCAGACTCATATCCAAAGTCATGCTGTTTGAAGACTCCATGGTTCCGTCAACATAATATTGTTCTATGTCTGTCCATTTGTATAAACTTATGTATTCTGAAATATCCAAGGACTCGACAGCAAAAACAACTTTCGTAACATTTGGTCCCAGCATAATTGAAACTTCATTTGCATTATTCTCTCTGATTTCATAAATCATTACACCATTTGATGAATATGCACCAATTTCAAGACCTTCTGCTTCGTAAACACTTTCTTCTGTTCCGTCAACATTAAAGTAAACCCTAGTTATTCTCAAAATTTCTGTTGCAAGAGTCTCGTCAACCAACTCAAATGAAGTCATGTTGTTTTCAGTGGTCAAATAATATGCAGAAACGACAACATTTGCAATGCCATCTGTGTTCAATATTGTGAAAATGTCATTTTCTTCAAGAATAAGTTTGAAATATGTGGAAATATCTGTGTAAGACATCGTCGCACCATCAACAGTTTCCATAACAATGGAAACATTATCAAAATATAAATAATTTTGATCATTGGTGAATGAAAACACTGTGTCTGTATAATAGTCTCCACCAGTAGATGTAAATAGATCTGCAGAGACGTATATTCCATTTTCAATCAAATACAAAGTTTCGCCATTATATTGAATATTTTCTCTGTTTCCAGCCCATTCAACCTCTCTGTTTTCAATCCCTTCTTGATAATATGCTGACTTGGTTTCTTCCAAATTGGCAATTTGCAAAGGTTGAGGCAAAACATATGCAACCTCGGTTGAAATGTATGCATCTCCGTCAGAGTCAAACTGAACATCATAATTTTCAATATTGTTTGTGTTTGCAACAACATCTGTCAAATAAACTCTCATTTGATACATGTTTTTCGGTCTCACAAGTGAAACCGTTCCTGACAGAATGACAACTCTGTCAATTGCAATTTCCAAAGATACGTTTTGAACATGATCTGAAACCAAACGTAAATCATCATATCCATCTATTTCTACCACATTCTCTGTGTTTGCATAATCATAAAATGCGAAATAATTGAGATTTGAAACAGTGTTTGCAACATTTTCAGAATTGGTTTCATCTGACATAAATTCCAAATAATCCGCAAACGTCCATTCTTTATATAACTTATGGTTTGCCCCATTGTTTGAATCAAGAAGCATGAAATACTTAAACATGGTGTATTGATAAATTTGCATATTTAATTCGTCATTAACTTCACCTGTTATTGTAGCATCTTTTGTTTTCATCAAACTTGTGAAGCTGTCAAGTGAAACACAACTTGCCAACTCCAAGTTGAATTCATCGTTAATAAATGGAGCCATAATTCGTTTGATGTTTTGCAAGTAGACCAAGTTTGTGATTTCCGTTCTGATGTTTGCCTCTTGAACAGAAATGGAAAACTCGTAGTTTGTTTCAAATACATTCCCCAAGTTTAAATAATTTGCATCATCAGAAACAATAATGTTTAAGTTAACAACATAATTTCCAACATTTCTCACACCAAACGACAAACCTCCAAGACTGTCAACATTTGCGGTGTTTGATGTAAGTGTCAACGAAATTGATGAGTTCATGTCTTGCGAAAGTCCAATTGACATATCTTGACCATTTTCATCAAGCGTGATGACATATCCATTCTCAGAATGTCCATTTTTGAAATATTCTGCCAAATAAACTGTGTGTTGTTGACCATTGTAAGTCAAACTCGGCAATGTGTTATCTTCCAATTCCAAAGAAAGATATGAGATGTCGAAAATCCAGCTTACATACAAGGTCAACACGATGTCCTCTGACATTGTTTGAGAGCATGACAACACATTTGTCGAGAACACCGATGAATCAGTGATCGCTTCCCTTCTTGATTGTCCAACAGCAAAAATGCCCGCAAAGGTGTATCCCTCTCTTTCCGGAACAAGTTCGCTGATTTTTATCTTCTGCGCTTCATTATCTCCGATAAACAAGTTTTCAAAAGTTGCACCATATCTAATGTTGAATTCCAAACCAAATTCTTTTTGACTTTCAGTTGGTATGTCGTTTTCTTGTCCTTGAAGAGCATAACTGTTTGCACTGTTCAACATGATCTTAATCGTATATGGACTTTCCACCCACACTGCATAGACAACAGAGTTTCCTGCAAAGATATAGTTGCCTTCTTCATCAAACAAAGAATATGTCTCTCCAACAATCAATCCCAAACTGTTGTCAAAAACAATTCTTCCTTCTGTGTTGTTATCCCCGTCCAAACTCCAGCCAACATCTTGATAACCAAGTTTTGTTATGTTTGTGATGTCTGTCAGACTGCCGAGGTTTGCAGAGTTCAACTCTTGCGAACCATAAATCAAAACATTGGAATCATAGGTTGTTGAAAGTATTATCGTGTCTGTGCCAACAAAAACTCCGCCATTTGGTTCAAATGTGATCATATATGTGTTTGGTTGCCACAATCTGTAGAAATGAATTTCTTCGAAAGTGTCAACATTATCAAAATAAATTGTTGACAATTCCAACAGAGAACCATTGAGCAATTCCCCTCCTGTTGACTGCCAATAACCATTTGAAAGACGCGTATAACCCGTTCTGTTATAGAACAATTCATCAACAACGACATTCTGCAAAGAGTCCTCGTCATTTATATATCCTGACAGACTATAATTCAAATACAGCATGCTTCCATAATATATTTCAGTTGTTGTGAAATATGTCTCTGTGGTCTCTGTTTCATTAATGTCAAACACTTGTCCATTCTTCATGTCTCCATATTCGCTGGTTCCTGTTCCAGAATGGAATGTCACTGTGGCTGTCTTTTGTCTGACAATTGGAGTGATTGAAAATTCATATATCAAATCAGTTTGTCCATCTTCCATCAATGCTTTTATCTTTGCGTATAAATCAATGCTGTATTCACTGTCTGCAGAAAGGTCAACACCCTTGTTTGAAACCGATTCAATGCTTTCTCCAAAAACATCATTTGCAATTGTTCCGTCCTGTCTATAGAGCCTAAATCCTGACAAATAATAACCATTTGCATTGCTTCCTGCCATGATAAACTTAAAGTTTGTCAGTTGTGTGATTTCTCCAGATGATTGATCAGTTGAAAGATATTTGTATGACAACTGATTAGTCAAACTTGAACCATTCTCAGCGAATGTTGAATCCATTTGAATTTGGAAACCGAGTCCCAAACTTGCAGCATTATAACTGCCTTCGGTCATAGAGCCATCTTCTTCATAAACAATGACTTGGTTTGACAAAGTTACCATGGTTTGTTTTTTCTGATAGATTGCCGTAATAGTGATGTTATATGGATTGACTTCTTGGTAGTTTTCATTATAATTTGTCATTCCGTCTGTAACAAAATATTGGCTGAAATATTCAAAATTCCAAGTTGCAACATTGCTTTCTGTTGGTGAGGAAGGGAGATAGCCATTTTTCTGAATGTAACTTGAATAGTTTGATCCTTGAACAAACCACCCCCAAAATTCATATGCAAGATTGTCTGTCATGTGAGTCTCAATGGCGATTTCGTCTTCATATTTGATTGTTGGTTGATTTGCACTATAAGCAGTGTTGTTGACTGAAATAGATGTAACAATACCAGAAGCCTCTTCATCAACAAGCTCTTTGAGTCCATCAACATTGTTTCCATTGTTGTCAAGATCTTCGACATCAACATCAGCATCAACAAATTTTGTTGAAGATGCCATGTCATAAAGAACATCAGTGCAGACAATTGTCATCTCATAATAACCTGGTTGAAGACCAGCAACATTTTCTGAACTTGAATATGAGAAAGTCAATGTGTAGACATCATCTTGATATTCCAAATGATTAAGTTCGTTATAAATCCAATTGCCTTTTTCCACTGACACACTTGTTTCAAAATAACGTCCATTGAATGTGTTGAACTCATTTTCATATTCTCTGTTTAATTGATCGGCAAGTTCTTCATCTTCAATATCAGGAACCGTGTTGGCATTTGACACATTGATTTGAACGTTGAAAGAATCCGTTGTTTCTTGAACTGTGGTTGATCCTGGATAATTTTCTGCATTATACAATATGATGCTGCCATTATCTTCATTTCCAGTCACACTCGAACTTCCACGATTTGCAAAAAATCTGTAATATCTTGATGAGGTCACACTAACTTCAAATGATGAGTCAGTTGTGACAGCATAGATTTCACTTGTAATTGAAAGAATTGGTTTTTGCGTCACTGGTGGTGCACCATCAGAACCAAATTCCACAACTTCTCCAGCTGAATTGAGATACATTGTTCTGAATGCAAACAAAGCTTGAGTGTAGATTGTTGAAATTTCAATTGGTTCAATCGCTCTATTGTAGATATCCACAAGGTAAAGCAAATCTTCAAAAGTCATCAAAATTTTTGTCAAATGATTGGATTCAGGATTTCTCTTTATTTCTCTCGTGTAAGAACTGCCGGTCGCAGAGTTCAGATTGTTTAACATGGTCACATCATCAAATTCAGTTGTCGTTGTATCTGTGGAGAATATGAAGGCAAAAGTTGAATATGAATAATGTCTAAGAATGTATTGATAGCTGTTTTTGTAAACAATGCTGACCAATTCATCTGTTTTGGAATAGGCGCCCGAACTTTGAAAGTCAATTTCATACAAATAAACAACATTTCTCTCAATCATCTGTCCATCTTCTTCAATTTCTTCAACTTGTTCTTCATATAGATAATATCTTGAAGAATTGTTGTTAAAGTCATATCTAAAGATTGCTCTTCCAGAATTGATATATTGCCCTTCCGCCACCTCAAAAGAGTCGTATATAGAATTTGAAGTCATAACCCTTTTTTTGAAATAATCAAATCCAATGTATTGATTCTCGGCATTTGTGTTTACTGATGAAATGTAACTGTTGCGTATGGTGTTTCCTTCTTCATCTTTTTGTTGGTCATCAACCATTGATTGCAAAGAAACAAAGGAATTCGATTGAAAGTTAAGCATTGAAACATTGCTCCAACCTGAAACCATTGGCGACAAGCCAAAATAAACACCTTCACCAACATTTATACTGTTGTTGACTCTTGCTCTTTGAATTATTATATTGATTGAAAAGTCATAACATAAATTGAAGAATTGAACAGTTCTCTGATTTGTATAAGCAACTTCATTATATACATAGTAGGAACTGTTTGAAGAGCGTTTGAGATTTCCAAAGTTTGTGTCAATATTGTTCAGATATTCTTCTTCATCAAATGTCAGTTCTCCGGAGAATGTGTAACCCGTCTTTAATTTTATGCCAAGTTGTATGTAATTATCTACTCTGTCACTATACATTGTGTCAAAGTAGAAGTTTGCCACATTATTTTCAACAATTGCATATGTTGTTTCGTCATTAACAGCATTTCCTCCAAATGAGAGTGACAAAGTCTCAACAACACTTGCAACGTCCAGTTTTCCTGCAAAGGTATTTTGGTCTGTGGAAAAATTGAGAGTAAGTTTGAATTTGTCCTCATCATCTTTTTCCAAACCTTCCCATTCGGCATAAAGATTCACAAGATAAACGCCTTGATCTGTCAGTTCTGCATCTGCAAATGTGCTGTTGACAAGAATTTCAGACGCGAGCAGCACATCATCATTTCCGCTTACATCTGCTGAATTTATGATCTGTTCAGAAAATCTTGAATTTTTGTAACTTTGATAAATCCCTTTTATGTCAAAACTGCCATCTCTCAATGGCGCCACTTCCCCATTTTCATCAACATAATCTGGCACAACAAAGATTTCAGGGTAATCTGAAAGAAAAGAATCATATTTCAAATAGAAAATTTTGTAAACATCGCCATTTGAATCAATCTTCACATCAGATGTACTGTGATAATCAATTGACGAGATATCAAAATTGTCTTGCTCATATCTGTTGTAAATCACTTTAACTCGAAAAGCACTGTTTATATCCACCCCATCAGGGTCGTTTGGATCAAATCCATAATTTCTCCAAATAACATCAAAACCAAGCAACGGTTTATAAGAAAAATTTACGTTTAATGTTTTAACCTCTTCTGCATCATCTTGCAATGTGTGCAAATTGTATGGATCCTGGCTTGGATTGGAATATGCCGCTCCAGATGTGTCAGAAGAATATTTATAATAAGATGCTTTAAATCCCCCATCTTTGATTATCACATCACTTTTTCCGAAAAGGTGAGAAAGTTGAGGCAAAGACAATCCAAAAGTGCTGTCAATGTCGGAAATGTCAAGGATGTCACAATTCACAATTCCTGAAACTATTGGTTCACTTCTGTCTAATTCATTTCTAGGCAACAACAAAATTTGATGAACTCCCTTATATGTAGTCTTGGAAGCATCATAGAATGTTCCCCCATTTCCATTAAGTTCGATGTCATATCCATAATATATTGTCGCTTGATTGCTGGCTGAAGTTGATCTTGTCCCCGAAAGATCGATGTATCCATAAAATCCATCATTGACAATCAACTGTCCTGTGTAATCAATTGAGTTGGAGCCATAAAAAACATAGATTTTCGCATTTCTGGCAACTCTTCCAACAGCATACACTTTGCTTCCATCACCCAATGTTCCGCTTGCTTGTCCATAGAGATTGTCAGTGCAGTTGATCAAATATGTATCTCCAGAGGCATATGCAACAAAAGTTCCAACATAACCTGTGCCAACCTGTCCTTGATTTATGTATCTAACATTTTGAATATTCAAATTTTTGATGACTGCATTGCTTGTGTTTCCAAACAGACCATGATAACTAAACTGTTCTTGCAAAGAACATGTCATGTTGTAAATTGTGTATCCATTTCCATCAAAAACACCACTGAATGGATTTCCCACTCCACCAATTGGTTGCCACGTTCTTCCGATCAGATCAATGTTGTTTTGGAGTGCATAATAAGCCCCTCTTTTGTGATTGAAGGAAACATATCCCAAATCTCCAGCCGTTCTGATTAAATATGGTGATTCTGCAGTTCCTTGTCCTTCAAGAACAGAATCATTGCTATATTCATTGTCATTGTTGGCACTTCCCAATCTGTTGTTTTGGACTAAGTAAGGATATCCTCCATTAACGCTTGATGAGATGCCCCAAATAAGCGATTCAGAAGAAAAGTCCCAACTGTTTGTCGATGTCCAATATCTCTCACTGCCATAAAATCCCTCTGTCCTCGCAAGTTGATCCAGATTCACAATCTGGCTTGAGATATCAGAAGAACCAGCAATTTTTTGATTTACATCATAATACAAACATGTCGCCGTCGGTGTTCTTGACTCGCTCAAATTGGAATCAAGATAATAAAGATATCTGGCAACACCATTTCCATATGTCTCATTTGTACTGCAAACATAACTTCCAAATTTAAGACTTCCAATATGAAAACTGTCCGTAAGAGTGGTGTTTGTGGAGCTTGCAGAATTGAAGTATGCAACAATTCCACCTAGATATTTCCCATATCCATCGCCGGAACTTCCCCCATCAATATCTCCAACATGGTAAAAGTTATTCACGGAAAAATATTCATTATTGACTCTTCCAACAAGTCCTCCCAGTTCACTTCTGGTGCTTCCTGTGTTTGGAGCATTTGATATGTTTGCAACGGTATATGAATTTGCAATGGTGGTTTTTCTGTTTCTACTTTCACCTGCAGCATATCCCATCAATCCACCAATATATCTGTTGGCAGAAGTTGAACGAATTGTCAAATCACCATCATAATTGAATTTATCAAGTGAAGAAGCATTAACGGTCCCTGCAAAACCACCAACTCTTATTGCACTTGCTCTTATTGAACTGATATTTATGTCGACCTCACTTTTGCAAGTTTCAATATTTACTCTTTCAGCATCACCAACAAATCCTCCAATATGAAAAACAGAAGATGTTGATCCCGAACCAGAAATAGTCAGACTTCCTTCGGCCGAGCAATTGTAAAAATATGAATATTCAAAATTTTTATCTGAAACCCCAGTGTTGTTGAAATAGCCCACCATGCTGCCGATATAATAGTTGCTTAGTGAAGAGGAAATTCCAATGTTGATGTTGACATCTTTAAGATGAAGATTGCTTATTCTTGAATAATCGGTCAAACTACCAAAAAAACCAACATATCCAGAATTGTCATTTTTGATTGACATATTGAAGATTGAATAACCCTGTCCATAAAACAAACCTTGAAATTTGCTTGTGGAATTGCCAATAGGAGTCCACTCTTTATTGTCCAAATCAATGTCAGTCTCAAGATAAACAGTCTTATCCCTATAACTTGTGCCATTATTGACACTATATGCAAAATAAGAGAGTCCACGAGCACTTCTTATGTAAAAAGTATTTTCGTTCAAATTGTACCAATCACTATCTTCCAATTGGTTTTCATCTGTGACAGTTTGTCCCGTCCAAACACTTGCATCATGACTGACAGCATCTGCAGTGTCCGATACAGAATTAAAACAACAAAGAGTCGAACCAAACCCAAAAAGCAAAACAAACAAACTAAACAAAATTGATTTCCTTTTCATATCATTCTCCCTTGATTTTATGCAACCAAACAAATTCAAAAATATTATACTAAATTTTCTAGGAGTAAGCAAATATTTTTTCTGGAATTATATTATTTAATATATATAATTACCGCAAGTTTTAAACATCATTTGAATCAATCAAAAGACAAAAATCAAATTCAAAAACATGTGCAAAATACAAATTTTTTGTTTTTTCAGAAACACAAATTATAAAAATATGAAAAAATGCAAAAAAATACGTATTTTTTCAATTTTTAACGAATTTTTACGTATTTTTTTGCATTTTTTATTTTTTTAAAAATTTTGAATAATCAATACCCATTGCTTCTTTCATTCTGTTCAAAGTTTCAGATGCAACTTCTCTTGCCTTTTTGCCATTTTCAAAAAGCATTTCATAAATAGAATCAATGTCATTTTCAAGTTCTTTTCTTTTCATTCTTATTGGTTCCAGCAACTCTTGCAAAATGTTGTTTAAAAACATTTTGATTTTCACGTCACCCAAACCACCTTTTCTGTAATGTGCCTTCAATTCTTCCAAATTTTTATATTCTGGCAAAAACTTTTTGAATGATTCATCAGTGGAGAAAGCATCAAGATAAGAAAACACAACATTTCCTTCAACTTTGCCAGGATCAGAAATTTTTATGTGTCCTGGATCTGTGTATGCATTCATGACTTTCTGTTTTATCACATCTGGCTCATCTTTCAGATAAATACAATTCCCGGCCGATTTGCTCATTTTCAAGTTTCCATCTGTCCCAGACAATCTCCTGCAAACTTTGTTGTCAGGAATCAATGGTTCTGGCATTGTGAAGATTTCTTTTCCATAAGTGTTGTGAAAACTTCTCACAATTTCTCTGGTTTGTTCAATCATAGGCAACTGGTCTTCTCCAACAGGAACAATGTTTGTGTTGAATGCCAAAATATCTGACGCTTGACTGATCGGGTAACACAAAAATCCGACAGGCATTGAGTTTTGAAATCCTCTTTGCTTGATTTCGTCCTTGATTGTCGGATTTCTCCCCAATCTTGCGACCGTAACCAAATTCATGAAATACATAGTCATTTCTGCAAGTTCAGGGACCTGTGATTGTATGAAAATATTGACTTTTTTTGGATCTATTCCTGCAGACAGATAATCTATTGCAACTTGAATTATATTATTTTTCACCTTATCGACATTCTCCGCATTATCAGTCAAGGCTTGAGTGTCGGCAATCATGATATAAAACTTATCAAATTCACCTTCATTTTGCAATTTCAATCTGTTTGCAACAGATCCCACATAATGCCCAATGTGCAAATTCCCAGTCGGTCTGTCACCTGTTAAAATTATTTTTTTCATTTTTCTCTCCAATTAACAAAAAATATATCAAAAAAATTAGACTTTTAATAAAAAATATTAAAGAATTTAATAATTTTCATTATTTAATGCATTTTTTCCTTTGAAAAATCAATATATTTAAGCATTTTTATTTATTTTTTGCAAAAAACTCTATATAAAAATTTTCAAAAAATAAGAAAAAATATTATTTTTATCAATTTTAAGCAAATTCTGCCATTCTTGCAAGGACCTGTTTCTCTCCAAGCAAAGTCATAATTTCAAACAAATCAGGCGAATTTTTATGTCCAGTGATTGCCACCCTTATATATTCACAAACTGTTGCAACATTGCCCTTAAACTTTTCTGGATTTTCTTTGAATTCTTTGTTGTCAATTGCATACCCCAATTTTTCCGCCATTTTTTTGATATTATCAAACCAAATTTCTTTTGATGTCAAATTTAGATATTTTTTATATTCTCTCAACACTTGTTCAAAGTCCTTTCGATGTTCTTCATCAATCTCAAATTTTTTAGGCGCACTAAACATATAATCAAACAATTCAAAGAACATGCTCCATTTGTAGATATCTTTTCTCGGTTTAGGTTTTTCTCTGTCGATGTTTAAAACTTTTGTCACATATTCTCTGTCCTTGACCAAATAATCAACATTCTCCAACGAATATTCTCTCGCCCATGCAAGCAATTGCGAATAACATTCTTCAGCAGTATAATGCGAAATTATTTCTTTTGACACGTCATTAAGTTTGACAAAATCAAAAATAGGTGTGTTTGCCGTGATGTTGAAGCCATCAAACGGAAATTCAGAAATGCTTGCATCTTTATGTTTTGCCCGCCAAATCTCAAAATTGGAGTTTATCAAATTCATTAAATATTCAATGATTGCTTGCTTGTCATAACCCTCTTTATCAAAATATCTCATGTCTGCTTCAGGATGTTTTCTTTTGGATATCTTGATTTTGTTTCCTTTGTCGTTAAATTTATAGATCAATGGCGTGTGGATATACTTTAGCTGTTTAAATCCCAATGCATCAAAAATTTCTTTATGCAAAGGATATGACGGCAACCATTCCTCTCCACGAACAACAACGGTGGTTCCCATAAGTGTGTCATCAATTGCATGTGCAAAGTGATATGTTGGCATCAAATCATTCTTCAGCAAAATGGCATCAGAAGCATTTTCGATGATTTCCACATCTCCTTTGGAACCATCATGAAACTTGATTTTTTTGGTTCCATCACCTTGCGTTTTCAATCGAATCGCAAACTTTTTCCCGTCTTTTAAATATTGTTCAATCTGTTCAAAGGTCAAATTTCTGCAAGGATCTTTGTCTTCGTTTATTCCGACTGCAAACTTCTTCTCTCTCTTTTCTTTGACATCATTCAACCCTTCTGTTTTTCGACAAAAGCAAGGAAAAGCCTTGCCTTCGGCAACCAATTTTTTTGCATATGCCTTATAAATTTCCTGACGTTCGCTTTGATAATAAGGACCATAATCACCAACAGTAACTCCACCTTTCAATTGATATTCATCAGGTGTGAGACCATATTCGTTCAAAATATTCATGATTATAGAACTTGCACCAGTGATTTCTCTTTTGTTGTCAGTATCTTCAATTCTTAGATAAAACACACCTTTGCTACGCTTTGCAATGTTAAAATCAATCAATGCCTGAAAAAATCCACCCAGATGCATATATCCTGTTGGACTTGGAGCAAATCTCGTCACAAAAGCTCCTTCTGGCAGTTGCCTTTTTGGATATTTTTTTTCAATTTCTTCAACTCTCATTTTGTTGTCTGGAAACAACAACTCTGCCAACTTTTTATTATCCATATTTTTTCTCCTTTCTTATAACAATTAAACTCACGAAAAAGTGAGTTTAATCTGAATTTATCAGTATATTATGCCAACAACCTCGTCCATAAAATCGGATAATGTTGTTTCTATAAATTGTTCCATTTTTTCAAGATATGTTTCCGCCAAAGGATTTATTTTCCTATAGTCTTCCATGTTATTATCATAATCAACTGCCAAAGAACTGATATTAAGTCCTTTCAAAGCTTGCAAATATGAATCAGTTTCACTTAAAAAGTTTTCTATATAATCAAACAAAGTATTCATTTCTTCAGAACTTAATGTTTTGACATTTTCGTAATCCCCGACAAATCTGGATTTATAAATAGAAAATTTTCCTTCCAAAGCAACCAACAAATTGTCAATTCTTGTTTTTGTTTCTGTTTTTTCTTGAGCGTCCCAATTTAGATTGTTTTCAAGTTCTGTTATTTTGAATTCACTGAAAATAGGCAACATTTTGGCTCTTATATATTCCTTGACAATTCTAGTGTCATTTTGAGTTGGCGTAGTTTTTTTCAACAACTCAAATATCTCAGTTGTTTCAATTGTGTTTGCCATATCCATTGAAAGCTCAATGTTTTTGCTTACAAGTTCTCCATATGTTTTCTTGAATCTGCGCAAATAAGAATTGCTAGATTCTTCGGATAATTGACCCTGAAATTCTTCAAAATAGTCAACAAAATTTTTTCTTGCTCTGACAAAGTTTGAAATGGTGTCGGTGTACTCCAACAAACTTTCATTCAGTTGTTTGAGCATTTCTTTTGACTCGCTTGATAAATTATTTTGATCCAAATTCTTGATGTATTCTTTGTTGTTGTCAATGTAGTCACTTGAAATCACCAAGGCAGAATTATAAATTTCCAACAATTCAATATATCCTGGCATATTTTCTGTCACATAACCGTCAACAATTGAACCATATTTGATCAAATAATCTGTATCCATTCCGTCAACAGTTCCTTGTGTGAAAACCTGATTATATTCTTGATATGTCGCATCTAACTTGTCAAAATTTTCTTGCAATGTTGAAACCGTAACTTCTCCGCAACCCACAAGTCCAAAAATTGCAAACACTGAACAAAAACACAATGTCAAACCTGCAATAAGATTTCTCAATTTCATATCTCCTCCTAGCCAATATTCCCTTGAAGGAACAAATTGTATACAGCCTCCCAACCGCTGCTTTTTTCAAGAATCATCTTGACATTTGCCTGTTGCGTTGCATTGTAATTAAAGTTCAATATGATACTTTCCTTGCTTTTTTCAAGATAAAGATTGACAAAATCATACAATTTTTGTCCACAACTTGAGTCTTGCGTCAAATTTTCTTCTATGTCATTTGAAAATTCTTCAGCGGTTTGAAAGATGAGTGTCGTAAGATCATTATTCATCAATGGTGATGTGACTGAAGCAGTATAAACTTCTGCAATTCGATTGAAGGCATCAGAGGTGTATGAAAACAAGTCACTCACATATCCTCTACAATTTGCCCAGGTGTTTGCCTGCCAATAGTCACTTCCACCTGTTAAATCTTTGTTTTCAACAATATATGTTGTCAGCTGTTCTGCAACTTCTTGACCTCTTTTCAAATCTGATTCAATTCTATTACGTTGATTTTTGTATGTTTCGGTGTATTCCGAAAAAACAATTTGTCTGTCAATAAAGTCTCCATAAACAACATATGCTCTGTAAGAATCTTGATAGTTTTTTATCTCTGCTTTTTCTGTCGTTGAAGAAACTTTTGAATATATTGTTTGCAAATATTCATTTATTGTTGCATATTCTTCACTGTTTTCTGACAAATACCCCTCAGAAACTGTTTCGTTGATGTTTCGTGCCAGTTTTTGTGTGTCTCTCTCTTTGAACAAATTGATAAACACAATTGCCAAAACAACGGCAACAATCACCAAAATCAATACAATTATAAGACCTTTTTTCTTCATATCTATGTCCTCTATTCTTCCACCTGAATTTTTTCATCATGATTGAGATATGTTGTATATTCTCCAACCCATTTAAGTTTGACCTCACCAGGACTTCCGCTTCTATGTTTTGCAATCAAAAGGTAGACCGTGCCTGGTTCATCTTCTGTGACAACATCGTTATATTTTTCTGGATTATACAAAAACAACACAATGTCAGCATCTTGTTCAATAGAACCTGACTCTCGCAAATCGGAAAGAACAGGTTTGTGTCCTTCAAACCCTGGACGAAGTTCGACCGCACGAGAAAGTTGTGAAAGAACTATGATTGGAACATTCAATTCCTTTGCCGCAATTTTTAGCGTTCTTGTCAAATCGCTGACTTCTTGCGTTCTTGACTCTCTGTTTGATTTCCCCATGGTCATCAATTGCAAATAGTCAATAACAACCAAGTCCAAACCTTCCGTCATTTTCAATTTTCTACATTTTGAAATGATTTCAAATGGGGTTATCATTGATGAATCATCGGCAAAGATGCCACTTTGGGCAAGTTTTTTCTCTGCTGTCCAAATTCTTTTCCACTCTTCCGAATCCATATTTCCTCTAAGAACATGAGAAAGATTGACCCTTGCAAGTGATGACAGTGCTCTTTGCATAAGTTGTTCTTTTGACATTTCAAGAGAAAAAATTGCCACTTTTTTGCCTTCATTGACAGCTGCATCAACAGCAATATTCATTGCAAAAGAAGTTTTTCCAACTCCAGGGCGTGCAGCAAGCAAAATTAAATCACTTTTTTGAAGTCCGTTTGTTATTGCATCAAAATCTTTATATCCTGTTGGAATACCTCTCATCTTTCCCTTGTTTTCTGCAAGTTCTGACATCTGTTTCAAAACTGTGGTCAACGTTCCTCCTGGTTTTCCAACAAGCTCAAGGTCAGACGAGGTTTCTTTTTGAGACAAGTCAAAAATTCTTTTTTCCGCCTCACTCATTGCCTTGTCTCCATCTTCACTGTCAAAAGCAGATTTGATGATTTCTTGAGCTTCTGAAATCAAATGACGTCTCACAGAACAGTTTTTGATGATGTTGAGATAGTGTTGAAAATTTGCAGCAGACGGAACGACATTAGTAAGGTATGTGATGTAATCAATTCCACCAATGGTTTCCAATCTTTTTTCGACCTCCAGTTGATTTGTGAGTGTGACAAAGTCAACTGGTATGCTCTTGTTGTAGACCTTCATCATGCTGTCAAAAATGTTTCGGTGCGACTCAGAATAGAAATCTTCAACGTTCAATTTGGAAAAAATGTCCGCCTGAGCCTCACTATCCAACAAAATACAACCAAGCAATGCTTGTTCCGCTTCCAAACTGTTGGGTAAAATTTTGTAATCAGCCATAAAATCCCTCCATCAATCAGAAAATGGGTCTTTTTTTCTGCTTATGCGTTCTTCTTTTTTCTTATCAAGTTTTGTGCAAAGCCAAGCATAAAAAAAATACAAAATAAAAAGAAGAAGAACCAGCACCAAAATATTCAACCATTGAGGCACTTTTCCCCAAAGCATGAGAATACAAACTATCAAAATTGGCAAAAAGACTATGAGCATAAAAAGTCCCAATCTTTTCAATTTTCGCTTAAGTTCTTGTTTTTCTGTGCTTCTCATTTTTCCCTTTTAATGTTTTAAGTATATCAAGATTGCAATCTTTTGTCAATTTATAAAGTTAAACTACAAAAGAATTAAAATAAAAAAAGAGACTTGTCGTCTCTTTTAAATTTCTCCTCTCAACATTTTCCCTCTCTCTCGAAGCCTCAAGTTGTGATCAAGAATGATTTTTCGGATTCTGATTGACTTTGGTGTGACTTCCAAATATTCATCGTCACCCAAAAATTCAATGCAATCTTCCAAACTCATTATTCTTGGTGGTGTAAGTCTCAACGCATCGTCAGATCCTGAAGCACGACAGTTTGAAAGATGTTTGGTTTTGCAGACATTGACAACAATATCTCCACCTTTTGGGTTTGAACCAACAACCATTCCGGCATATACTGGAACTCCAGGACCGATGAACAGTTCTCCTCTTTCTTGTGCATTGTAAAGACCATAAACAATAGATTTTCCTTCTTCGTGTGCAATCAAAGAGCCGTAGTCTCTGCGATTGATTTCTCCCTTGTATGGTTCATAATCATAGAAAATTGAATTGATAATTCCCTCTCCTCGTGTGTCGGTCAAAAATTCAGACTTAAATCCAAAAAGTCCCCTTGAAGGAATCAAAAATTCCATTTTCATACGACTTCCATGTGGAGTCATATTTTGAAGATCACCTTTTCTTATCCCCATTTTGTTCATCACAGTTCCGACACAATCTTCTGGAACGTCAAGATATAGCCTGTCAACTGGCTCACATTTGACTCCATCAATTTCTTTGATCAAAACCTTTGGCTGACTAACCTGAAATTCATAGCCGTCTCTACGCATATTTTCAATCAAAATTGAAAGATGCATTTCTCCTCTGCCACGCACCTTAAACTTTTCGGCCGTATCTCCATCTTCAACTCTGAGCGAAAGATCTTTGACCGCTTCCTTATACAGTCTGTCTCTCAAATGTCTTGATGTCACAAACTTTCCTTCTCTGCCAGCAAAAGGACTGTCGTTGACCATGAAAGTCATTTCAACACTTGGCTCTGCAATCTTGACAAACTCAATTGGTTCAATTTCTTTTTCGTCACAAATTGTGTCACCAATTGTCACATCTTCAAGACCAGCAACACAGACAATCTCTCCAAAACTTGCCTTTTCAACAGGAACTCTTTTCAGTCCTTCATAGACATACAAACTTACTATTTTTGACTTCACCTTTTTTGTCTGGTCATGATAGTTGCAAACAACAACACTTTGCCCAACTCTGATCTCTCCACGATCAATTTTTCCAACCGCCAATTTTCCAACATAGTCATTGTGTTCTGCAGAAGAAACCAACATTTTCAAAGGTTTGTCAATATCTCCTTGTGGGGCAGGAATGTGCTTTATGATTGTTTCAAACAAAGGTTTCATATCCGTTCCCTGCACATCTGGAGAGGTTGAAGCTATTCCCTGTCTTGCTGAAGCAAATACAAATGGAGAATTCAATTGATCCTCATCTGCATCAAGTTCCAAGAAAAGTTCCAAGACCTCATCAATCACTTCTTTGATTCTTGCATCAGGTCTGTCAATTTTGTTGATAACAACGACCACTTTAAGTTTCAGTGCCAATGCCTTCTCAAGAACAAATCTTGTTTGAGGCATTGGTCCTTCAAATGCATCAACAACCAAAAGCACACCATCAACCATTTTCAGAACTCTTTCAACCTCACCACCAAAATCGGCGTGCCCAGGTGTGTCAATGACATTAATTTTTATGCCGTTATAAAAGCAAGAGGTGTTTTTTGACAAAATTGTGATACCTCTTTCCTTTTCAAGTGCATTGCTGTCCATTACTCTGTCTTCAACAACTTGGTTTTCTCTGAACACATGTCCCTGCTTAAGCAATTCGTTGACCAATGAAGTTTTGCCATGATCGACATGGGCAATTATTGCAACATTTCTAATTCCTTCGTTTACCATTTTCTTCTTCCTTCTCTTTAATTTCTGTAGTTCGTTAGGTTTTATAACTTGTTTAGTATAACACTTTTTCTCACAAAACTCAATATTTGTAATAATTTTTTTAGATGTTTTTGCAAAAATGATTGACATAAAGCAACAACATTATGTTAAAATTAACTCAAAAGAGGTTATTATGAGAAATTATACCGATAAAGAGTTGGAAAAAATTGCAAATGAAATTTCAACACGAATTTCCAGAGAAGCAACTGAATATTCTGCTGACAGTTCTGGCATGGGATACATTATTGATCCTCAAAAGGCAGAAAAAATCATTAATGAATGTTTGAAAGGAAAAATCTTGACCAATGAAGATCAAGATGTTTTGTCTTCCTTGCTAAAATCAAAGACCCAAAGAAAAACAAGTCTGTCCATGACCGGCTCTGCTCTTTGGAAGATTTTGGGAATATTTGGTTTGTTGGTTCTGATTGTTGCCATTGCAACTGCTTTTTGATTGTCATTTGGATCTTTTTTTCTTTTTAATTCGCGATATTGCAAGACTCGCCCCAACCCCAAATAAAACTAATAATAATGCAAAAGCATACCAAACTGGACGATTGGCATAAGTCACCCAAAAAATAATTTGATTATCTTGTTCAATTTCTCTCAGAGTTTTGATGAAAACATTGTGATAAAAATAATCATCTTGATACATGAGTTGCGATTGCAACCCTTTTTCTTGCGTTGCAAAGTCATAGATGTAAACCGTTTCGTCCAAATTTTTCAAAATTTCTTCTTCTCGAGTGTCAGAAATGTTGTCATTATTGCACCAAGAAGAAATTGCCATAACGCAAATCATTTTCAAATCGCCTGCAGATTTTGAAGAAGAAACGGGAAAAGTTGTGGATATTTCCAATTTTTTGATGAAAAATCCGCTTATCTTTTGTTTTGATGACACACTTTCCTGTTCATCATCTTCTACACCAAAAAATCTTTTCTGCGCTTCCAAATTTTCAAAATTGATGGAAAAGCCAATTCCGTCAATGTCAGCAAAATATGCACAAGTTCCAACAGTTGTTCCCTCTGTTTCTCTTTCCCTGTTGCTTTGAGCCAAAGCATTGACATATGTCGCCAGATAAAATCTGTATGTTTTCACCTCTTCTTCATCAAAACCGAGTGTGGACAAATATGCGGAATTTAGTGGAAAAATATATGACAAACCTATTTGTCCAAGGCTGTTTGCTTGTCGCATTATTCTGAACGCATTAGTTTCATAGATTGCCGATTTATCAATCTCAGATGAATTTTTGCAACCACAAAAACTGAGAAGACTTAAGATCAACAAAAAAAGAGTACAAATTGATTTTTTCACATTCTATTTATACTCTTTTTTGTTTTTTATTATTCTTGTTCTTTTTTTGATTAACTGATGATAGTATCTCCTTGATGCAAATTGCCAGCGCTTATGTTCAATGTTGTTATTGATCCATAGTTGAACACATTGTCGACTTCGCCTTTGCCATAGTCAGCCACACCGGCAACATAAACAGAAACTTGGTTTTGCGTTTGAGCACATTCGACAGTTATATCAAAATAGTTCGAACAATTTCGAAGTGTCGCAGAAGAAGAATTTGTGATCACAACTCCTGCAACTTGAATTGTGTTGGTGATTGTGCTTGAAGAATCTATTCTTTGACAAGTGATTTCTATTGAATAATTTTCATTTGCATCACCGCCAACTTCACAATTTTCAATAGTTGCAAAATTCATGAATGCAATTCCGCTCGCCATGATAACTTGAGATTGGTTTCCGTCATTCAAAATCATAGATGTTTCAACACTGCTGTTTGAGATATTTGCAACCACACCTTCATTTTTTGAAACCAAACCACTATAGATCATCATAATTCTGATATTCGGAGCACTGTAACCAACAAAACTGTTGTTGAAGCCTACCAATGTAACATTCTCAATCCTTCCGCTGTTTGTGATTGCAAGTCCAGCCATCAATGAGTGATTTGGAATGATCACATTGCCAATTCCATATGTGACATCAATGTTCAAATTTCTGACAGATGATTTGTCAGATAATGTTTCAAATAATGCTGTTCCATAATTGAAAGTTGTTGAGGTTTCTGTGCCAGGTCCAAGAACAAAGCCTTCTGAAACCAAAATTCCTTGACTGAGTCTTGCAACACCACTTGAAATATAGGAAATTGTGTTTTCGTTGCCTTCAATAATTCCATCAAAATTACCAGAAAAATAAGTGCCTGAAATATAACTTGACTCATCTCCATTTTCGCTTAGAACAATGTTTGTCTGCAAAGAGAAATAATATTGTTCTTCTTCCACAACCTCAATGCCATTTTCTGTGTAATTGATAAGATTTTCATCTTTAGACATACGTTTTTCCAAATTTCTGAATTGTTCATTATTGACAATTACGTATGGAGATTCGGCTGTTCCGCTTCCACTTTCAAACAAATCAAAAGAAACAAAATCAGTCAAATCATCATTTGTGAAAACAAGTTCTTTTGATTGAATGTTTGAATTTCCAAGCTTTATGCTGACCTTCAACCTCACTTGATCTGAAATTATTGTTGGAGTGAAAGTTGCCTCTGTTGTCACATAAGTTCTTTCAATTTGATTCGGTTCAGAACCATATGTCACTTCAACAATGTAAACGGGCTCAACTATTGCTGAGGTGTCAACAAGATATAAAGCAACATTCCCTATTTGAATTAGAGTTTTTTCTCCTTCATTTGAAATTATCCTAAACAGAGTGCTCATTCCAAATGTTTCCTCTTCTTCAACAACTCTCTGAGTCTGATAACTGTCCAAACTTATATAATATGTTTCACCTTGATAGAAAATCTGGGCACTCTCCTCTGTCACCGATTCAACAACAATCTCGTCACCGCCTCTCAATGTGATGTCAGAGGATTCTTGAAGAGAAGAATCAACATAGAGAATTGTGTTAGCAACCAAAACATCAACTTCTCTGACTTTTTCTGCCACAGTTGTGCTCTTAAATGAATATTGTCCTGTGTATTGCCAAGAGAATGTTTGAGTTTCTTCATTCCAAACAATCTCACTGTCTTCACCCCAATTTGAACGTTGAAGAACAAACTCCTCGCTCAAATCGCTGTAAAGGACATTTGTGCTTGAAAAATTCTTGACTTCAAACAAAAGTTGTGCAGTTTGATCTTCGGATATGACTATATATTCTGTGACATATTCTTCTGGATATGATGCAATCAAATCAACATCTTCTGCATCTCTGAGAACATACAATCGATATTGCTCTCGTGTGAAAGTTATTGTTTTTTCGTCTATGACATCACTTCCACTCAAAACTTTGATTTCTGCAACTATGTTGTTGGAATTTTGATCCAAGAAATAATTCTCAAAATCCAGTGTCTCAAGGTTTCCATCTGAAGTTATTATGAAATCATCGGAGGTTACTGTGCCAAGTTTCAAGATTTCAACTGTCCTTCCAAACGATTTAATCATCAAATCATCGTTGTTGGATCCTTGTGTCACATAAACATGCAACACATGCTGTCCCTCTGGCAAAGCGCCTGGATCTTCTGTGAATTTGATTCTAAACACACTTGTTGACGTTTCAGCATCAACACTGAATGTGTCAATTGCAAAAGAACCAGAAACTTCCTTTCCATTGCTGTCTGTCACAACGAATGAATATTGCTCAAAGAATGTTGTGTCTGTAACACTTGAATTTGTTGTATATGACCAATAGAGAGAACCATCGACAATTTCAAACGATTCTGTGTCAATTGGTTCAAATCGATCAATACTTCTTAAAATTGCGCCATTACCCATCAAAACATAAGTGTCCGTTCCTTCGTATTGAACATTTCCATATGCATATCCACCTTCAACCAGTGAAACATATTGTCCTGATGGCAAACGATCTGTGACGACAAGCGCCAAGGCTTGAACTGTGGCTTTGAGATATGTTTTTTCATCTGTCGCAACAATTTGATCTTCATTTATTATTGCAAAATCAAATGAATTGTTTGTTGTGTAATAATAATATTCACTGCCAACATTGGTTTCCGTTTCTCCATCTTCATCGGTGTTTGAAATCCTGTATTGAACCACAGTAATTTTGTAAACCACGTCAACATTTCCAGTTTCAGGTACAGCAAGAGCAAAATCTCCAGACTTTCCTGTCACTTCATTCCACTTCAAAACACTGTTCTCAATTGTCACATTTTGCACCGAGTCAAGCATTGAAGCATTGATATTTGCCACTCCACTTCTCAAAGCGATGCTTTTGCTGGTAGATTCTCCAGTTGAAACATCTTTGCAATATATGTGATTCAAATAATACAAGCTTAAATCGGCTTCAATATTGAGCCCTGCGGTCGAACCCAGACTTGCAACATGAAATTCTCTTGCAGCTTCTTCAGTGTTCTTGTAAAAATAATCTGGATTTGTTAGGTCAATTCCTGTTATTCCTGCCTCATAATACAAAAGTTGCGTTGCACTGTTTGCATCTGAGAATTTGATATTGACGGTCTCGTCTGTGTTGTAAAGAATGTAGTTGTACAGATTTCCATCTGAATAACAATTTCGTAGTGATTGATCTGTTGAACTGTCAACTCCCAACATTCCAATATTGGCAGAATCATCAATGGCAATGTAACCTAACGTATTGGACAAAGTTGGTGTTGCAAGCTTATAGACATTGGAAACTTGATAAATCTCGCTGTCAACAAAAATTGAGTTTGTTCTGACTTCTCCAAATAATACGAATTTGATATAGTCATAAAGTCCATAACCAAGACCATCAAGTGAAAATTTTGAATTTACCATATTTCCGTCAATTTCTTCAATTTCTGGTTCTGAACTTGTGTTTTTCTTGTAGATCACAGTTGTTTTTCTGTTGTTTACAGAACCCCAAACAAATTCGCCTTCAACAAGCGAGAAGGTGTCATTAAATCCAAGTAATGTCAGGCTGAAAAACTCTGACTTGCTTGATGTTGAAAAATTTGTTCCAACTGCATATATTTGCATTTTGTATGTCTTTCCCGAACCAATCTCATCTCCAAAGCGCCCCATGATTGAGTCTCCGTTGTTTTGGTTGAGATAAACCATCAAATAATCTCCACCAGAAATCAATTGTCCGGAAGAATCGGTTTCATAAACACTGACAGAACCTGGAACATCGCCTCCAACATAAGTCAAATTCCAATTTGAAATCCCTTTTGAAATTGCAAAGACGTATTTGTTGTCGGCATCGTCATAGATCTTCAAATTGTAACTTTCTGCTTCCTTTGAAACATAGGCATTTTCCAAATAATCATGTATTTGACTTTTCTTAATCAGAAGTTGATATGAGTTTATTGAAATATCGTTGACATTTTCAACCTTAAAAGCTTTTACTATCGGTTCGCCATTGACATACAAAACGTTTTCTCCGTTGTCATTTGCAAATGTGTACCAAGAAGAATTCAATGTCTTAACATTTCCCAACAGACAATACTCCACTTTATAACTTCCCATTTGCACAGATTCAAACAAATCATCAAAAAGTGTCTGTGAGTTTGCTATTCCAAAACTTCCATTTTCAACAACCAATTCTCTAAATCTTGAAATGACGTCTTGCACTGCGGACGAACCTGCATTTGCATATATGTCGTCCAATCTGGTTAAAACATCAAATCCTTGATCTTGCTCTGCAGCAAAATCAATCAAACTTGACAGCAAGTAAATTGCATTGATATCAAAAGATTTTCTGATTCCTTCCGTACCACTTTCCAAAGAAGTAAACCTTATCCTCAGATAAATATTATTGTTAACCAAATCTTGCACTGTGAATGTGAATGGACTTGTAAACACAGTGTTCATGAATCCTTCAACAATTTGGGAGTAATCTCCATCTCCTGTGAGAAGTTTGTAGAAATCTCCTTCAGCATTCCAATCAAAATAAAGTTTTCCATCTTTCAATTTTAGAGGCGTATTTATTTGGTTTTTATAAACCAAAACTGGCTCATAACTCTGTTCATCAACAATGAATGACCTTATTGATGACAACAAAAATGGATCTTCCGCAATGCCTTGCACTGCCAAATAATATGAATTTTCCGTTCCAACAAACTCTGATGCATTGAAATATGTATTGGTGGTGGCAAAATAATTGTATTTTTCTCCAAGTTGATCTCCATTCAAATCTTGAATGAAATAAACATAATATTTTGTTGTTTTTTCTCCGTTGGCAGACCAATACAAATCTCCTGCCGACAAGTTTAAAAATCTAACCGCTGGCAATCTTTCAAATTCAAAAACCTTGTCATTGCTTGCAGACAACCAATCGGAAAGCACAAATTTGTGCAAATTATTCTCACCAGAAGCGGAAATTTCCACTTGTAGCTTTGCAAATTCCACAAGGAAGATTCCTGTTAAGTTTTTCAAATCTTCTTGTTCAAAAATTTCTGTCAAGTTTACAGAGAAAACCTTTTCATTATAAAAATAATCATGTCCTGTTATTTGTTCTTTTGTCAAAAATTTGATAGTTGAAAAAGATTCTCCGATGTCATTTTCTTCTCCTTCCTCTGTTTGCAATTGAGTGACTCTGACGAAAAATCCCAACGTTTGCAAACTTCCTTCAACATCAGTGTCATTGAATATTGCAAATGTGTTTACATAATCCTCAGGGAATACTGAATCTTCACCAAGATCGCCAACTTTTTTGACTTCAACAAATTGAGTTTCTGTGACATAACTGAACGTGAAAGTATAAGGTTTTGAAACAACATAACTTCCAGATATGTTTGTTGTCTCTCTGTATGACCAAAAATAAATGTTGAAATTTGAATTGATATTCAAATCATATCCAGCTTCTTCAAATAAGCCGATCAAATTAATAAAAGAATATGCATAGACAACTCTCATATCTTCATCAGCTGTCGTCGCTTGGGTAGGCACAAAACTTACCACATCTTCGGTCAAAATTGCGTCTTCAGTTAAACCTGCGAAAAGACTGGTGAAACTGTTTGGAGTCATTGTGAAAGCCAAACTTGAAGGCAACAATTCATGATATCCAACTTCATATATTTCATCATTAACAACGAATGTCAAATCATTTCCAACTGTCGTTGTTGCCACTGAATCCAAAACAAAAATGTAATCCGCCGAAGAAGCTGGCTCTTCAATTGCACTGCCCACAGCAATGATCTCAACATTAAACAAAGTCCCAGTTGCGACTATGCTTGAAGAATCCAACCTTGTTGTGCCTGCAGTTGCCTCAACAACTTTCCAAGTTTGCAATTCTGATGATCCTGAAGCATCAACAAATCTATAAATATATGTAGTTCCAACTTGACTTGCAAAAACAATGCTGCCAAAAGTATCAACCATTATGTCCGTTGTTTGAATCCCATTTCCCTTGATTGTTCCATTAAATTCAAAAGCAAGAGAATTGTTGAGCCCACTTCCTCCAACTGTGACTATTTCAAAAACCACATTAATGTCGGACAGTAAGTCAAATGCCGTCAATTTTCCATAAGCAAGCAAATCTTGATATCCTTCTCCAAAAATTTCTGACACAGAATATGAAATTTTCCCATCAACTGGTGTCATCTGAGATCCTGCAGACGCATGATATGCAACAGAGTCAAAACTGTAAAGCAAATTTGTTCTGTCAACATCTGATTGTGCATAGACATTCAAGATATATCCAGTGGCATTTGAAACTTCGTCCCAAGACAAAATGACTTTTGACATGTCGTCAACATCTCTTTCCATTGTCACAGTCTTTATGCTGTCGATTCTGTTAAGACCAAAATTTATGACGTTTGCAACAGAATTGACATAGCCATTTTCAGTTGCATAGATTGTTAAGTCATAATTTCCATTGGTCCAACTATTTGGAAACACAAAATAAAATTTCCCATTTTCTGCAGACACTTCAAATCTTGAATCACCATACTCTACGACATAAATTGTTGACAAATTATTAATAGAAGAGTCAATTGTGAAACCTCCAGATTCTTTTGTCACGGTCTCCACTTGATTTAGAACATTGTAGGTGTTTCCCTCAAAAATGATTGGAGGCGCAAGATAATAAAGTTTATTTGTGTCGTCAGCATAATTGTTGATGAAACCAGAAACCTTAATAGATCCGCCATTTGCAAGATTTTGACTGAAGAAATCAGACATATCGTATGTCACTTGTGCTGAAATTTCCCCGACAGGAACTTGCAAATATTCAGTCTTGATTTCTCCACCATTCTCTTGATATGTCACTTGCAAAACAACTCCGCCTGCCGTCCTATCGAGAAACTCTGGATCAAATTTGATTATCAAATTTTGATTATGTTTTTCTCCCACAGCTTCAAAATCCAAACCTTGAAGATCAACTGTTCTTTGAATGTCCACACTTCCTTCAGATGATGGAATGTCAATTGAGCTCAGTGCCATGATTTTGACGGTCATTTCCCCACCCAAAGCAATGCTGTTGTTATAATTTTCTCTAGTCAAAGTGAAGGTATATTTTTCATCAATCAATGATATATTACTTGTCAAAACTGGAGTGTCGTTGTCGTTTATGTAGATGCTAAATGTTCCTGAATTCCCATAATTCCCAACAAAAGAGATTTGAATGTTTGGAAATTGTGCATTTGCCAATTCGTCATAAACAAATTCCACACCAACAACTTCTGGCGTTGTAAGTTTTTTTATTGTTCCGTCAGTTGAATACAACCAGTGATTGTTTTCAATCTCTCCATTAAGCAGTTCGACATCAAGAGCATAATAAATTGTTCCACCCGCATAAACCGTATAACTATCCAAATAAGCCGACACTTCAACTTCAATGTCTCCAGCCCTTAAACTTGAAATGCTTTCATACAGATTTGTATTCGTTGTCAAATTAACACTTGTGTCTTGCGTTTTGTGAATCACATTTTTTCCATCAAGATCCTTGAAAATGACGATATAATTTAGACTTTCAATTCCTGTGTTCTGTCCAAACCTTTCCCATGAGAAAACATTGTTTGCGAATGTCACAGCTATGTTTGTTGGTTTGATAGTTTCCATTTCTGCCAACGTCCAAGTTGCAGAAGGACTGTCGATATAGAAAATTGTCGAATTTTGATTTTGAACTTTTTTCCCAACAACTTTCAAAGTGTAGTCACCACTTCCAGAAATAGCAATTTCTCCAGTCGTATTTTCTGTGGTTGAAGACGATGTTTTGACTTCCACATAATCACAAAAATCTCTTTCTGAAGTGCTGATTTCATAACTTAAATTTGCTTCTGTCGTCAAAGTTAATTGTGACAAGGCTTTCAATTTGTAAATTGATATTATGTTTGAGTTGTCAGATTCCAAATAATAGGGATTTGAAACTTTAACATAAAAATTGTAATATGTCGAATCCTCAAAACTTGAACTTGACATACTGTAAGAGAATGTCCCGACCAATTCAGATCCATATTCAACGTCGTCCATATAAATTTGATAAGCCGTTTCAGAAGCCACCAATGCATTTGTGTCTATCTCTTCCCAAGATAAAGTATAATCTGTTGCAGAATATGAAAATGACAGTTGTGTTGCCAGCATTTTCTCCACAACCAATTCCGTCTTTCCAGCGTCTCCATATATGGTTGCGTTTGGAGAAGACAATATCATTCCAGAACCATCTATCAAAGTTTGGTATGCATAAAGCGAAAACGTTATATCTGTAACCTGATTGTAAATTCCTGAAATTTGTTCGTTTGTTTTTATGATGTCTATAAGTGCACTCAATTTGATTTCAAAATTGTTGCCAGAATTTGAAATAAAATTTGCTTTAGGACCAAGTTGAACACTTATATTATTATAAACAACAGAAACCGTTTGATCAAATTTCACACTAATTAGAATGTCACCAATTGGGGTTGAACAACCCAGATCCAAAACATAGTATTTTGACCCAGATGATGCCACATGTTCAAAAGTGAAACTTCCATCATAATATCTCAGATTGTTTGGCGCTTGAAGACGAGAAAAATTAAGAGTCGTTTCTGTGCTGTCCAAATAAACCTTTCCATTTACATCATGATAAATTCCTTCATTGTCCTCATCAGTGCCATACAATTTCATAACAAGAGCAAAATTGTTTAGATCTGAAATATTCAACACTGGGTATTCTCCATTTGTTTTGTCACTAAATTTGTTGTCGCTCTCCCAAATTCTGCCCCCTGTGGCCCCTTCTCTTTCTTTGATAGTCACAGTTGTTGTCAATTCATCAACAACCAAATCTTCATAGGCAACAGTTGCCAATCTTTCAATAGATAAGATTGTAGGATTGCTTTCAACATAGATCGTTTCATCTTGAGCATGTCCGACAATTGAAAGTTCCACAGCAGTTCCCCCAAGTGAAAAATCTTCAGAAAGCAAGTATATGTTGAAATCTCCGTCAGAGATTTCAAAGAAATCACTGTGAGAGCTTCCAACTGTCAATTCATAACTGTCAATATTTTCAGCATTTGCAACTTTAACAAAATAACCAGAACTTGCTGTGAAACCGCTATGATTCAAATAATCAGCATCATAACCAAACTGAACTGTTCCATTGACAAGTTGTTCTGCAATGTAAAAAACTTCTTCCAAACAGTCTATTGAGGAGATGAATTCGTTTGCATTATTTGAGACTGCAAACACTTTCACATAATAATATCCCACTTTTGAAAAAGTGTAACTTGCATCAACTGTGTTTTCTTCTTGTTTAGAAAGCCCTTCAACATCAATTGATATTTCTTCTTGATTGGATTCATATGTATCTTTGTCAATTTCATAAATTTCCAATCTGTAACCGTCCGCATTATCTACAGAATTCCAAGTGTAAGTTTTAACTGTCGAATTTCCACTGTCAGCAGAAGTTGGAGCAGAAAGAAGCGTCAATGTCTTCGTCAAAGAAGAGTTGATTGCCAGTTTGTCATCGTCAGTTTTTGCAACAACTTTAAATTGATAAACTTCAATGCCCTCATATGCACTTGCTTCAAACAAAGATTCAATTTTGTCAACAAATTTGAAAGAAACACTGCTTTCCACTGTCTCCAGCAAATATTTTTCTGCATCAACAATTTCAAAGTCAACACCATTGTAAAGATATAAATCATAGTTTGTGGCATTTTCAACTGCTTCAAATGTCAAAACTGATTTTTCTTCCACATAACTGTGTGTTATTCCCGATTCAACATCAAAAGCAGAAACTTTAACAACATTCAACTGAGTGCTTGCATCAGAATTGATCACATACACATCTTCTCCAGCAATTTGATTGCTGTCAGATCTTGCGGCGTTATAAGCCGACAGATCATATTTCCCTGATTGAAGGATCTCAACTGAAATGTTCTTGGAAACTTCATCAACAGACAGTCCTTCAACAACAACATTGTTTCCAAGTCCGAGAATCAAAACATTGCTTTCAATCAAACTTTGAGTCGTTGTAACTTGAGCTTTGAATGTTGTTCCATCGATTTCATTATCTCCAATACCTACAAAAGCCAATGCCGGCATCTTGTAAATTTTTCCAAGTGCAAAAGCATCACTCGCATAAAACAAACCACTTTCATTAATTGCCGAAACACCAACCTCATAAACACCAGAAGCAAGTCCATTCAAATTTGTTTTGATGTCCGTTCCAGAATTTTCAAAACTTATTGTCGAACTGTCATCTGTTTCAACACTTTTCAAAACAATTTGATATTTTTGAACCTGAGAGTCCGATTTTATTTCAAGAAGTCCACCTTCATTTGCTGAAAAAACATAGTTTGCAGTTGGAACATCAAGCTTGACAATTTCCAACTCTTCGCTTTCCATAGCAATTTTTTGTTCTGCATCATCATAAACCAAAACAGAAACTGAATGTAAACCTGCATTTGCAGAATAAAAATAATCTGACAAATCTTTTGTTGTCGATGTTTGAAAATCGTCAAGAAGAATGTTGTCCATCTTAACTTTATATTTCGCACCAGCAATTGCACTCCAAGACAGAGTCCCTTCGACAGAATTCCAGTTCAAATTTTCTTCGGTCAACTTGTCCATATATCCATAATACAAAGTTTGCACTTGTGAGTCCATGCTGTCGTCAAAATAGCCAGTCCCTTGAGCAGAAACAGTCAGACTGTAAACCCCATATTCAGTCAACTGAAAACTGTTTGTCGAAACAGTTTCGTTGATTGACACAATCTTATCGACAGTTTCTGGCTCATTTGCCAAGTACGTAGTGCGAGTTCCTTCCACAACATAACTTTGAGCAATGGTTGGTGTCTCTTCATTCTCAAAATATCCAAAAACACTTCCCCACGACAATAGTCCCGTCTCGCTTAACGAAAAATCTGTGGGTGCAGAAAATTTTTTCTTAACAACAATCTGCATTGAAGCCAAATTGTTGTTTTGATATGTAGCATAGACAAAAGTCTTTCCAGAATTTTGAGCAGTTGCCACCCTTCCATTCAACTCGACAATTGACGGATTTGAGAATCTGTATGAAATTTCATTTGTGTCCACGCCAACAACATTCAAATAGTTATCCAAAGAAATATCATCTCCCAATAAAACAACGATTTCATTTTGGGAAAATGAAGCCTCTGCTTTTTTTAATGAGCATGCCATAAGAACACTACTCAACAAAATAGTCATAATTGACATCAACACAATGCTAAATTTTTTCATATAGAAAACCTCTCTAAAATTTTCTCTGCCGTTAGTCTATCTAAATCAAAATTATTTTACCACTTATCAACAAAATTTATCAAATAAAAAACAAAGAAAAAATGAATTTATATAAATAAATATTTATATAATAAAAAGGCCATTTTGATTTAAAATTATTTTTATTTAATTTTTAAATTTAGCAAATTTCAAAAATAGACCCAAACATCATTATTTTGCGCATAATAAAAATAGCTAAAAAAACATAATAAAAATCAAAAATATCAAAAAATGCATCAAAAATTCAATATTTTTTATTTTTTTAATTATTTTTTTGCATTTTTTATTCTATTAAATTATTTTTGAAATAATTTTCTTTCAAAATTCTCAAGCTCACTTTTTTATTTTCCAAAACAATTTTAAGTTTCTCTCTGATGATTTTGTTTTCAATTTTGGCAATCATGCTTTTGACTTCAATCACATTGATTTCCAACAGTTCAATATCATACAAGAAGATTTTGTCAAAATTTTTGACATAGTCAACATTATATCCTGACAAAAATTTTCTGGAACTGGAATAAAATTTGTTATCACCACCCATTCTCAACAAAAGTTCACAAAGAATGGTGCAGTTTTCCAGTTCGTTCTCGTACAACGTTTTGAAACATTCACTGTATTGATTTGCAAAAATCACACTCTGATTAAATTGATAAAAAAAGTGCATAAAGGCAGAAAAACAACCTTTTGCACCAGCATAGAAATTCTGAATCAGCCCTTCATAATATGAGTTTACTTTCAAAAAAGGTTCTTTCATACTCTTTAATATGATAAAAACTCAAATTATGACAATCAATATTCTGCCCATTTTGGTTTTTTTACAAATTCTTTGAAATTTAACCCTTTCACGTCTATGAAATCAAATTTTAACCTAAAACATGCCAATTTTTGTCTGTTTTGCTTAAATTTTTTGTTAATCTCATTTTTCCCATATTTTCCATCACCCACAATTGCGTGACCTAAAAAAGCCAAATGTGCACGAATTTGATGAGTTTTTCCTGTGATAAGTTCCACCTCAACCAAACTACTTTCTGCTCCAGATTTAATTGTGTTCACCTTAGTTTCAACCGGAACTGAATTCTTGACCTTTTGATCATAAATCTTCACACTGGAATTTTCACTATCTTTAACCAAAAAATCTTTAAAAATCTGTTTCTCAACATCAAATTTTCCAACAACTTCTGCAATATAAAATTTGTGAATCTGGTGATTTTTGAATGCCTCAACAAGTTTTTTCTCCGCTATTTGATTTTTTGCAAAAACCATAAGCCCTTCCGTGTTTCTGTCCAATCTGTGAACCGCAATAGCGTTTTTCAGCACACTTTCCAGCCCCTTTTGTCCTTCAACCTCTATGCCTGCAGACTTATAGATGACGTAAACATCTTCATCTTCAAATAAAATCTCATATTTTTTCTCCAACATATCGGCAGAATAATAAAATGTCACAATTTCACCCATATGAACCGCGACATTATCTCTGGTTGCTTTGCCATTGATTTTCACATCTTTGTTTCTCAACATTTTGTTGACGTCAGCAAAAGAAAAACCATAGTCTTGCAAGAGATTGACCAATTTTTTATCTTTTTCGACTATTATATCTTTTTTAAGCATATCTTATTATACAAAAAACATCACAGCAAGACAAACAAAAAGGAGATTGTATGGAAAATATTTGCATAGAGGACAGAAAAAAGATAACAATAAATGGCGCAACAAAAGTTTTGTCATCAACCAGCACTCAAGCTGTTGTTGAAGTTGGAGATTGCAATATTGTCATCTCTGGAACAAATATAGAAGTCACAAAGCTTGACTTAGACAACAAAGAAGTGATATTTTCTGGAAACATAAACTCAATTAAATACACGACCAAACAAGAAAAAACAAATTTGATTAAAAGGTTGTTCAAATAATGTTATACGAATCTTTGTCACAACCAATAATATTTTTATTTCTTTGTTTAAGTGGGTTTTTCAGCGGATTTTTGTTTGATTTAAAAAATATTTTATCCATTTATTTTAAGCAAAATAAAATAGTTTCACAAATTTTATTATTTTTTGCAGTTTTTTTGACATTTTTTATGTATTTTTTCACAAATTTAAAAATTAATTATGGAGAATTTAGATTTTTTTCAATAATCGCTTTTGCAATTTCTTTGCTTTTGCAAAGATTTATAGTCAAAAATTTTCTTGCCAAACCATTGATAAAGTGTTACAATAAATTCAAGGAAAAACACAATGGAAGAAAAACAAAAATGGTGGAAAAAACTTAGCATATTTCAAATAACTTGCATCGTTTTGATTGCAATCTTAATCATTGTTGTGATTGTTCAAATTGGCATAATGATTGATCTCAAAAACAAAACTGATGACACTAACGATAAAAATGACGATATCGTTTCTCAACTTCCTGAAGAAGAACAACCAGAAACTGAAGAAACAACTGTGCTATGCAATTATTCAAAAATTATTGAAAATCATAATAATTCAAAATGATCAATCTAATAAAACAGATTGATTATTTTTATTATAAAATTTTCGTACAAAAATTGAGAAACGGTTCCACTTTGCACAAAATTCAACAATGTCTCATTTAACATAAAATTTGAAATTGCAACAAGAATGACATACACAACTCCAAACACAATCAACCCCTTTATTGCACCAACAAACCCTCCCAAAATTTTGTTCCCACTTTGAAAACCAAGCATTTTTATCGTTTTATTCAATAAAAATTTCAAAATTTTAAGCAAAAATGTCAAAATCAAAAATATAAACAAAAAAGATAAAGCTTTGATCACCAATTCAGAAAGAGAGGGAGCAAGGATTTGTCCAGCGGTCAGACTTCCATCAAAAGAAACATTTCCAATCAAATTCATTAAAAACAATCCAAAAAGCGATCCATAACTTGTTTGCATAAGAGCAGTCCTAAACTCTTCCATCGAAGAAAATTTCCCTGCCAGAATTTCATCAATCCCCGTTTTTAACATTCCGTAAATGCCATCGCCAAACCAACCTTGAACATAGGTTGAAAAAAATGCTGTAAGTTTCCATGCAATGACCAAAATTGCAAATGTCCCCAACAATGAAAAAACCATAGAGATAAATCCCTTGAAATATCCTTTTATGAAATAAAAACCGCAAAAAGCAAACAATATCCAGTCCATCAGGAAAATTTTTGTCAATTCATATCTTTTTCAAACAAAAAAGACTTGCTTTTGCAAGTCTTAATTCAAATATTTCTCCAAATCTTTACATTTCTTTTTGTCCATTGCTGGCACTTCAGAAAGCCTGTAAGGTATGCCCAATTCTTTATATTTTTTTATTGCCATAGTATGATAAGGCAGAAGCTCAATTTTTTCAACATTTGAAAATTTCTTAGCAAATTCTTTCAATGCCAAAACACTCTCTTTTGTGTCATTATATCCTGGAACAATAACCTGTCTAAACCACATTTTTTTGTTTTTTTCTTGACAAACTTTCAGAAATTTTGAAAATTTGTCCATCTCTTTTCCAACCAATTTCCTGTATTTGTCAGGATTCAGTTCTTTGACATCAAGAATAACCAAATCACAATAATCCAAAAGTTCATCATAATCATCGCCATAGCCAGAAGTATCCAAACAAGTGTGGATCCCCTCTTGTTTGCACAATCTGAAAACTTCAGTGACAAATTTCGCTTGCTGAAGAGGCTCTCCGCCAGAAACTGTCACTCCACCACCATCTTTGAAATAGACTCTGTATCTCTTGATTTTTTTTACAAGTTCTTCTGGTGTCATTTGAATTTTTGCTTCTTTTGTATTCCACATTTCTGGATTATGGCAGTAAGCACACCTAAGTGGACACCCCTGCAAAAAAACCACAAATCTCACACCAGGGCCGTCAACTAGCCCCATGGTTTCAAAACTTGCAATATTTCCCACAATTTGAAACATTATCTTGCCTCGTGGAATGTTCTTGAGATAACTTCTTGCTGATGTGCTTTTGACAATCTGTTGAAATTCACAGCATATCCAGAAACTCTGATTGTCAAATTTGGATATTTCCAAGGATTGTTCATCGCATCAATCAAAAGTTCTCTGTTCAAAACATTCACATTCAAATGTTGTGCTTTTTGAACAAAATAACCGTCAAGAATGCTAACCAAGTTGTTGATTCTTGATTTTTCATCATGACCAAGAGCGTCTGGAACAATAGAGAATGTGTTTGAGATTCCATCTTGACAACAATCACAATAAGGAATCTTTGCAACAGAATTCAAGGACGCCAAAGCACCTGAACAATCTCTTTCATGCATTGGATTTGCTCCTGGTGCAAAAGGTTCTCCTGCCTTTCTTCCATCTGGAGTTGCCCCGGTCTTTTTGCCATACATAACATTTGATGTGATTGTCAAAAGCGAAAGCGTATGTTTTGCATTTCTGTACAATTTGTGTTTTTTCAAACAACCAAAGAAATATTCAACCACTTGAACTCCAAGTTCGTCAACTCTGTCATCATCATTCCCAAACTTTGGAAAGTCGCCTTCAACTTCAAAATCCACGATTAAACCGTCTTCATTTTTGACAGGTTTAACTTTTGCAAATTTGATTGCAGACAAAGAATCAACAACAACAGAAAAACCAGCGGCACCAAATGCCATAAGTCTTTCCACCAAAGTGTCATGAAGTGCCATTTGTCCTCTTTCGTATGCATATTTGTCATGCATATAGTGAATGATGTTCATTGCATCAACATATGTCTTTGCAACTTTATCCAATGTTTTTTGATAATTTTTGAAAACTTTGTCAAAAGTTAAAACTTTTTCTGTGTTTTTGGAAAGTCCTTCAACAACCAATGCTCCAGACTTCTCATCATACCCGCCATTGAGAGAATAGAGCAATGCCTTTGCCAAGTTGCATCTAGCGCCAAAAAATTGCATCTGCTTGCCAACTTTCATCGCTGAAACGCAGCAGGCAATTGCATAATCGTTGCCATAGATTTCTCTCATGACATCATCACCTTCATATTGAATTGCATCAGTCAAAATTGAAATCTTTGCACAGAATTTCTTGAAATTATTAGGCAATTTTTCTGACCAAAGAACAGTCAAATTAGGTTCTGGTGAAGGATTGAGATTTATCAATGTTTGCAAATATCTGAAAGAATTTTTTGTGACCAAACTCTTTTCATCATCGGCCATGCCACCAACACTTTCTGTGACCCATGTTGGATCTCCAGCAAAGATTTCATCATATTCTGGTGTTCTTAAATGTCTGACAAGACGAAGTTTGATGATGAATTGATCAATCAGTTCCTGTGCCTGTTGTTCTGTTAAAATCCCTTTCTTCATATCTCTTTCAATGAAAATATCAAGAAATGTAGACGTTCTTCCCAAACTCATTGCGGCACCATTGTTTTCTTTGACACTCGCAAGATAACCGAAATACAACCATTGAACAGCCTCTTGTGCTGTTGTCGCAGGTTTGCTAATGTCAAAGCCATAGCCCAATGCCATTTTCTTGATTTCCTCAAGTGCCTTGATTTGTTCTGCAACTTCTTCTCTCAAACGAATGTTTTCTTCACTTGAAACATCAATTTTTTCCTTGTCTTTTTTCTTTTCTTCAATCAAAAAGTCGATTCCGTAGAGAGCAACACGACGATAATCTCCGATGATTCTTCCTCTTCCGTAAGCGTCTGGAAGTCCAGTGATCAAACCTGCTTTTCTCGCTTTTCTGATTTCTGGAGTGTACGCATCAAAAACCCCATCATTGTGAGTTTTTCTATATTCCCAGAAGTGTTTTTTGATTGTTGGATCAAGTTCTCTGTGATATGCAGCAAGCGCCTTTTCTGCCATTCTTGTGCCACCATAAAGATTGACAATTCTCTTCAAAGGTTTGTCTGTCTGAAGCCCAACAACAACCTCATTTCTTCTGTCAATATATCCTGGTTCGAATGTGTTAATTCCTGAAACAGCTTTTGTTTCCACATCAAGCAAACCGAGTTTTGCTTCTTTTGCAAGCAATTTTTCGCATTTGTCCCAAACTTTTTTCGTTTTGCTGGAAATCCCACACAAAAAACTGTCGTCACCTCTATATTCCTTGTAGTTGTTCAAAATAAAATCCGAAACATCAATTGTTTCCTTCCATTTGTCACCCTTAAATCCTTTCCATGCTTCAAATTCCACTTTTTCCATAACTTTTTCTCTCCTTTGTCTATATATTGTAAAGCTTCTTTCAAAAACACAATATATTGTGCTTTCCTCTTTTATTGTTCCTAAATATTGTATTACATTAACTTCTTCCTTGTCAATTATTTTGACATGATAAATAAAAAGATTTCAAATTGCAAATTTTGAAACCTTTTTTGTCTGAGTTAATAATTATATGGTTATTTTGTTATAACATTATTTTCTGTCTGTTGCATTATCTACAACGACTTCATTCTTGTTGTCATCTGAAAAATCTTCAGTTGGAATTTGCTCTGCTTCATCTGAAATATCTTCAACTGGTTCGTCAATTGATATGTTTTTGACGCTTTCCAAATTGTCGATATACTCAAATATGTTTGTCATATTGTGGTCTTGCAAGTCGATATAAATACAACGTCCTTGAAAAATTCCGTTCATGCCCCGCATAAGATTAAAACCTTGAAAATCCTTATCCACTTTAAACACCAATTCATCAAAAGGCAAATCGTTAATTTGAATTGGACAGTCAAATTTCAAAGAAACAAAATAACCATTTTTGACATCTTCTTGATACATGTCATTAGAAACCACACCAAATGCCGGCATGGTGCGAGAACCTTCAAAAAGGCTGACAACTTGCTCTTGCAAGCCCTGCATTTCCGTTTCGGACAATTCAACAACTTTTCCATCAACCATAAGGTTGTAATTTGTT
The DNA here is from genome assembly GCA_944372585.1 of uncultured Clostridia bacterium. Taxonomy (GTDB): domain Bacteria; phylum Bacillota; class Clostridia; order Christensenellales; family UBA1242; genus Caccovivens. Next base: position 93,102 of record CALVZQ010000002.1, read on the forward strand.
ACATATGGCAACACGTCAATTGCCTCAAAAAAAGACATAATCATCATCGGCACTCCCATAAAAAAGAAAAGAATTCTCATCATAAAACAACCTCCAATTTCGTTTGTATTATGCGAAAATCTTTTCTATTTATTCTTCAAAAATCAAACTTCTTCAAACTGGCTGTTGTAAAGGTCAGCATAGAAACCACCTTTCTGCAACAATTCTTCATGGTTACCTTTTTCTATGATATCTCCATCTTTCAACACCAAAATCAAATCGGCATTTTTGATTGTTGACAATCTGTGAGCAATGATAAATGAAGTTCGCCCTTCCATTGCTTTATCCATGGCTTGTTGAAGCAAAACTTCCGTTCTTGTGTCGACCGAACTTGTCGCTTCATCAAGAATAATCATTGGTTTGTTTGCAATCATGGTTCTTGCAATTGTAAGAAGTTGCTTTTGACCTGCTGAAAGGTTGACAGAATCGTCAATAACCGTGTCATACCCCTTTGACAAAGTCTGAATGAAGTGGTCAACGCCAACGTGTTTGCATGCTTCCACAACTTGTTCATCAGTGACATTTGGATTGTTATATCTCAAATTTTCCTTGATTGCGCCTTCAAACAACCAAGTGTCTTGAAGAACCATTCCAAACAAGTCATGAACATTTTCTCTTGTGATATCCTTGGTGGACACGCCATCAATTTTGATATCTCCAGAGTTGATTTCATAAAACCTCATCAGCAGATTGACTAGAGTTGTTTTCCCTGCACCTGTTGGTCCAACAATGGCTATCTTTTGACCAGCATAGACATTTGCAGAAAAATCTTTGATGATGATTTTGTTTGGATTGTAGCCAAATTTAACATGTTCAAACTGCACATCACCCTTGACATTTTCCAAAACCAATGTCTTGCCACTTTCATCTGAAAGCTCTTTTTCTTCCAAAAATTCAAACACTCTTCCACATGCAGCAGAAGCAGATTGCAAACTTGTCAAACTTTGAGCGATTTGAGAAAGTGGATTTGTGAATAATCTGACATATATCATAAACTCAACGATTGTTCCATAATATTCTATTCCTCTGTTTGCTGCCAAAACTGCACCAACAACGCAAACAGCAACATATCCAAGATTTCCAACAAAATTCATTATTGGCATCATAACCCCAGAAATGAATTGTGATTTCCAACCGGTGCTGAAAAGTTTTTTGTTGACTTTTGCAAATTCTTTTCCTGTGCTTTCTTTTGCGTTGAAAAGTTGAACAACATTATGTCCCGAATAAGTTTCTTCAATGTGAGCATTGAGATCTCCCAAATTCTTTTGATTTTGATTGAAATATTTTTGAGATTTTGTCATGAAAATCAAAGAAACCCCAAAACCAAGAATTGTTGTTCCAACAACAGTAAATGCCATTATCCAGTCGATTACAAACATCACAATCAAAACACCAACAAACATAATTGTGTTTGAAACCAATCCGCCAATGCTTTGATTCAAATTCTGTCCAATGGTGTCCACATCATTTGTGACTCGGCTAAGGATATCTCCATGAAGATGTGTGTCAAAATAGTTTAATGGCAATTTGTTTATTTTCTTAGAAATGTTTTGTCTGAGTCTTTTGACAGTATTCTGCGTCACTGTGGCTGTTATATATTGTTGAAAATATGACAAAATTGCACCTGCAACATAAATACAAACCAAAAATACCGCAATTTCTGTGACCGCCCCGACATCAATCCCAGTTGCAAAACTTCCAGTGATGATGTTTGCAATGTCTCCAATTTTGTCTGGACCGATGATTTGGAAAACGACTGCAATTGCTCCAAATATCATTGAAAGAATAATCCAACCCCAATATCTCTTGCAAAACTTAAAAAGTTTTCCCAATGACTTTAAAAAAGTTCCTTTTTCTGCTTTTTCGGCAGACTTGCCTCTATTCATATTCATCATTCCTGGCATATTACAATTCCTCCTCTGACAATTGCGACAAAGCAATTTCCTTGTAGACAGCGCATTTTTTCAAAAGCTCTTCATGAGTTCCCATTCCGACCATGTTTCCACTGTCCAAAACTATGATTTTGTCCGCATCTTTGATTGTTCCGATTCTCTGTGCAACAATAAATTTTGTAACATTTCCAGTATGTTTCTTTAGTGCTTCCCTAAGCTTTTTGTCAGTTTTGTAATCCAACGCTGAAAAACTGTCATCAAAAATGAATATTTCAGGTTTTCTCGCTATTGCACGAGCAATTGATAATCTTTGTTTCTGTCCACCAGACACATTGGTCCCACCTTGTGCAATTCGACTGTCAACACCATTTTCCATTCTGGAAACGAAGTTTGAAGCTTGTGCAATTTTGATTGCTTCCTTCACAGTTTCATCATCGGCATTATTGTCTCCAAAATTGACATTTGACTTAACTGTCCCACTGAAAAGAACCCCTCTTTGTGGAACATAACCAATCTTTTGATTTAAACTTTCCAAATCATATTGCTTGACATCAACTCCGTCAATCAAAACTTTTCCTTCGGTTGCATCATAAAGTCTTGGAATAAGGTTGATAAGAGTGCTTTTTCCACTCCCCGTCGAACCAATAAAGGCAACGGTCTCCCCTTCTTTTGCTTCAAAACTGATGTCCCTAAGCACATATTCATCTGCATCAGGGTATTTGAAAGAAACATGATCAAAAACAACAGACGCAGAACGATTTGAATTGATATCCTTGAATTCTCCAGAAACAATTGAATCTTTTGTGTCCAAAACTTCGTTTATTCTCTTTGCAGAAACAAGTGCTCTTGGCATCAATATGAAAATCATAATCAAAAGCATGAAGGCGGCAATAACCTGAATTCCATATTGCATGAAGGTCGTCATGTTTGCCAGCATTATTGGATTGTCAACAATGTAAGCCCCGATCCAGTAGATCGCAAGAGAAAGTCCACTCATCAGCAAATTCATGCCAGGACTCATAATTCCCATTACTCTGTTGACAAAAAGATGTGTTTTTGTCAGTTTATCGTTGTAGTTTTCAAATTTTTTGTTTTGAAAATCCTCTGCATTTGATGCACGAACAACTCTGATTCCTGTCAAATTTTCGTCAGTGACACGGTTGATATCATCAGTCATGGTCTGAATTTTCTTAAATTTTGGAATTGCAACAATCACAATTATTGCAACCATCAAAATCAAAAAGCCAATTGCAACTGCAAGTGCTGTTGACCATTGCCAACCTTTTGACAAAATTTCCAAAACAGACCAAATGGCAAGAATCGGTGCCTTTATGATCGCCTGCGTTCCCAATGCAAGAAACACTTGCACTTGTGTGACATCGTTTGTTGTTCTTGTAATCAAACTTGCTGTTGAAAACTTGTTGATTTCGGCAAGAGAAAACCCTTGAATTTTGTTGTATATCTTTCCTCTCAAATTGTAAGCAAGACGAGATGAAAGGTTTGCTGTGCAGAAACCAACACAGATTGCACTTGCCAAACTTCCAAAAGCACACGCAAGCATGTATCCGCCATTAACCAAAATGACAGACATCTCCGCTTCCAAACCTTCTTGGAGTTTTGCAAGTTCCAACATTATGTTTTCAGTGTAAGATGGAAGTTCTAAATCAAGCCACACCTGCAAAACAATAAGCCCACAAACAATGACTATAAACAAATAGTCGATCCATTTCAAATTTTTAAATAATCTTAAAATATTCATACTTCCTCACCCAAATTCAATTTTCTTGATTCTCAATGTTATGTTTGATTTTGTCCACAATCAGAGAAAATGTCTCTTTGTCTTGCATTGACAATCCCTCTTCAATCTTTTTTTCAAGGTTTGCCATTCTCTGCTCAAATTCGACAATAACCTTTTTTGCTTTTTCACATAATATGATTTTCTTCAGTCTTCCATCATTTGAGCAAGGAATCCTTTTGATATATCCTTTTTTTGTCAAACTTTGCAAAATGACAGTTGCTGTTGAGCCTCTCACATCAATCAATTTTTCAACATCTTTTTGGTAAACATCTCCATTCTCATGGTCATAAAGAAATTTCAAAACCATCAATTGCCCACCTGTTGCATCAAAATCTTTTGATTCTTTTTCAAACCTTCTCATCATCGTGTGATGCAATGACTTCATCGATAAAATGATTGAAAACACTTTTCTCCTCCGATTGTTAGCATACTAACTATTTATATGCTTTTCCGAGATAAAAGTCAACTGATTTTCAAAAGTTTCAAAAAAAGTGACAACAAATTTAGGTTGCCACTTCTTTTATTGTTTGTCATTTTAAGGTAGGATATGATGAACTGCTGATGTTCCAAACTTCTTCATCAAACCCCAATCTTTCATCATAGAATCTTGTTGTCAGATTCAAGCAATTATCAGCCTGCGCTGAGGAGAATTTTGTTTCTCCAACAAGATTGATTGTTGAATTTGTGAAACTTGAAGAAACTTTTCCTCCAAGTCCACCAACAAGTCCACCAACTTTAATGGAAGGTCCAACATTGAGTTGAACAATTGAATAACTGGTTTGAATGCTGTCAGACAATGTGGAATTTTCGTATTGTCCATACAAACCACCGACATAACCACTTCCGCCAAAATCGGATGTGTCAATTTGTCCAGTTGAATAGTTGTTTTTGCTGCTGCTGTATCCCTGTCCAACAAGTCCGCCTGCAACAACCCTTCCACCTGTTCCATTGACGTTCAAGCTCATGTTGCTTACATTCTGCGAGATGTTTATGTTCTCAGCATCTAAATGCCTCAACATTCCAACAAGCCCACCTGCATAAACATTTTCTGTTTCAGTCGAATTTATCACAACATTACCATTGCTTGTGGATTTGTTTATTGTCGTTTGCCTTGTGCCACTCACAACTTCTCCGACAACTCCACCAAATTTCAAAGTCGCTTGTTCAATATTGATTGTGATTGTCAAATTTGTCGTACAATTCAAAACTTCACCATCTGCCAAAGTTCCACAAACTCCCCCAACAATTGCATTTTCATTGAAGTTAAGAGTCACCGTTCCGAAAACAGAACAATTTTCGATTATTCCATGATTTGATGTTGCAACGGTCCCAAATATGCCTACATCAGAATAAGTTTTCTCAGTCAAATGAATGTCAAGATTTCTTATCTCACCACTGTTTCTCTTAAACAATCCAAGTCTGTCCTGATTTTCATCAAACTGCAAGTTTGTTATTGAATGTCCATCGCCGTCCAGAGTTCCACTGAAATTGAAAGATGTCCATGAAATGTCTTTCATGTCAATGTCAGTTGTCAGTTTAAAATTGGAATATGAGGCGTTTTTGAGCAAAATTTTCATATCATTTGCAGAATTAATGTTCATAGAGATTGGAAAAAGATAGAGTCCACAACACATCAAAATCAGATTTAATCCCGCAATTGCAACCAATGTCAAATTGGCTGAATTCCAACCTTTTGTAAGTTTTGATTTTTTGATCTTGCAAACAATCAAATTGACAATTCCAATAATTGTCGTTATTATGACTGAAACAATCAAAAACTCTTGACTGAAATACATATACACTTCTTTTGGCGCAAAGAGAAGAACGGCCAATAGCAACGTTGTAAACAAAAGTGGAAACAACTCCAAAAATATGTACAAAAACTTCTTCAAAAACTTGTCCTTTTTGATGTCTTTGATTTGTTTTGTCATTTGTTTTTCTTTTGTTTTTTCATCTTGCAGGATTGTTTTCAGTCCTTCGTCTTTGTTGAGCAAGTCAACCACATTAACAGAAGAATTGAGAGTCAAGTTCAACGCTTCCAATCGCATGTTGATTTTGGAAAAAATGTCTTGATATTCTTTAAAATCAGACACCTTTTCAATTTTTTCAATATAACTCTCGAAAGGCTTCAGTTGAAGACGATAATATTTCACCCCCTTCAAAACTCTTTCTCTTTCTTGCTTCTCCATTTCCAAGAGAATTTTTTCGTTTCGTTCAACAAACTCTTTCAGTTCTTGAATCAAATGGATTTTGTCCGGCATATCTTCTTTGAAATCCAACTTTTCGCCAGAATAAAGGTTTATTTTGCTCGTGATCTCTGCATATTTTTCAGTTTGTTCTTCGTTTGACAAACTTAGCAGTGTCTCCCATTCAGGCATCTGAGAGATTTTGACTTTTGACATGATAAGTTCGCTGTCTGTCTTGCAATGAATTTTGACTTTGATAAGTTGCCAGTACAACTCCCCATTTGAATTGTCTTTCGAAATGGCAATTGAAAGATATTTTTCCGCTTGTTTAAAGAACCCTTGCCCCTGAAAAGCATTGGCAATGCTTCTTAAGATTTTCACCAGCTTGGCATTTTCAGACACATAGGAAAGATAGAAATCTAATTGTGCCTCTGCCTTGTCCAAATCATAGAATGAAATCGGCAAAATCATATCAACAATCGATGAAATAAATTGCGCTCTTGTGTTTTCTCCCAGATATTTGAAAACACCTTCAATTTCATCTTTGTTGCGATAAGAAAGTTTGTCTTCATCAGTCTTGAAATGTTGCAACAAAAGAGCAATATTGCTTGGTTCATGACCTTCGTCAATATCCAATATCTTTTGGTAATATTTCTGATCATCGCTTTTTTGTGCAAGCATGAAATAAAATTCCACAAAGCGCTCAATTTCGTCACTTTTGAAACATTTAAGAACTTTATCAATCAATTCCTCATTCAATGTTTCAACCGCTTTGTTCTCCGCCTTCTTCACAAAATTGTCGCGATTTGGAGAACTATATTGCGCCAGATACAAAAGAAAGGCATTATAATATTCTTCGCTGTCAAGTTTGATAATCAGATTTTCCCAACTGTCAACAAAATACTCTGCAAAATCTTTTGACGCATAGGTCAGAATCTTGTCAATTTTCTCCTTATCCCTGAAATTTGCAATGTTTTGAAAAAACTCTTCCTGTGTTTCTATTTTGTTCTCTGCCATAAGTTGAGCAAAGAGCAATTCAGAATTGTTTTCATCTTTTTCCAAACCTTTTGAAATCAAGTCCGAAGCAGAAGAAAAATCTCCATTTTTCAAAGTCAAAAAAATCCACTTGATTTTGTTTGCATCACTAAGCTCAATGTTGTCAACATGATAATGCCCAAGTTCGCTTGGACTGATGCTTTCAATGTCGACATATGCTTTTCTTTGCGGCTCAACTTTTTCGATTTTGACAGTGTCTATTTTGGCAAGTTCTTGGATAGAATTTTCCATCTCTTTTTTGACTTTGACTTGAATGTCTTGCAAGAATGAAGTTTGTGCCATATCAACAACGCTCTTGCAAGCAATCAATTCTTTCGGAACATCAGAAACTGAAACATTTGCAGAATCCAAAGCAACAATCAAACTGCTTCTTGTTTTCTTTTTTTGCGAAGCAAAATAAAGATATCTGTCATACAAGTTTTTGATTTCTCCTGCATTATATCCCTTTTTGTCATTTGCAAAAAAGATGAAAATCTTTGCCGTTTGCAAAGCCAGGAAAGTGTTTTCTTCTCTTTCTTTTTGAGGAAGATCTTGAACAAAATAAATCTCAAGGTTTTGTTTCTTGAGTTCTTCAATTGTTTTTGAAACCAAATTTTCTTCATTTTTGTCAAAATGAAGTGCGCAAGCAATGATGTCATAGTGTTTTTTGCTTGATTCCTCCAAAAAGGACTTTCTGATTCTTTCAATCCTTTTTGCTTGGTCATTATAGGTTTTTGCCACTTCTGGTGGAGCATTTTTAACCGCCAACTTGAAATCTTCATCTTCCAAAATGGAAGGTATTTCATCACCAAAAAAACGTGGACGTTTTGATGTTCCTCTTTTGTTTGTGTAAAAAACGATTTTGTATTTCGCCTGAACTTTTCCATAATGTCCTTCAAATGACAGCGGATAAAGTGACAAAATTTTGTCAAATTCCTCTTTTGCCTGATCAAACTGACAATCTCTGAGTTTTTCATAGGCCCCGATTGTGAGAACCTCTTCCTCTTTTGAAGCTTGTTCGTCGACATAGAGAGACCCACAGAACATACATTTGACCATGTTCTGCCCTACGACTTTATATTGCCTTCCTCCACAATTCTTACAAACGCGTTCTCTCACTCAAAATCCTTTATTTCTTGCCTTTTTTATTTTTTATGTAACTGTTGATTTCGTTGTTGTATTCCTCAAATTGCTTGAGTTCTTTTTCTGTCACACTTGGCGGCATTTTTTCCAAGACATCATCAAAATCGTTGTTTGTGACCAATATCACACTGTCCGTGGCAATCGCCTTAAGAAGTGGCTCGTCTTTAGCCCTGTCACAAAGTTCTTCAATGTCTGCACCGCTGTACATCTCAGTTTGCTCAACAATTCTGTCAATATCAAAATCTTTGGCAACTGGAACGCCTTTCATGTTTTTTTCAATCATAAATTTTCTTGCTGGCGCATCTGGAAGTGGCAAATATATCTTCTGAGAAAATCTCCCAGAACGCATTGCCGCACTGTCAATATCCCAAGGTCTGTTTGTCGCACCCAAAAGAAGCAGGTTTGGATTTCTTCCAGCAAAACCGTCTATCTGTTGCAAAAATTCGTTGACACGTTTGTCGTTGTGAGTGTCAAGCCCACGTCTGCCAATAAGACTGTCCATTTCATCAATAAAAATGATTGCTCTGTCTTGTTTGTTTGCCTCTTGAAAAAGAGAGTTGATGTTTTTCTCACTGTCTCCGACCCATTTGCTGACAATGTCTGAACCCTTAACTGCATAAAATTTTGCGCCAACCTCATTTGCAATGGCTTTTGCAATCATTGTTTTTCCAGTTCCTGGAGGTCCATACAACAAGACCCCTCCGCCTGTTTTCTTTCCATACATTTTGTATTTGTCAGGATATTTGATTGGATTGATCATTCTGATTGTAATTGCTTTTTTGACATCTTCCAACCCAGCAACATCACTAAATTTGATTTTCGGAATTTCTGCCGTCTGCCACTTTTTGACATCTTCATCTTCTTCGTCTTCTGTTTGGTCTGTTTTTTTGTTGATTTTTTCTGGTTTCTTGTGCAGATTGTCAGAAATTTCGACAAGTCTGCGCGCTCTATCCATGCGAACTTCTTTAAGTTTGCCTTGACTTTGCTTCGCCATCTGCATCATTGTTTCACTTGCCAACAAAAAGTTCCTTTTTGCCAGTGTTATGTTTCCTTTTTCTTTTGCTTCTTTCCCCTTTTTCATATAAAGGTTGAAAGTGTCGGACAAAACATTCATATTTGCTTCTTTCATAAAACCCTCTTAAATCAAATTAGGTGTCCTTAATCACCCCGTTAATCAAATTCATATCTGATGGGATAATTGTTTTGATTTTTGCTTTTTCAAAAATTGCTTGAGGCAAAACCGCACCTGCTCTTGCACCGTCCATCCATTTTGGATTTTGTGGCATTAGTGCATAAAGCTCGTCAAGTGTCATTTGATAGAATATTTTTTCATTCCCTTTGACAAAGTTTTCAAAACTAACCTTTTTGTCATGAATGTTGTCAAAAAACAAGTCATTGTCTTCCAATTCATATTTCGTCAATTTTTCAAAACGTAGTTCTCCGCCTGTAAAAATTGCACAATCATAGTCGGTGTCAAATTTTTCGTTTTTAATTCTTTCCTTAACAAAATCAACCATATCTTCAATTCTTGCTGTTGAATATCTGTCATTTGAATTTGGAAAATTGTTCAAGAGATCGGCAACACCAACTTTCAAATTATGTCTTTGTGTGATTTTGTTGTTTTCAAATGTGACAAGTTCAGTCGTTTTTCCACCCATGTTGATAACCATAACTTTTTTGCCATTATAATCACTTTCCATAGCCTTTCCAATGTAATAATTTTCAATGCCATGGCTGATTACATTGAAATATAAGTCAAACTTTTTATTGAACTCTTTAACTATCTCAATTTTTTGCTCCGCTGGGATTTCTCTAAATATCCCCGTTGCAAAAATGTACGTAGATTCAAAGTTTAAATGATATTTTTTTGTTATTTGAGCATAGTAGTCATAGAGCAATTCAAGATTATTCTCAGTGTTTCCCTTATCTTTGCTAAAACCATTTTTCAAATAAATTGAATGTTCTTCAACAAGTTTCAAAATCGTTCCATCAAAAGAATAAACCTTGATTGTTGAAGACCCCTGGTCAATGTAATATTGCATCATGCTCTACAATCCCTCCAAAGCATTATTTTTCGCTGTCGCTTTCTGCTTCAATTTTCTTTCTGACTTCTTCCATTTCTTTGTCAATGTTTTCACTTGACAATTCGTCTTGAGAAGCTTGTTCCATGATAAACTTTTCAAATTCTTCATCAGACATTTGCTTTCCGCTCTTGTCACGTCCCTGATTGTAGAAAGTTTCTTGACTCATTTCCATGAAATTGTCCATTTGGTCTGTTTGAGTCTCAACTGCAGCCATAGCTTCTTCAAATTGAGCCTGAATCTTTGCAAATTCTTTTGCATCTGCAAGTTTTGTCATTTCCTTGCTTATGTCACTCATTCCACGCAAAAACTCAGATGTCATCATCGTCACATCTTTCATTTGTGCTGTGATTTCAAAGTTCAAAAGCATCTCTTGTGCTCTCTTCTGTTGTTGAAGAGTCATTCTGTATCCACTCAAAGCAAGATTGAATTGAGCATCAAGTCCTTTGAGTTTTGCTCTCTTTGCAGCGTCAATAAACACTTGTTTTTGTTCTTCCAAGCGGTTGATTTGCTTATTCATGGAATTGATTGTCCTTTTGATAAGCATTTTCTTTTCGATTTCTTTTTGTTGTTTTGATTTAAACAAAGCCATTTTTCTATTCCTCCATTTTCATTTTTTTCTTTTTTATTGGCTCTGATGGTTGCTTTTCTTCCATCAGTTCTTGCTCGTCATTCAATTGATTTTCCTTTTCAAACATACTCAAAATTTCTTCTTCGCTCTTTCCAACTCCATAAATTGGTTGGCTGACATCATAAGCAGATTGCACTTCGTTGAAAAGTTCGTCCGCACTCGTAAGCACATCTTCTGAAGAAATTCTCGTTTCAAGCGCCTTATTCAAGAACTTTGCCAATCTCTTTTGATCCTGCAACAATTCGCTGAGAGGGACTTTTGTTTGCGTCTTGAAGAATGTGTTGCTGTCATAAGCTTCTTTAAGTTTGTTCATGAGCCTTATGTTGTACAAAAGATACATTCCTCTTTCCATGCAAGTCTGTTTTTCTTCGTTCAAATGACTGATTTTCTTGGCATAGAAAAGTTGCAACTCTCTGTTCTTTTCTTTTTTTCCTTTCTCCACCAAAGCGTCAATTTCTTTGATTTTTTGATAGACCTCCGCTTCCGCAGTTCTTTCTTGTCTTTCGAGTTCGCAAATGGAATTGACAAGATCTTCTCTGTTGAGGTTTTTGAATTTGTTTCTCCTAAATGGCCACCACATAATTGCTCCTTTTGTGTTTGTTCACTTAAATTTTTCGTTAATAATTGTCACCTTCGTTGACTTGATATATCCTTTCCAACAAACTGTCAAATTGTTTTCGTTGATTCTCTCCTGCAAACTCAATAGCCTTTTCGTATTCGGGAAGATAAAGCACACTTTTGTAAGTCACAGGGTCGGAATATAATTCATCTTCGTTCTTGATCTGAAATTTGCAAAGCATCAGCCCCCAATATGCATCAGCACATTTGCTGTCATACTGCAAAGCCAACAAAAAATTCAATTTTGCCTGCTCAAACATTCCATCACTCAAATTCAAATATCCAAGTTTGAGCTCGTCCAAAGTTTTTTTGTGCTCGCTTTCTGGCAAATCAGCAGAGGTTTGATAAGTTCTTTTCATTCTTCGATTTCGTCCTTCTTTCGTTGAACTATGTATGCTTCAATTTCTTCAAGCACTCTGAAACAGGTTTCTTGAGTATTGTCTTTTGCAACCATAATCTTCAAATCGTCAAGTTTGTTTGCGATCTTGTTGTCAGTGAGCAAAACCTTTGAATTTGTCGTTGGATTGAAAAATCTGATGTTGTCCTTGACTTCAACAAGACGATTGCAAAGTTCGTCATTTCCATTTGCATAGACAATTATGCTTTCAACATTTGCAACTATTTTCTCAATGCTTTTTTTGTTTCTGACAATTCCTCGGCTGCCTTCCTCTTTTTCTGGCTTTTTGACATATTCCTTGCAAATGTAAAACACTGCAAGTCCAACAACTGCCAACAAAATTATGATATAAACTGCAATCATGCCTCCTCCTCACTTGAAAGTTTGCTTCCGCAATTTGAGCAAAACTTTGCATCATCAGAATTTTCTGCAAAACATTTTGGACATTTTTTTGACATTTCAACTCGTTTTCCACACACGGAACAAAACTTGTCGTTTTCTTTCAACACCGCCCCGCACTGTCTGCAAACAAATTCGTCCGTCTTTTTGATTTGCTTGTACGCCCTGTCCAACTTTTCATAGTCATCACTTTCAATAATAATGTTTGCAATATTGAAAGAAAAAACCGCAATGCCATATTCATTCATAAGTTTTTGACTCAATTTGCTGAGCACTTTTGCTGAGATTTCTTTTTTGCAAAGTGAAATTTGATTGAAAAGCACTTTGTTTGTCTCAACATAGTCCACGACCACAGTTTCAAGAACGGAAACGACATTGGACATCAATCTTTCTTGAAGAGCATCAGAAGTCAAATCTTCTGCAGCACCAACAAGATAGAGATAACATTTTCTTGGGTCACCAATCTGAACTTCAAAATCACCACTCATGCCAACACGGTAATTCTCCTGCAAGAGATTGTCATACATCAACAACTTTTGTGAGGTTCCCCAAAGGAGTTTAAGTTTTGCCGTTTTGGACATAAACAAAATTTCCAAAGACGAATCAAGTTCGGTTTTCATGTCTATAAATTTGCTGATTAAGTATTTGCCAGATGACAAGGTTTGAAGCATTTGCCCATCTTTGATCAAAATTGCGTTATGTGTTTCTGGCACAATAAGTGTCAGTTTTGGATCCAAATTCTCAATTACGTATCTTGAAAACAACTTTTGATTGTTCCCAGAAAAAGTGATGATGTTTTGTTCCATTCAAACCCCTTTTAATCTAATTCTATAGAATTATTCATTTTGATTATATCAAAAACATTTTTCAAAAGTCAACGAACCAAAGAAATAAACAAAATTTTCTGTGTTTTTCTTTGCCTAAAATCAAACAAAAGTGATAAAATGTTTTTCGTTAAGGAAATTTCACAGACTTAAAATTATTGGAGGTGAAAATATGAAAAAAATCGCAATCGTCACTGGTGCATCATCTGGCATGGGCAAACGCTTTTGCTTTGAGATTGACAAACTTGGACTTGACGAAATTTGGGGAGTCGCTCTCAAAACAGATGACGTTGAAAAGATGCATGAAGAACTCAAGACGGCTTTCAAATTCTTTGACCTAGATTTGACAAAAGAAGAAAGTTTCAAAACATTGGAAGAGACTTTGAAAACTGAAGATGTCGTTGTCGAGTGGCTCATCAATGCAAGTGGATATGCAAAGTTTGGAAGATTTGACGAAATTTCTGTTTCTGCACAACTTGGAATGATTGATTTGAACTGTAAAGCGTTGACTCATCTGACTCTTGTTGCCCATCCGTTTATGCAAGCAGGTGGAAGAATTGTTGAAATTGCATCAATGGCAGCATTTCAGCCAACTCCTTATATGGCGGTTTATGGCGCAAGCAAAGCATACGTTCTGTCATACTCTAGAGCATTGAATCGAGAACTTAAATCAAAGAAAATAAGCGTCACTTGCCTTTGCCCTTATTGGACAAAAACGGCATTCTTTGACAGGGCCACAAAAACAAATGCAAAAGATGCTGTGATAACCCATTTTGAAACAATGTATGATCCAGCAAAAGTCATCAAATGTGCAATGAAAGGTGCAACAAAAAGAAAAGAAGTTGTTTTGTATGGTTTCAAATCGAAAGCACAACTTCCTCTCGTTAAACTTTTTCCACACAGTTTGGTCATGTCTATCTGGTGTTGGCAACAGAAATTTAAGAAAAAATATAAAAACAAATAAAAAAAGCATGTCTATCAAACTGACATGCTTTTTTTGTTTTATTCATAAAGTGCCGAAAAGTCGATTGTGAAAACAACTGTTGTTGGAGTTTCTCCTTCTTCAACTGGGTTTGTAACTTCACATCTCCAAACTGGATTTTCTGTGTGAGTTGGAGTTGCTCCATTTGAAAGCCCCAAAACAAATTCTTTCACTCCTTCCGTTCCTGAATAGTCCTTGTTGCTTCCTTCGCCATCGCCAAATTCTTCGTCAGCAGAAGTTCTCCAACCTGTTTTTAAGGTTGCTCCAGTTTCCATTTTGATGCTGAGAATAACATACATAGAACCTTCGTCACAACCCCAAGCAGCTCCTTGTTCTGCTGACATAATTGCTGCTGAACCTTCAGCTTTGTAGTTGTTGTCTCCAAGATATGTAAGTTTTAAATCATCAGCATTTTTCCAATCTGTTCTTCCACCAAAATCAACGACCTTGTCTGTTGGTGTTGCAACAACGTTGTCATTTGTTTTGCCACAGGAAGCGAGCAGCACACCTCCCACGAGAACCATAACCATGCAGGCCAAAATTGACATTACTTTTTTCATGCTTAAACTTTTCATAATTTCCCTCCTTATTGAAATCAATATGATTTTAGCATAGGTCAAGAAAGATTGTCAGACAAATTTATGTACATTTTCATCTTTTCCATTTCCCAAAATTAGTTTCAACCAATTTTATAGAAATATGCATAAATAAATATTTATAATTAACATTTTTAGACTAATTTTAATACATTGTAATGTGCAACAAAACTTAAAGCACATAAAAGTCGTACATAAAGATAAATTTAATAGGAGGCACAAATGAACTTTTTCGGAGGCTCTAATTGTGGCGATGTAGGCAGAGATTGTGGCGGTTGTGGAATGGACTGCTGTTCACTCATCTTCTTACTTTTGCTTTTGCAAAACTGTGGTTGCGGTTTTGGCGGAATGAAAGGCGGAGAAATCTGCATTGACTGCGGAACTCTTTTGTTCTTGATTTTGCTTTCAAACTGTGGTGGTTGCAACAACTGCAAATAATGTGTCACAGTTTTGAGAAGTTCTCATTTTTGAGAACTTCTTTTTTATGAATCACTTATTTGTGATAAAAGATATGAAATTTTATTATTATTGTTTACTTTTTCTTTTTTTTATTGTAAAATAAAGTAACAAACATATAAGGAGAAAAAAATATGAACGTTGCAAGAAAATTTGGCGAAGGAACAGAACTTGTTTGGCGCGATAGAAAAAGATGGTGCGGAATGCCTTTATCTTTCACTAGATACTATCTTGTGAAAAAACCTGGACAATGGGTCAAAGTCTTTTCAAATGTCGGACTTTTGTATTCTTCTGTCAACGAAATCAATCTATACAGAATCTATGACATTTCTCTTCATCAATCACTTGCAGGAAAGATTTTCAATACTGGCAATGTCATTTTGTTGAGCAACGATGAAAGCAATCCAACATTTGTTTTGAGAAATGTCAAAGACCCATTTCATGTGAGAGAACTTTTCTCCAACCTTATCGAACAACAAAGAAAACTCAACAATGTTCAAGTTGCGGAATTTCAAACCTAAGTTTTCTCTTTGTCACAACAAATTTCTCAACAATTTTTTTGAAAATGAGTTGACAACTGCTCTAAAATGTGTTAATATTTTAGGGCATATGGGGGTGTGGCTCAGTTGGCTAGAGCACCTGCCTTGCAAGCAGGGGGTCATGAGTTCGAATCTCATCATCTCCACCAAAAAAAGCATGCACATGTTTTGCATGCTTTTTCTTTATAAAAAATCAATCAGATTCAAAACAACAAAAAAAGATGGTGGCATAATTTCCACTATCTTTTTGTTTTTTTCCATTTTTCAGATTTTAAAAGCTTTTCTTGTTTCTTCTCAATTATTTCTTTTCTTCTGTTTTTTCAGAGTCTTCTGAAACTTTCACAGTCTCTGCACCAACAGGAGCAACAATTTGTTCTGCGGTTCCTTCAGAATCCATTTTGGCAACACGTCTTTTTTCCAAGCACAAATCAACAATGTAGAGAACATTTGTTGCCACAAGCAACAGAATTGACAACACGTTCATGATGATTCCAAAAACATTGCCGGAGAATCCACCGTAACAAAGCAAAGCAACCACCAAGAAATTGAAAACAATTGCGGCAATTATGAGTCCTTTTTTTGACTTATAAACTTCTGGTTTTTCGTTCATATATTTGAAAACACGGCAAGTCAAAATAAAAGCCACAAGCAAAACTGCCAACAAAAGAACAGTGACTATAACCACAGTAAGTACCGCAGTCATTGAACTTCCTGCCCCTGCATCAGCGAGCAAACCAATTATTGCAAAAACACTTATGATGTTTATCACCAATTGATATGCGTTGGCCACTGTTCCCAAAATGGTTGCAACCATAGTATTGATTCTTTTCATCTCTCCTCCTTTGAAACATTAAAACAAAACCAAAAAATTATGTCAAGCAAAATACAAGTTTTCTTTATATTTTATTAAAAAAGCTATTAAATTATGAACAAAATCACTTTTTTTCTGTGTTTTCCATCTCTTTTTGTTCAATTCCAACTGATTCAACAGCCGAAACGTCTTTGTTTTGTTTTTTCAACTCTGTCAAGATTTCTGTCAGCAATTCTTCTTGCGTAGGTTTTGGTGGAACAGGTGCTGGCTTATTCTTTTCACGAAGTTCTGCTGTTGCTTTGATAACAGCATGATAATCTTTCATGTTGACGCCTTGTTGCTTCAAAATTTTCTTCTCTTCTTTGGTTGGTCTTTCTTTTATGCTCTTTTTCCAAAATCCTTGTGCATTCATCATTATTCTCAAAACAATAAACAAAATGAAAGCCACCAAAAAGAAATTGATAATTGCCGTGATGAATGCTCCCCAATCAATGTATATGCTGTTTGCAAGATCAACAGTCACCCCATCTTCCAAATATGCCTTTTTCAAAAATGTGTATGCTGAATCCAACCCTGCTCCTCCCAAAGCGAGCAACCAGTTGATGCAAGGCGTTATTATTTTGTTGGTCAAGGCTGTTACAATTGCAGTGAACGCGCTTGCAACAATAACACCAATTGCCATATCAACAACGTTTCCACGACTTATAAATTTCTTAAAATCTGCAAAAAATTGTTTTAATTTTTTCATGACACTCTCCTTGCATATATGATAGTTAAATTTTCGACAAAAATCAAGAATTTCCGATTTGATTTTTCATCTTTTGCCAATTTTTATAAAAATTTTTGTTTTTTTTGAAAATTGCTTGACTTGGAGCAAACTCCAGGTTGTATTCTTTTATTGGAGATTGAAAATGACAATAAAAGAAGTAAGCGAAAAATTCAATATTTCTCAAGACACTCTGAGGTTCTATGAAAAGGAAGGGCTCATTCAGAACGTTCCTCGAAAGAATGGAATAAGAAATTATGGACAGAAAGAAATTAACGCCATATCTTTTGTCATTTGCATGAGAAGTGCTGGTCTCTCAATTGAGGTGCTGAGGGAATATTTGACTCTTTGCAAACAGGGAGATTCCACCATTGAACAAAGAAAAGCATTGCTCATCAAACAAAGAGAGATCTTGAAATCTAAAATTGACGACATGCAAAACGCGTACGAAAAATTGAATTACAAAATTGACGTCTACTACTCCACAATGATTGAAAAGGAAAGGAAATTTCTCACCGCCGATTAATTCTTTTCAAATTGTCAATCTTCAAAATATATAAAAAGGAGAAATTATGGAAAAATCAAAAGTTTATTTCACAAAAGACATCTCTCAAGAAGGTTTGATAAGAATTTTTGATGCACTTCAAAGAAACCTAAAAGGAAAAGTTGCTGTCAAAATTTCCACAGGTGAGCCTGGTGGGCATCACTTTTTGAATCCAAACCTAATCAAACCCCTGGTTGACAAACTCAACGGAACAATTGTTGAGTGTTGCACCGCATATCATGGAAAAAGATATGAAGTTAAAGAACATTGGCAAACAATCAAAGACCATGGCTTCTTGGATATCGCTCCTTGCGACATTATGGACGAAGAAGGCGAAATGAAAATTCCTCTTGAAGGCGGAAAACACCTTAAGGGTTATGACATCGTCGGAACTCATTTGAAAAATTATGATTCCATGTTGATGCTCTCTCACTTTAAAGGACATGCGATGGGCGGATTTGGTGGTGCTCTCAAAAACATGAGCATTGGAGTTGCATCAAGAAATGGCAAAGCATGGATTCATTCTTCTGGTCACACAGACGTTCCTGACAAGCTTTGGGATTATGTCGGTGACCAAGATGGATTTTTGGAAAGCATGGCAGAAGCATGCAAAGCTGTTGTGACATTCTTCAAACCGGAAAACATGGCATACATCAATGTTGCAAACAATCTTTCTATTGACTGTGATTGCGACTCAAATCCTCATGCTCCAGAAATGGCTGATATCGGAATTTTTGCATCTCTTGATCCTGTTGCACTTGACCAATGTTGCTATGACCAAATCATGAACTCAAATGACAAAGGTAAACAATCATTGGTTAATAGAATGTTGGAAAAACACGCAATCCACACTGTTGAAACTGCTGCCGAACTTGGACTTGGCTCAAGAGAATACGAAGTTGTTGACATCGACAAGGAATAATTCATGACAGATTTGTTGTTTGATTGCATCTATGGTGTGAGTGGAGATATGATTGTTGGTGCGTTGCTAGATGCTGGAGCAAATTCAAAAGTCCTTAAAAAAGCAATAAACAGTCTGTGTCTGACAGATTTTGACATAAAAATTTCTGAGACTGTCAAACATAATATCCCAGCAACTGACTTTGATGTCGTATTGAAGGAAAAAAATTATGATGCAGATTTGGAATATTTATATGGAAACAAAAAGATTGACGTTTCAATGCAATCTGAAAGAACTCTTCCAGAAATTGTCAAAATAATCAAAAATGCTGATATGACAGACAGGGCAAAATCAATTGCTGAAGAAATCTTCAATGTTGTTGCACAAGCGGAAGGGAAAGCTCATAATGTCCCAACAGACAAAGTGACCTTTCATGAATCTGGAGCAATGGATTCAATCATAGATATTGTGTCAATTGCAGTATGTTTTGACAATTTAAACATAAGTGATGCTTATGCAGAAAATCTGAGAGAAGGAAAAGGACAAATCAGAACGAGAGTCGGATTGCTTCCAATTCCCACTCCTGCCGTCAAAAATGTCTTGTCTATGTTTGAAGTAAGCATTGACACCTGTGATCTGAATGTGGAACTCATCACCCCAACTGGAATTTCCGCTCTTGCAGTTTTGACAAAATTTAAAAAGTTGAATTACGCCAAAAAAGTTTTAAAAACTGGTTATGGCGCAGGAAAAAGAAATTATGACTTGCCATGTGTTTTGAAAATTGAAATAATAGAAAAAGGAGAATGAAAAATGTTAGAAAATGTTTTGGTTCAAAAAAATGTTAAATTAAAGACAAAAATAACAATCAAATCACTGATCACTGTCGGACTTATTGCTCTTGCAGTTGGTCTTCCACAACTTGTGCATTTGGTTGCTGGAGCACAAGGTGGAATGACCTGGCTTCCTATGTATTTGCCAGTTCTCATTGGTGGCTGCCTTCTTGGAACTTTGTGGGGACTTGGAATTGGTATTGCTTCCCCTGTTGTAAGTTTTTTGGTTACTCTTTCATCAGGAAGTCCAATGCCTGCTCTTGAAAGATTGCCATTTATGATTATTGAACTTGCCATCTTTGCACTTGTTGCAGGACTGTTTTCAAAAAAGATCTCTGAAAATGGTTGGTTGGCTTTCCCTGCTGTTTTGCTCGCTCAAGTGGCTGGTAGAATGACTTTCATAACTTTGGTCGCAATCTTCCAAAACCTTCTCAGTTTCAATGTTGCGACAGTTTGGACACAAATTCAAACAGGTCTGATTGGTTTGGTTTTGCAAGCAGTGCTTGTTCCTTTGGTGATAATGTTGCTCAACCACCTTCTCAATAGGAAAAAACAATGAAAGATATTGTAAAGGCAAAAGAAATATTAAAGCAAGGACACACTTGCGTTTTGGTCAAAGGTGACAAACATTTAATTTCAGATGACTCTGGCATCTCCCCTGTCATGAATTGGATTAAACAAAACAAAAATCTTGAAGGCTTTTCTGTTGCAGACAAAATTGTCGGAAAAGCAGTTGCTTTGTTGTTTGTCAAAGTGGGAGTAAAGGAAGTTTTTGCGGAAGTTCTAAGCAAAAGTGCAAAAAGCGTTTTGGGCGGTCACAAAATTCCATACTCTTGCGAATTAGAAACAGAAAAAATTATCAATCGAGCAGGTACAGGAATTTGTCCCATGGAACAATGCGTTGAAAAAATCGACGATTGTGAAGAGGCATATGTTGCACTTCAAAATAAATTGATTGAATTGAGAAATAAAAATCAAAAATCATCGGTTTCATAAACTGATGATTTTTTTTGAAAAATATCAAAACTTGTTTGACAATTATCTTTGTATGTTGTAATATCATAATACCATAGAGAGTGTGCGAGGGACAAGCCCTGTGACCACACAGCAACCTGCAAAAGTGCAAGGTGCTAAAGCTTGAAACGATGGGATAAACCTAGAAACAATTGCCCATCGGTTGATGGGCTTTTTTGATGATTATGGTTGAAAGGAGAAAATATGAAAAAAATTTTAACAAGCGAAAGCGTAAACATTGGTCACCCAGACAAGACCTGTGATGTGATTGCCGATTCGTTTTTGGACGAAGCATTGAGGCAAGACAAAAACTCTCAAATGGCAGTTGAGTGCGCCATCAAAAACGACAAATTGTTCGTCTATGGCGAAGCAACAACAAAAGCAAAAATCGATTATGTTGAAATTGCCAAGCAAACACTCAAAGAAATTGGCTACACACAACCTTTCAAATTTGAGGTTGAAATTTCTGAGCAAAGCTCAGATATCAACGGTGCCGTAGTCAAAGAAAAATTGTGCGCAAATGACCAAGGAATCGTCTTTGGTTATGCCACAAACGAAACGCCGGAATTTATGCCTTTGACAATAATTCTAGCTCACAAACTCATGAAAAGATATGATGAATATAGGCGAAATTCAAACGAGTTTTTTGCCGATGCAAAATCGCAGGTTTCCATTTGTTATGAAAATGACAAACCTTTATATATTACCAGCATATTGATAAGTGTCAGTCACAGTCAAGATTGCAAAAATATACAAGAAAAAATCATGGAAAATGTTGTCACTCCTGTTTTGATGAACTATCGACAATATGTGAAAGAAGAAACCAAATATATCATCAATCCAAGCGGAAAATTCACAATTTGGGGAAGTTTTGGAGACAGCGGTTGTGTTGGCAGAAAAATTGTGGTTGACACATATGGCGGAATGGCAAAAGTCGGTGGAGGTTGCTTTTCCAGCAAAAATGCAACAAAAGTTGATCGTTCGGGAGCATATTTTGCAAGATATGTCGCCAAAAACCTTGTATCAAACAATTTGTGTGACAAATGTGAAATTGAACTCTCATTTGGAATTGGCATAGAGAAACCTCTTTCAATCAACATTGAAACTTTTGGGACAGAAAAGGATTCTATTGAAAAAATATACGAAATCGTTGAGAAAAATTTTGACTTCAGCTTGAACAGCATAATTGAAGAATTAAATCTGTTGCAACCAATCTACAAACAAACCGCTTGCTATGGTCACTTTGGACATGAAAATTATCCATGGGAAAAAACAAAACCATTAAAGTTGTGATTTCAAGTCGGCAACCTTGGAAAAACAAAAAAATCGCTAAAAACAAACTTTAGTGATTTTTTTATTTTCTATGTTATCCAATATCCAAAAGTTGTGGATTCCATTGATATTTTTTCATATTGATTGTTCCGTCCTTTTCAAAAACAATTCCTTCTGACTCCAGTTTTTCTCTCTGTGCATTTGCTCCACCAAAAGCAAAACCGCTGCACAATTGTCCAAACCTGTTGACCACTCTGTGACAAGGAATTTCTTTTGGATTTGGATTGGAGTGAAGAGCATAACCCACAATTTGAGAATATTTTGGAGCACCCAAAATTTTTGCAATTTGTCCATAGGTTGCCACTTTGCCTTTTGGGATATCCTTCACAACGTTATACACATTTTCGAAAAACTTTTCCATGTTTTCTCCTAAACCAATCCTGCTGGCACAAGTTTGAACTCCAAACTTCCTTCATATCTGAAAGTTGAGACTTTAAATTTCAAAATTGTGTACCTGATGTTGTTTGCATTGTAACTTTCGCTATCCAAAACGCCTTCACAAATGATGTCATTTTGAATCTTAAATTCATGGGCTCCAATTTCATCTCTTTGAGTGGAAAGTCTGAAAGCTACGACATTTGTGCCATCGACAGACACCTTAATCGAAACATCTTTGTCAAGTTCTGTCCAAGTTGCATTGGAAGCGTCCTCACTGTCAAGAATGGAAAATTCAACATTTTCAATTCTGGCGTCCACAAAAGAGTAAGAGATATCTATTTCTTTGTTGTACAAAACAAAATTTCTGAAATTAAAAATTGAGTCTTGAGTGCAGTAAAATTCAAGTTGAAAGCTGTCAAACGTTTGAGTTGTTTCGTTGTAAAACGCTTTGAAAGTGTATCCATTGGACAATTCTTTTTCCACGTCCTGAGTTGCACTTCCAATTTCTTCCTTGACATTCAAAACTTTGGTATCATCATTAACATATATGTCATAATCATACAAATCATACAATGAAACATAGGATTGATCTATTTCGTCATAAGCATATTCCCAAGTGATTGCATTTTTTTGTCCTTGCAATGTCATATGTTGACCATTGGAACCAACTCCGATTATTCCGACATTTTCACCTTCGTCATTGATTGCCCAAATGAATGGCATAATGAATGGATTTTCGGTGGTGATAGGCTCGACAGAGTTTGCATACAGCGAATATGCTTCCACCAAATAAGTGATTCCTCTGACGATAACAGAATAAAGTGAAGATCCCCCCGTTGAAATTGGAGTTATGTTTGACGGAATTTTGTATTGCACAGAATTTTCAACATCACTTCCCTCAATCATACTCAATTCAGTTCCATTTAGGAAAACTGTCATATTTGAATAGTCAGCAGTTTCAGCATCAAGATTTTTGACAATCGTTACAACACCTTCCTGGCTGTAATCAATGACCTCTTTATCCAAACTTACTGTGTAGGTCATGTTGTCCTCTGGCTTGGCAATCAAAAATTGTTGATATTGAAGATTTTTGAAGTTTAACAGAATTGTGTATTCTTCAGACAGACCAATGTCCCCCAGATCAACAACATAGGAACCTTCTAGAAAGGTTATGTCTCCAATTTGTTTTGTTTCTCCTTCTTTCGTCACAATCTCAAAAGGATTATTTTTCGATAAATCGAATGGATTTGTGCCTTCAAACTTCAATCTGAAAGTGCGATAAGGATTGTAATTTCCTTCTATTCCACTATACTCTCTCACAAACTTTGGATTGCCATTTGTTGTCAAATATTCATAAAGATTGACAAATTCTGGTTCTGGAGTTTCTACTCCATCAGAAAATTCGCCATATTCCAAGCAAATGCTTGTCATTTGTAGTTTTTCGATGACTTCAGAATCTTCAATGTCATCAACTTGAAATGTGAATGTTGAAGATATAAGTTTTCCACCAGAAATCTCAATTGTGATGTCTTTTTTGACATTGGAAACCAAAAAATATCCATAATTCAATGTTTCTCCGCTTGTCAAAGGACTGTAGTTTTGATTTTGAATAACTTGTTTTTCCATGTTGTCAATTTTGACAACAAAATCACTCATATCAATGCCATATTCTGTGACATCAATCGAAACTCTGATGTTTGCACCAGCCGAGACATTGAAGACTCCATCTTCACTTTCAAGTTGCTGATCGTCCTGCGTCAATCTCAACTCAACACAAGAATTTGCTTCAGAATTGACACTGATGGAATAGGAATCTTTTCCACCGCACGCACACAGAAGTCCTCCCGACAGCAGAGACAGACAACAAATTGACAAAAATGAAAGAATCTTTTTCATATCTCCTCCTTTGAGCCAAATGACAAAATCATTAGTTTTTCAACGACAAATATCCCTTTTGTCCTTCAATGACATTTCCAAATTCATCATAGACTGCGGTGTCAACCACTGCGAAAACTTCTGTGAAAGCATCAGCATCATAAGTCGTTCCATTTTGTCCGACAAGTTTTGTGCAATATCTGAACATCTGTGTTTCTTCTTCAATGTTTTCAACCGACCAATTTTCTCCAACATAAATTGTTTCCAGTTTATCACAACTTGTGAACATGTTGGTCATGTCTGTGACATTCCTTGTGTCAAAACTTGATATATCTAAAACAGTCAATGCTCTGCAATATGTGAAGATATATCGCATATCAGTGATTTTGCTGGTGTTGAAATTGCCCAATTTCAGTTCCGACAAGGAACTGCAGTTGTAGAACATATAAATCAAATCGCCTTCAAGACTGCTCGTGTCAAAATTTGAAAGATCCAAACTCTCAAGAGCCGAGCAATAATTGAACATCTGTGTCATGTTTGTGACTTTTGCTGTGTTGAATTGAGTCAAATTTAGTGAGGTCAATCCTCGGCAATTGAGAAACATATATCCCATATTTGTCACACTTGAAGTGTTGAATTTTGAAACGTCCAAACTTGTGAGAGACGAACAACCTCTGAACATTCCACTCATGTCTGTCACTTTGTCAGTCACAAAGTTTGAAACATCAAGTTGTGTCACACGAGAGCATCCATTGAACATGTTTGACATTGTGGTCACACTGCTCGTATCAAAATGTGAAACGTCAAGTTCTGTCAAGTTTGAACAACCGCTGAACATATTTGCCATGTTTGTGACATTTGAAGTGTCAAAATTTGAAACATCAATTGCTGTTAATCTCGTACTGTTGTTAAACATATATATCATTGAAGTTGCACTGCTGGTGTCCAATTTTGACACATCAACGGATTCCAAGTTGGTGTAATGAAACATTGCTGACATATTGGTCACATTTTTTGTGTTCCATGATGTGATGTCCACACTTGTCAATGCTCGACAACTCGCAAAAATCCAATCCATCGCTGTCACTTTGTCTGTCACAAAATGATTGACGTCCAATTTTTTGACTTTTTGACAATTGTTGAACATTTGCGACAATGACGTTGCGCTGGTCGTGTCAAAGCCACTTACATCAATTGTTTCCAAATTTCGACAATTAATAAACATGTACCCAAAATCTTTCACATTTGATGTTTTGAAATTTGAAACATCAAGTTCGGTCAAACTTGAACAGCCACCGAACATGTTTGACATTGTGGTTGCTTTGCTTGTATCAAAATCAGAAACTTCCAGACTTGTCAAAGACCCACAACCAGAAAACATAAGGCTGAAATCGGTGACTTCTGAGGTGTCAAACTTGGACACGTCCACGCTTTCGAGCAATTCACAGTTTCTGAACATTCCAGCAAGATTGGTCGTCTGACTTGTTATTGAAAAATTGTTGAAAACAATTTCTTTCACAGCCGCAAAATTGTAGAAAGCATATGTCATGTTTGTGGAACCGACGATTTGATCGTTTGAAAGCAAATAGACCGAACTTGTGTCGTCCGAGTTTGTCAC
This sequence comes from uncultured Clostridia bacterium, assembly GCA_944372585.1. GTDB lineage: Bacteria > Bacillota > Clostridia > Christensenellales > UBA1242 > Caccovivens. The sequence goes on from CALVZQ010000002.1 coordinate 118,787, forward strand.
GCGATAAAGTTCAATTGTGGCATCTCCCCATTCAAGAGAAACTCCAGTTTTCCCTTCGATGACATTTTCTCCATTTTCCATGTATGTCAAAGGCTCTGTTGAGTCATAGAAATCAAAAACAATTCTTGAAATGGAATCATTCACCACAGCATAATCATTTGTTCCTTTGATTGCACGATTGAGTGTTGCCCCGCTTGAGATATCCTTGTTGGCTATGTAATAGATTCGTGTTGGATTGGAAAAAGTGGTGTTGATTGCAGAGAAACAGATGATCACTCCAGAAAAACCCAGTGTGACCAGAAACAACAAAACATAAACATATGTGATTGCCTTTCTCCTTGTCATGCTCTCTTCTTCCTTAGATGTCTTATTCTTTGTTCTTTCTTCTCTTGTTCTGACAAAATCTTCTTTTTCTCATCAATATAATGCTTTGCAATCTTGTTTGGATCTTCTTTGTCCTTGAACATTTGTTCACATTCTCTGTTGAGCTGCAAAAGTTTTTTCATGCCCGAAAGATAGATTTGTTTTCTGAGAATATATTTTCTGACACTGTTTGGAGCAGAACCGTCCTTCCAGAGCAAAGAAAGATATTCCGCCTTTTCTTCGTCCTTGGCTTGTGCAAGAACTTTGTATTTGGTTTTTGTGTCCATTGAATACCCAATTTGGTTTTTGACACAAATTTCATCAGTAAGTTTTCTTTTTTCTTCAACAACATCAAGTTCGAGTTTTGCTTTTTGAAGATCTTTCGCAAAACCAAAAACCAACAAAATTGTGAAGATGGCAAAAGGGATCAAGATGAGCAACAAAAAGATTCCGTTGTTTGTCAGTGCGTTGAGCAATCCAGCCAAGCCCTGTGCCAAGACAGAGCCATCATAGACTCCAACAACATAGTCCTCATTTGTCCTCCAAGCATCAATACCATTGTTGGAAGTCCCTTGAGTTTCAAACCAACGGTCTCCATTTTGATCTTCATAGATGCCAACAATTTGATGAAAAACAATCATGCTGCCAGCCTTTGAGGCTTGCTGAATTGAAGAACTTTGAAAACCAAAAAAATTGGCAAAAGTGACATTTGATTTTGTTGCCGTGTCCTCAAGATCAAGTTTTGTCACTGAAGACAAGTCAAAATTTGTGTAACTCTTTGAATAAACATAAAATGCAATGTTGTCGCCAACTCTGAGGGTGTCGGTGTCCACCGCTTTGACAACAATGTTGTCACCAACGTTAAACCCACTTTCTTCCATGCTTCCGCTGGCAATTCTCATCAAACTGTATCCTGCAAAGGTGGGAGCCGTTCCACTCACCCTGCTGACAATTGAGGAGAGGCACAACATGGACGCAAAAATTATGATTGCAATGAAAAAGACATTGAGCAAAATCGAGCCAACCTTGCGAAAACCAGACAATTCTTTCAAAAACCAATCATTGATCTTTCTCTTTTTGCTGTATTTGGCATCAAGTTTGTTTGCAACTTTTTCTATTGCTCTTTCAACACTGTCGTCTTCAATGATCTTTACGCCTTTTGTTTGCACTTCTCTCCTTTTCATATATAAAAACAAACTAGGTTTGTGAATTTCATTTAGCACTCTAAAACTGTCATCTCAAAATTTTAGAGCACTTGAATGTTTTGATTTAAACTAATTATGCTTGTTCCTCAACGGCAGTAAGTGTCCAGTTTACTGCACCGTCAAATGATGCATTTTGATCTGCATCTGCAATTGACAAAGTCACATAAACAGTCACAGAAGAACCTGCTTCAACTGTGAAAGCGTCTGTTGTGTTGTCTGAAGCATTCAAAGTTTGAGCATCTTCACCTGTGCCTGTTGCACTTGTTTGATATGTAACATTCAAATTTGTGAATGTTCCGCTTTGTGTTCCAACAACTGTGAAATCTGTGCTGGTTTCACTTGTGTTTGTGATCACATACTTGAAAATCACATTGTCTGTTGACTTGAGAACAATGTCACTGATTGAATTGAATGATGCAGTTGCTGAACCTGTTGATTGTGCTGATGTAAAGACAATTGTGTTTGCAGGTTCTGTGTCTGTTGTTGTCATATCAATCCAACCTTCAGCATCTGTCACTGTTGCACCAACTTTGTATTCACCAGTAATTTGTGCGTCAACATGATATGCTGTGTAGCCTCCATCGAAATCTCCGCCAAAGCTTGCATTTCTTGCAGCCCAAACAGAGACACCAACGATAACTGCAGCAAGAATGATAACACAAATAGCACTGATTGAAATCGCAATTTTTCTCTTAGATGTCATTTTTCTCTCCTTTTTAAAATTTCCCTCCATTTGCGAGATGACGCGCAAATTTCTCAAACCTCCCGATGTTTTTCAAAAAACATCAAAAACTCTTATCACCAAAAAGACCATAGAAAGACCTTTTTAAAGTGATAGTTACTTTTATTGTATCTAATTTTCACAAAATTTGCAAACATTTTTGATATTAATATCAAACAGACGGATTTTTGTTTGTTAACTCGACAAAATTATTCTGACTTATGACGTGGAATACAACCCACAAATGCCGCAAAAAAATTCACTTTGATCATGAAAATGTGATATACTCAATTTAGATATGAGAAGTTTCGCTTATAAAAAATCTATTGATCAAACTTCAAAAGCAACAATTTGCGCTGTACAAACAAATACAGACCAAATCGGCAGTTGAAAAAACATCAAAATATCAAAAAAGGAAGGTTTTGAGATATCGCCCTTCATTTTGAATGGTTTTTGGTGCTTCTGTACGGATTCGAACCGTAAACACCCAGTTCCGAAGACTGGTGCTCTATCCAATTGAGCTACAGAAGCATGTTTTCGCAAATTTGAAAATCTTTAAAACAACTCCCTTTCATTTTTGCTTTTTCATTTTAGCACCCAAACTGTCAAATGTCAACTTTGTTCTTTTCCCTTCCCCGTCAATTTTGATGTTTTTCAGTGCGTCTTCTTTGATTAATAACAATTTTGTTTGCTTTTTTTGTTGTTTATGTTTAAAATAATTCATATAGCTCGAAATTTATTCAAAATAAGGAGTTAACATGTCCAAAAAATTTAAGTCTTTCATCATTTATTTCATCATCTTGGCAGTGATTGGTTATGCAGCTGGAGTGGCTCTGCACTATTTCACTCAAGAACCTTCAAGTTTTGTCGAATCGCTGACAACTGATTATGCCTTTGTCGGCGCAGGAATTGGTGCTGTTGCAGGAATTATCTTTTCTTTCATGTCAAAACCAAAATTTCAAGATGAGAAAAACACCACTGGAAAAACTGCTGGTGGACAAGAAATGCAACTTTCTTACGATGCTCAATGGTTGAGTGTCGACAAAATCGCTTCCACTCCTGGACTTATCAGCACAACATGGTCAGCTTTACCTTCTTTGAAAAACACAGGCATCGTTTTCAGAAACCAAATCGTCAATGGAAAATATCAGATTGGAATGAAAGATGAATATCACTGTCTGATTATCGGAACAACCGCATCTGGTAAAACTTCTGTTTGTCTTGTCCCTTCAATTAGAATTTATGCTCACTCTGGAGAAAAGCCATGTATGGTCATTTCCGACCCTAAAGGAGAACTCTACACAAAGACAAGCAAAATCTTGGAAGACGAAGGATATCGTGTCATAACCCTAGATTTGAGAGACCCATTTTCTTCAACTCGTTGGAATCCAATGGAACACGCTTTTGAAGTTTATCATAAGGGCAAGAACTGCAAAAACAATATCAAAAAATGCACCAATGGAATCAGACCAAAAGATGCTGGCTATCAAGAAATTCCAGGAGAAAAATATGGTCAAGAATGGTTTGGATTTGAAGGTGTGGCTTATCCAGATGAAAACCAACTTAGAGTAGCCGTAACAAGTGCAGAACAAGTTTACTGTGACTTGGCTCAAAATGAACTTAGAGAAATTTGCAACACAATCGCTCCAAAATCAAAAGCCCAAGACCCAACATGGGAAGAAGGTGCTCAAGATTATTTATATGGTTGTGCACTTGCTATGCTTGAAGACAGTTTAAATCCAGAACTTGGAATGACCAAAGAAAAATTCAACTTCTTCAATCTTTATAAAATTGCAACATTCAGAGATCCAGATGCTGAAGCACCATTTGAAACAGTGAGAAAATATCTGTTGCAAGGCAGAGATGAGGCAACATCAACAGTTCCAAACTTGACATCTGCCGTCATCAACAACTCTCCAAACACAACGAAATCATATATTGGTGTTTTGAATGGTAAAATTTCATTTATGAATGATATCGGCATTTCATATTTAACATCTCAAAGCGACATCAATTTTGACGATTTCACAAGCAAACCAACAGCATTCTATTTGATTATTCCTGATGACAGAGAAGAAAGACACAATCTTGCAATTCTTTGCTTGTCACAACTTTACAAACGTCTTGTTGACAAAGCAAACACCTATCACGAAAAGAAACTTCCTAAACATGTTTACTTCATTTTGGAAGAATTTGGAAACTTGCCACCAATTCCTAAATTTGACAGCATGATCACCGTTTCTCGTGGTAGAAACATCTTGTATGAAATGGCAGTTCAGTCATACACTCAGCTTGAAACAAAATATGGCGCTGATGCTTCAAAAACAATCATTGGAAACTGCAACGCACAAATCTATCTTGGAACTGATGACCAACCAACCCGCGACAGTTTTTCAAAAATGTGTGGAGAGGTTCAACTTATTCACGAAGAAACAAGCACAAGCACATCAAAGTCAGAAAAGGACAAAGATGGAAAAAGCACAAGCACCAGTGTTCAAACACAGAGAACAAACAGAGCGCTCATTACTCCATATGAACTTGGACAGATTGAAAGAAACACCGTCATTGTCAAACTTTTCCGTTTTAACCCTATGAAAATCAAGCAAACACCAAACTATGAAACTCCATTCTTCTATAAGAAAGATGCTGAGAAACCTGTTGGCATCATGAAGAGTTTGGACACCGCAAAAGTTTATTATGACATCAAGATGAGAAATAAGAAAATTTTGAAATCAACAAATCCTTTTGATTTCTAAGCGTATGCCAAAAAGCACACGCTTTTTTATTGTCCGACATGGAAATTCATTTTTCTCATAACCAAAGCAAAATTTTGTGCATAAATTAGACCATGGAAAATGTTTATGACGACGAACTTATGCCGAAAGATTTTGAACAAATTGCAAAAGCATATTCAAAATCTCTCAAAAACAAAGGCTTTGTTTTTATAAGATTGGAAGAAGAAGAATTCCATCTCTTGCTTGGTGAAATTTTTGTGTTGTTGGAAAAAATGCTAGCATGCTTGAAAAAACTTAAAAACAAAATTGATTCCAAGATTTTGAAATGCAAAATTATTGAAGCGGAAGATGCTCTTTCTGACAAGTTTCATAAGAAAAAAACACACAAATTTCTTTGTGTGGAAGATGAAAATTTCTCGTTTTTAAGTCTGGTCTCGATTGAAAACACTCTCATAATCAAACTTATGTTGCTGTCAGTCAAAAGCGGAGAATTGGAGTTGTGCAACAACATAATCACAAATATTGCCGGAATCTTTGCTGAGAGTTTTTCTTGCGAAGGTTTTGTTTTGGATAGTGATTTTTCCAAATGATTCAGCCAACAGATAAAGGTCTCTCAACTGACCAAAAATTCAACAACCTTTGGCAAACACTTTTCCATTGCTGTCAAAAAAGGTCTGTTTTTTTCTGGAGCATATCTTGATGCGACTTGCTTGAAATTGACAAGTTGTTTTGCATCAATTTTCAATTCGTCAACAATACCTTCACAAATCAAATTGCTTATGACATAAAGAGCATTATCTTTTGTGACATTTTTCCTCTTTAAAGCAGTTGCAATAATTTCTGTGTCATCAACTATATCATCTATCGCTGGATTAAGAAAGAACTCCATTTTTTCCAAAGAAAACTCATTTCCATTTGCACCTGCCAAAATCTGCCAAGACATATAATTTTCAAAATTGGGCAGCAATAAATCAGGGACACCTTTGTTAAAAAAATAGGCAACAACGTCTTGTGCCACACAGTCATTTGCCATGGCACGAGTGCAAAGATCCGTGAAAACATCAGGGAAGTTTCCTCTTTCCGCGCTTTCGAGGATTTCTTTTCTTAATTTTATAAAACCATTATAGGCAGCATCTCTGTCCGTGAAATCTTTGTAGTCCAAAACGATTCTCCTTATATGGAAATTATAGCGGAAATTTGCAAAAAACACAAACAAAACCGCTCTTTTTTTATGAAATCAATTGTGTCTTTTTGGTTTTTGCCATGATGTAGCAGTCTGCAATCATCAATTGCATCATCGGCATTGCAAGAATTATCAAGGCAAAAAATCCAGCTCCCAAAACCAAGACAATATACACTGCACTTGGAACTGACAAGAAGATGTCAAAAATGAGAATGATTAAAAACACCAATGTCATAACAACACATACTGCCGCAAGAGACAACAATCCCCAAAAGCAAATTTGCCATTTGTAACCTTTTGTCAATTCTTTGCTGAGTATCAAAACCCCCTTAACGTCCAGGTCATCACTTTCTGCCAAAATCAGTCCAGTAAAAGAATAAGAAATCAGCCAAATGACTCCTGGGACTATCAACAAAACCATACCCACAGTGACCAACACCATTTTCACGACAGCTGTGCAAAATATTTTTATATATTTTTTTATTGAAACAAACAAGTCTTCATACTTGCAGAGTTCTCCTCTTTCTTTCTTCAAAACAAATAGGCTGAGTCCAACTTCGAAATATATTGCAAACAAAATCGGCAAAGCCAAACTTATCACCGGCACAAACGCAGAGAGACAAACTGCCGACAGAACAATAAGGTTTGCCAATACCACATCAGAAACTGTCCTTGTTTTGCCGAAGGACATGTTTTCATAAGGTTTGTTGAAACTTAAAGTTTTTGCTTCTGAAAGTGGCTCAGATTTTGAACTTTTGGAAGATTTTTTTCTTCTCATATCATTTTTTATGACATTTTTTTGCTGTGTTTCTTTGTTCATAACAAAATTATTGCATAAAAAAAGCGTTTTATTCAAAAAACGCTTTCTTTAGTTATAAAATTGGTGAGAAAAGTCTGAATATTGCCTGGGCAAATTTTGTCAAAAACAACTTTTTCTTGAAATATAAGATGTCTGCCTGTTTGCAATGCTGTAGGTCTTGTTTGAAATATTCCTTGTATTCTTGATTAAGTTTTTCTGAATATAGAATCACGGTATCTTCAAAATTCAAATTAAAGGATCTGTTGTCCATATTGCATGTTCCAATCGACAAAATTTCGTCATCAACCACCAATGTCTTGCTGTGAAGAAATCCTTCATAGAAATAAATATCTGCTCCCAACTCCACAAATTCTTTCAAGTATGATTGCGTCACCCAAAAAACCGTCCTATGGTCAGGTTTTGAAGGAACCATAATCTTGACATTCACGCCACTTGCAATTGCTATGCGCAAAGCGGACATAATTGTTTCGTCAGGAATGAAATAAGGAGTTTGAATCAAAATTTCCTTCTTTGCATTTGTCATCAACTTAATGTATGTTTCTTTAATGTTCTGCACAGGACTGTCCGGTCCTGAAACAACAACTTGCAAAAAGGCATCTCCAGTTGTTTCGGGTTCTGGGAACAAACCCTTTTCCATGTAATACGAAGATGGAAAAGTCTCCTTTTTGACATATCTCCAGTCGTTAAGGAAAATGTTTTGAAGTGGATAAACACCCGTTCCTGTGATTCTGATGTGCGTATCTCTCCAAGGTGACAATTTCTTTTTCATTCCCATGTGATCGTCTCTGATGTTGATTCCGCCCGTGTAGGCAATCTTTCCATCGATAACGACAATCTTTTTGTGATTACGATAGTTCATCTTCAAATTGACCATACGGATATAAGCAAATGGTGGGAAAAATTCCGCGATTTCTCCCCCTGCTTTTTTGAGTTTTCTGAAGAATCTTCTTGGAGCTCCAAGACATCCGATGGAGTCATAGATAAGTTTGACCTTGACACCCTCTTTTGCTTTTTTGATTAATGCATTCATGACTTGTTTTCCAGTTTTGTCATCAGCAAAAATGTAATACTCAATGTTGATGCTGTGTTTTGCATTTTCAATGTCATACAAAAGTGCTTTGAGTTTGTCTGGGCCATTTGTGAAAATCTTGACATCGTTTTGTGAACACAGAATGCTTCCATAGTTGTAACAACATTTCACAATTCCAAGATTTTCTTTGTCACTCTGAGAAAGTTCTGCTCCATCAAAATATTTGATTATCTGTTGATCATATTCCATTCCATAGAGTTTGTGATTGGAAATCATTCGCCTAACTCTGATGGATAATCCGCTTCCAAAAACAATGTAGAACAAGAAGCCTATGATCGGCAAGAACGTCAAAACAGTAAGCCAACTTATCACGCTGCTAAGTTTTCTTCGCTCGATAAATATCATGGAAATCATAATCAAAAAGTTGAAAATGATATATCCAACAAAAACCCAAAACCATGTGTTCATGCCTGCATTACCTCGTTAGATTATTGTTAAATATTGAATGTTACATTCACCAAATAGTATCCATTATTGGTTCTTACATAAAATGCTCTTGTTGTTGTTTCTTCCAAAACAATTGTTTCAATCACAGATATGCCAGTTTCATTATGTTGATAATAGCCCAAAACTGTGACTGTTTCGCCCGTTTCACTTTGTATTGCGGTTTGAATGTCAGAGTTTAGTTCTGACAATCTGAAAGCATTGTTGATTGTTGTGTCCTTCTCCACTGAAACTTCAGCCTGATATAAGTATATGTTGAATGAAAATCTTGCGTATCTGGTTGCTCCTTGGTTGTTTGTGTAGGTCACAACATATTCTTGCAAAATCCAATCGCTGCCTATATCAGATCCATTTCTATTTTCTTCAGTTATGATTCCCTGTGATGACATGATTTCGATGTTGCCAATGCTTGTTTGATCCACACCCAGACTTTGTGAAGCATATTCTTTTATTTTGTCACTTATTGCTTCATCAGACTTAGCAATAAGTATTGATCCATTTGTCACGTTTGAAGAAATGAATTTGTAGGTCACTTCATATTGTTCAATTGAAGAATATGAACCATCGGCATTTTTGATTACAACAAAATATTGTGCCACCGCTGAACTGTTTTCTCCATATGTGAATGAATCTGAACTCTTTTTGACAATTTGATTAAGTTCCTGCTTATAGAACTCTACTGTTTGATCGCTTCCCAAAGATGTGACCAGATTTGAAAGTTGGAAGGTTGCCAAAGGTCTGATTGCCACCGACATATTCTTGGTTCCAGCATAGACGTAGAATGTTTTTGTCACAAGTTTGGTCTCTCCGCCACTTGTTGGTTGAGCAATATATGTGTTTGTGTAGATTCCAATTTTCCCTCCTGAATCAAATGAGGAAACCTGTTCAATGCTTCCGTTTTCTTTCAAAAGATACCAAGTGTATTCAGGATCAAAAGCACCTCCAAAATTCTCTCCTGTGCTTCCTGCATATTGTTGTTCTTCCTTGGTCGAAGTTTCGTAAACAATCACTTTCAAAGTGATGATTTTACTATTTACTGAACCAGTATTTGAATCACGTCCTAATGCAACCAATGTCAACGTGTATGACCCAGCGCTTGTGAAAGTCCACGAGTTGATGTTGTTGAAGTTGACATAAGTTGACGAGTCTCCAACTTCATATTTAACCAAATGATATGCTGTGCCAAAATTATATGGATCTGTACAAACCTCTGTGAAGTCGATCGTTTGCCCCGTTTCAATTGCAAAGGTTCCTGCATCTTCAGTTGAGCCTGATAAATCAAGTTCTGTGAAGTTGCAAAGATTTGCTGTGTTTCCAATTGTTGAGACTGTGTAACCAGTCGGAACGACCATAATGTTGTTGACAGTATCTGTTCCACTTGGTGAGTCCAACCAAACTCCTTCGCCTATTGATGTGTCTCTCTCTGTTCCAGAGGCAGACAAGTAGATTCTGAAAGATCCAAGTTGCACTCTTTCGCTTACTTCTTCAAATGCGCCATTGGCACCGGACACCTTCATATACACATTCACCGTTATTGTGTGGGCAACGATATCAAAATCTTCTGTTGTTGTGATCAATCCGTTTTCGTCAATAAACGCAGAGCCCGATCCTCCACTTGCTGTGTTGATCTTGAAATAGAATTTATAAGCTTCCTGTCCGTTCAAAGGCGTTCCAGTATCACTATCGTTGTAACCTCTCAACGAAATCGATCTTCCCCAACTCTTGAGAGGAATCACATAGTATGTGTTTGTCTCGTCTGTGTCTGTAACTTTGTAATAGTCTGCCACCGAGAAATAGTTTCCTCCTGAAGCAGTTGCTGACTCATAAAGAGGTTTGATTGTGAATTCTTGGAAATATTGATAAACCTGTCCGTTTTCTTTGAATAAGAAGAACAATCTCTCTGATTTTGTGTTGTTTGACAGCAGTTCTCCAACACTTTCTATGTTCATCACAAGAGCACTTGACCCGGTATTATATGCCCCGATACTTCCTGTCGCCTTTTGGTCTGTCACTGTAAGTTTTGATCCATTGTAGGAAATCTGTGGTTCCCCGCTTGTTGAAACAACATAGAGATAGAATCTGTCACCTCTTTCAAAGTTTTTTTCTAAGCCTTCTATGTTTCCAGAAATGCCAACATATTCTGTGATTGTGTAAGTTGAAGAGTTTGATCTTGTGATCAAGTTTGCCGTTTTGGTTGTGCCACCATCTTCTGTTAAGATGTTGTTTTCAATGCTTGTGATTTCTGCGTCATTGATTGCAAATGTTATGCTCTCGCCTGGATCCAAAACGATTTCCAACGTATCATTATAAATTTCTCTAGATCCAGATATTGAAGCCAATTTTGGAGTTTGCGTGTCATAAATCTCTTCTTCAAACAAGGTGTCAGACCCTGCCGATCTCTTAAGTGTGATATACTCACTAATGACACACTCTTCTTCGCCGCTTGAAAGTGTGATATTCATCTTGACATTTGAAATCGACGAACTCGTTCCAAAATATATTCCGCTTATAACTGGCACTTTAAACGCTTTGTCGTCAGAAAATGAGATTCCTTGGCTTACGGCTGCAGCCGATGGCGTTACTCCAGTCACAAAGGAATAGTCTGGATTTGTGACGAGAGCTCTTTCTGTGGCGTTTTCCATATCGTCTCTTTCCAGTGTTGTTTGCGTTTCGTCAGATGAATCAACATAAGTTCCACCAAGCCAAGTCTCTCCAAGATAGAACTCAATCTTTTTGACATGAATGTTCTGCATGCTGGAAATTGGTTGTTGAGTGATATACGTACTAGTCAAACTGTCAACATTGACAGCACCCCAAGAATTGCTGAAACCATATGCGCCGATTCCTGTCAAATTGATGTTTATGTTTGGTGCAGTCACGCCTGTGCCTGTATACACTGGTTCTTGATATGTGCTTGAAATTCCATAAACTTGAGTCAAATAGTCGTCCTCATCTTCTCCATATCGAACTCTATAATATCCAATTCTTCCTGTTGCCGTGTCCGATCTCACAACACTCAAAGAAAGCACACATGTTGCACCGCTTAATGCTGCTCCCGTGAGGTTTGCCTGTACACCATCATCTTTAAACCAATTGATGTCTTGCCAATCTCCAATGTTGTCGACATCTGCACTTGGTGTGATAATGTCAAGAATTATGCTTGATCCAGCAGAAGCAAGCACTCCATCGGTACCACTAAATCTCTTTGTGATAATGGAGCCACGAGGCAATGTATCTCCACCACTGTTGTTGTTTATTGTGGCCTGAATTTGTGCTTCAGTAATGCTATAGCCAGAACCATAAAGATTGATATGAATTTGGTTTTTCGTGTGGTCAGTAGGGTCATCTGGAATTTCATAATTGAATGAATTGAACATGACTTTTCCGTCCGCTGTTGTTGAAGTGGAAACTGTTTGGAATCTGAGTCCAACACCGATTGTGTCTCCTTCTGTCAAGGTATATTCACTCATGGAATAAATTGTTGGGTTGACATTGGCAGTTATTCTGAAATAGAAATATGCTTTGTATCCAAAGACGTTTTCAAGTTCGATTATGAAACTTCTTGAGCCCAAACTTATCGTGTCTATGCCGATATGCAGTTGATTTGCTGTTGGAGTTCCAAAATCTGAATTGTATGTGTAAGTCGTTCCAACATGGTCCCAACTTCTCAAACTGCCAGTGATCAATTCACTTCTGTCGTTGTATCCTTCTCTGAGTCCATCTTCGTAGGTGTATTTGAATGTGTTTGCAGAATTTGTTGACGAGCCATACATATTTGCCAAAATTGTGGAGGCATTTGCATCTGTCAATCCAGTTGTTTCCCACAAATTGAAGTTGACTTCTGAATCACCTATGTTTGTGAGATAAATTTCGTAAGGTGAAATAGAATTGCTCATGACTGTCTGTCCGTCAACAATTTCGGTTGCTCCTGAAATGTAGTTTTGAGCATTTTCTTGTTGACTTTTGAATCTCATAGTCGAATTTGCAACAACTTTAAACAAAATGTTGTGGGATTCTGTGATGTAATCATCTCCAATTTGCACCTGATAGGTCACCATCATCATGACATAGTTTCCATCATTGTTTGCCCCCTGTGCAAATATGTCATAGTCCACAGTCTTGCCATTGTTCAACACACCAGAGATAGTTATGTAGTTGTTTTTCAAATCGCCCGAACTGCTTGCCTCATTGACATCAAAACCCGCTCTTGGAGAAAGTCCAGTTTTGTAAACAATCTCCGTTGACAAATCTTTGCCTGTTGTGCTTGTGAGGTTTTTGTGAATTTCTCCTGCCACTCTTGCAAGTTTTTGCTCTTCAGTCGCATCATCTCCCAAATCACTGGTTTCAGTGTCAACATGAATCGTGTCAACAAAGCCATAAATTTGCAAAGTGAATGTTCCTGTTGTGTTGTACATGCTTGTTGCATCATACAAAAGTCCCGTTCTTGGATTTCTGATCCCGAATGATGTGTAAGAGAGCAAACTTCTCTCCACGCCTGCATTAACTTCGACAGTTGTGTAGTTTTGAGAACTGTCAGCATTTCCTGCGACATCAAATTCAATATCCAAATACAAATTGTATGTTCCTGAGGTTTCGATCGTTTCATCTCCGACCTTCAGTTCAACTCTCAAATTCACTATTTCATTATAGTCATTGTTTGTCAGTTCAAATTCATTTGCGTCAACACCTGTTGTCACTCCATCAACAGTTCTGTTCAATATAAGGGAATTGGTGTCATCAAAGAGAATTGGTGTGTCATCATAATAATATGCCACAATTCTGTTGGTGAGTCTTGGATAGTTTGCTGCAAGATAGATTGTGCTGTCGTCAATTTTTCCTGCGTCACTTTCTGCACCACCTCTGCTGTTGTATGTCCCAACATATCCGTAGCCCAAATATCCTCTGCCCAAATCTTGGTTTATGATTTGATTTATTGTGTCCGCTGTGATTGTGAAAATTTGCACTTCACTGTTGGAGTTTACGAATCTGAGATAATATGTCGTTCCCGAAATCACATTTGTGTTGAATGCATAACTCAAAATTCTGTTTTGTTCAAACAAATGCGAACTTGACTGACCTGCAAGGTCTTCTGCATAAACACTTTCTCTGTTGTTTACATAATTTGGTGTGTTTGTTGAGATTTTTATGTTGCTTCCAGGGACAATCTCAACACTGTAGGTTGTTGTCACACTGTTGACAGTGACATCAAAGGTCACAAGTCCATTGCTTGAAGAATTGACTATTGCAAATTGCAAATTCAGACTTTCAATCACTGACTCCTCAACATTTGTGACAATTGTCATGTCTTCTGACGAAGCGCTGATTGTCTTTGTTGGAATACTTCCTGTTGCCTCGACTGTTGCATTGCTGATTGAAGCAACACTCACACTCCATGTTTTTTCCAATGTCTCTGACTTCAAGTCTTCGACGTTTTCAACAACAATTCTATTTTCTCTCGCCAAAGGAGCAACAGATACAAAGAATTTTTCGAGAAGTTCTGACTTGAACACTTCATCAGCACCCTGTGTCGTTGCAATGTATTCTTTTTCTGAATATGTCTCTCCGTCTGGAATTGGATAATTTGGACTGACTGTCACATTTGGTCTGACAGTGAATCTGTATCTCACTGTGAAGTTGAAAATTTCTTTGTTATCAAACATATATGCAACATCAAAAGTTTGTTCTTGCAAAGTGGAAGATGCAACATTGACAGGCTCTATGGTTTCCAAGTCAGAATGTTGAATTGTTCCATCTGCCCCTGTAACTACAAACATATAAGCAGATTTTGTGCCTGTCACATCATCATATAATGGCATAAGGTCTGGCATTGCATCTTGTATTGTGTCAATTGAAACATCAAAATCAACACTTCCGTATCTGTTGGTAATGTCATCATATCTTCTAGTTTGTTCAATCACAAAAGAGGATTCAACATTCAGGTCAAAAGTGAAAGAATATTGATGTCCTTCCGAATCAGATATTGTTCCGTTGAAGGTGAAAGTGATGTCTTCCAAAAGATGTGCAAATTCCACTGAGTTTTCTTGATAATTTGCCGCATCGTTGTCTATGAACACCAAATCACCATAAGTCAATTCGACTTCATAATATTCTCCAATGTCTTCAACAACAGGACTTTCAACAATCAAATATGTTTGCATATCAGCGTCATAAACATAATATGTTTTTTCAGGTTGCAATTCCGTGTCTTTGGTTTGGATATATCTATAAGGTTCGCTCTCGTCAAGAAGTTCCAAATCAAAATCATATATTGTCAAAGAGGCCAAAATTTCGTTGACTTCAAGTTGTGAGAAAATGGCATTGTTTCCACTTTGTATCGTATACTTTTCTCCTCCCTCAAAAGTGATTTGAGGATTGATTTCCCATTCAAAATAACTTGTCACGGTCAAATCAACTTTAAACACAACTCTTTCTTCTGTATAGAATCCAATTTCAAACTGACGGTCTTGATCGATTGTGGTTTGTGGTTTCAAGTGCAATTCTTTGTTCTCGTCAAGATATGCATAAGTCCAATTCACATCGTTCTTGTTGACAAAATATTGTGTTCCGTCCAAATCAGTCAAAGTGACAATTTCTTCTGGATTTGCAGAATAATCAACTGCTGTTTCTTGCCATTCTCCAATCGCCAAATCTTCTTCCAGAGTCTCCTTCACTGTTCCGCCCGTTGCATCTGTGTATGTGACAGTTCCCGCTTTGATGAGAATCTTTGTCATCAATGCACTTTCCAAATTTTCTCCCGCAATATATGCCGAGAAATTGTTGACTCTGCTTTCTGTTCCATTGCTGGAGATTCTGATCTCTGGCTTGAACACAACTTCTTCACTTCCAGCATTTATCATTGCAGAATATGTGTTCTTCTGTGCCGTCAAACTTGACTCTTCGCCATTTGCTGATTGTCTGAGAGAATGAACATATTGCTCACCCTGGTTGAAATAGAATATGTATTGCATTTCACTGCCAATCATCTTCACCCCATCAACTGAAAAACTCTTTTCAATTGTGATTGTCAACGGTGAAGAATTGTCAGAAAGTTTGATGTTGAAATATCCATCATTGAAACTGTAAGTGAAGTTTGAAACAGAAACTTCTCCAACCCTTGCATCTTTGAGAGTATAGTTTGCTTCAACTGTTGGCTTTGTTTCATTTTCTTCATAACCAATCCATTCCGCAATGTCGCCAAAACGTTTTCCTGAAGAATATTTGCTGTTCTGCGCTGTGAATTCTTCTTCAAGATTGATTGAATAACTCTCTGTTGCCTCGTCATAACACGCAGAATCAGTGTTGATATATTCTCCCGCATCACTATATGGATATTTAACTGTTCCTTTTGTGAAATTTGGTGCAACTTTGATCCTGTAATACCAAACATATCTAACATTTCCTGTGTATTGATACAACTCAAGTCTTAAAACAATATACGCATCAGTCTCTGCACTTTCCAAATGATTTATCTCAAGTTGTGTTGCAAGCGAATTGTCTCCTTCTGTCTTCAATGTTGCAAGTCCATCAATGTATCCTTGTGCATTTGGCAAAATTGATATATCATATGATGCATAACTATCATTTATTTGTGTCAAAATGCCATCAAAATAGAAACCAAAGGCATCTTCAGTTGATGTCAGATCGTCGCTACTGTCATGAACAATCGTGTATGTTTTCCCAGCTTGTAATGTTTGATATACATCTTTTTGTTCTAGTGTTGCATAATCTCCGATCAAAACACTGAAATCTTGGTCAGACAAAGAATTAAACTTCATATCTTCCACAGTGTCAGGAAGATCATTGTTGTTGTAATACACAAATTTGTCACCAATCTTGCTTACGATCGCATTCAAAGAAATGTTGACATGCATAGAATTTTCTGAAGCATCAACCAACTCTTTTTGTGCTTCAAAACTGTTTCCTGCCAAACTTACAAATCCATCAATTCCGTGTGTTGACAAAGTTCTTCCCGAATTGCTGTACAAACTTCCTGTTGCAGAACTGATTGAGAAATTGTTTTGTGAAATGTATGTTGAACTTGGTATCAGCAACAAATATATGTTTTGATTATATATCACAATATCAACATCTTCTGTGTCGTTGTTGCCTGTGTCTCTTTTCAAAATGTTTGAAGCCAATCTTTCGTTGTCATCTTCTCCATATCCTATATCAAAAGATATTGTCAAATCTCCCGATCTTTCGCACAAAACAATCTGCCTTTCTGTTCCGTTTTCAATAATTTTGACTGCGTCCAAAATTTGAGTTGTCGAAGAGCCCACTGAAGAAACAGAAATTTGATATCGTTGTTCCACCCTCTGTCCAAGATTGATAGACAACTCAGAACCGTCAACGAAGTAGAAATTATAACTATTTGTTCCTCCCGTCACTTGCTCAATATTCAAGTATTTCTCTGCAGAAATATTGTTGTACGCAAAAGCAGTTGCTCCTGTATTTAAATCTGAAACAATTTCTTCTGCTCCGTCAAATCCTCCAGCTTCAATGTATGATGTCAATTTGTAAAGTTTATAGCTGGTGGAAAGTTGTTGAGAACTTATTGTTTCAAGGTTGATGTATGGATTGCCTGAAAGATCCGAAACTGTCTGTCTGACAACGATATTTGGGTTGACATACAAAGTCATTGTCACACTGCTGGCATAGAATGAATTTGTTCCGAAATAAATCGTGAATCTGACTTCTCTAAATTGGTAGATGTCGTCAATTGTCAAAAGAATTCGAACAATTTCCCCGTTTTCTTGAACAGGGGTCAAGTAACAGAAATCTTGTGTCGAATAGAAAACTCCATTTATGTTTGAATTTAAATCCAACGCACCCAATGAGTTTACCCAAGAATAGTTTTCTCCAAGATGAGAAGAAATTGTGAAATACTCTGCAAGATCATATGTCTCACCTGCAAACACACTGATTGCATTTCCGTTTGTCACAAGATAATCTGAATTTTCTTCATAATATGAGTTTAGACTTTGGTTTATTGTGATATCTGACTTCAAAATCAAAACCAATGTTATGTCAAAAAGTGATTCATTTTCGTCTCTGACCGAAAAGACAATTTGTGTGTCTTCTTTGAATGGATTGACGATGTTTAGAACGGAAATGTTTGTGTCTCTATAATTTTCAATATTGTCTGTTTCTCCATCTTCCAAAGTTTCGGTGTTGTTGAATTTGATCATCTTCATGATGTCAATTTTGTTTGAAGAACTCAAACTGGAGATAAATCCATCATCTAATTTGTACACAAGATTGTTTGCCATTGTCAATTCTTCATCAGCACCCGAAGTGTAAACCCTAAGCAATGTGTTCATATCAATGGTCTGATTGCTTGTCACATATTTGCTGACAGTTGCTTGACTCAAACTTGTGCTTGACTTATATACATCATCAGCAATTGGTCCAACTATGTCAGTAGGGTCATATTCAAGCAATTTGACACCTTCACTTTGCACTCTAAATGTCAAAGTTTGTGTCTGCAACAAATCTTGAGTCACATTTCCAGTCTCGTCAAAGGCATAGACAAAGTTACCTTCATTGTCAACCACATATGCGGTCAAATTTGTAGTTCTTTCTACGCCTTGCGTCGAGATAAAGTTTTGGATTTTTGATAAAGAACTGTCAAAACTTAAAATATAATCCCCCTGCTCTGGTGTTTCCACAAGACGCATGTTGTATATTCCAGAATTTGGATCAATTGTGTTTCCAAATTGATCGGTATAAGTGATTGCCAAAAGTTCATTCAGTTCAGCAATGACTGTGTCAGTTGTTCCGTTGATTGGCCTATTTCCCCAAGTGATACTGATTCCGCTGGTTGCAGAAATGTTCACCACGACATCATCAAGAACTCCATCACCATCGTTGTCCAAATCAAATTGATTTTCATATTCAGCCGTTATTGAGACTGGTTGTTGATAATAGATATAGAAATAATTTTTGTCCGAATCTTGAATTGTGATGTCTTTTGAATATGTCTCTCTTCCGTTGTCATATTGAAGTTGCAGCCTTATGTATGTTCCTCTGTCAACAGAACTTCTATTTGCAGAAAAATACGCTTCTTCAATTGCCAAAGTTCCTTCAAAAGTGATTTCGTTTCCTGCAACACCTTCTTCAACCAATCCTTGCAAAGTAACATAATCGTTTGCAGATTGACCATTGAGATCAAGACAAACTATGTTGAGATTTCCAGAGTTGAATGCTGTTATAACTTTTTGTGAGTCTGTTTCAGGATCTTCACTGTTTGTCAAAACAAGTTCAAATGTTATCATTGTCTTTTGAGATCCTGTTTCGTTTCTATTTATCGCTGGAATATAGTAGTCATTATTATATTCAACATTTGGAAGAATCTCGGTGGCAAAAGAGATTGTTGGTTCCAAATTTGTGATGGACAATGTGCTTTCAACCATAATATCTTTGACTCTGCTGGTTTTAACAATCATATATTTTCCATCTTCTGCCAAATATGGATTGTTGTTCGCATCTGTTTTTATAGTTGCGGCAATAACCTTAACCTTTCCTGAAAAACTCTTTACTGCAGTCAACACAGAGCCATCTATTTCATAAAGAGTGTATCCATTGTTTGGCGTCTGTGTTCCCGCAATGGCCAGTGTTTGTCCCTTATAATCTTCCGTATAGACCATACCACTTCCACAAAGAAAAGCCTCTTGCATGTTCAAATTTTCTGCATAACCAACTTCATTTGTGTCAATCAAAAGAAAATATTTTACCGTCTTGTAGACATTCTCTTGATTGACAGGATTCAGTTCTTTTGAAAGATCAATATTGCTTGAAATTGAATTTCCTTCTTCGTCAAAATTGATAGTCATGAAAATCGTGTCATTTGTTTGCCAACTTGGTTCTTCTTCATAATCATGGTCTTCCACGGTCAAGGTCATAGTTTTCTCAATATTTGTATCTCCAGAGAAAGCAAAAAAGCTTTCCCAATTTCCATCTTCGTTTTCAAAGAAAAAATTGACAGCAAAATTGTATTCCTCCTCCGTAGATGATGCAAATTGCCAATAATAATCTACATAATCTCTTGGCGAATTGTTTGGCAAAATGTAATATTCAGTTCCTGCAGGAGCAGATGCATAATCAAAACTCTGATCAAAATCCTTTTGTGTTATGATTGTTCCATTGTCTGTTGTGACAACTTCCATCACTCTTCCGCCCAACAATGACAAACCAGTTGCATTTTTTGGAAACTTGATGCCAACATTCCCAAACAAAGAGTTTAATGACGCTCCACTGCTGTCCTTAATCGACAAATTCAAACTCCCATCGCCATTTGCTGATGCTGCTGTCAATGTGAAATATTGGTCAAGATAAGTGGAAAAAGACAACGAAGTTTCACTGCTGCCAATTTCCACACTGTCAACATCAATGTCGAGAACTTTAATGTTTATAGTTTTCATTATTCTCGCTTCTGGGTGGCTGTCGAGATATCTCGTGACATTTGATGTCAACAACTCTCTGTCTGTTATTGACGAATACATGTCCATGACTTGTTTTTGATAATAAGAGTTAGAGAATGTGTAAACTGAGATTGTGTCCATATTGTTTCCACTTCTCAAATCTGCAACAAATCTCTCTTCTTCCCAATCGTATGAAATGTATGAAGATGTGAAAGCATAAAAAATTTCTTTTTCTCTTGTTTCGTCAGAAAAAAGATATTTGCTTTGAGAAGGATGAAAAATCGTATCCAAAGTAAATGTCGTTCCAACAACCACTTCTTGCGTTTCACCTGTTTGAGAACTCCCTGAAACTTGCACATCAATTCCATTTGTTGGGTGAACAGGAACATCAACACTGATCTTCACTGTTTCAGGAAGAATCAAAACATTGGAAGATGTCGCCGTCAAAACCGAATTTCCTCCAATTATCCAATCTTCCAAAATTTGTGTTGATGAGTTATATTCTCTGTTTAATTCAACAGTAAACGCTCTATTGAGAGTGACCACTTGTGGCACAGTGATCACACCATCAGTTATGTATCCATTTGAAAGCAATTCTTGTCCAACCAAAGAAAGAGTCACACTTCTTTCTGTGACATTTTCGGTTGAAGTCGTGATTGTCATGTTGAAATCAGAAGAAGCCTCAAATTGTTCGAGCGTTGAATTGTAATAAGCTGAACCATCGCTGATGTCTTCAACAAAACTGATATTTTCAGGTTCAATAAGCTCATCGTCAAAACTTCCCATCAGATAAAGAGAAAGCACGGTCACACCTGCAATCCCAATGAATCCGACTATAACGAGTATGATAACTTTCCAAAGACTGAGAACTCCTCTCTTTTTCATACAAACCTCATTCACAAAAAATTGATTTAAAGTCTAGACAAACGTTTTGTAAAAACAAAAACCTGCAAATAAAAAACTTACAAAAATATTGTTTGCCTTTTTCGACAAATTAATTATACAATTTTTATCTTTTTGACGCAAGTGAAAAGACGAAATTTCGGTAATTTATATATTATTATATATAGGCAGGTTTGCAACTGGGAATAAATAGTCAATTTTACAGTTGTTTTCGGCAATTTGTTAGTTTTAAGGTTGACACAAAATTGCTAATGGTTTATAATGTTTTTATGATAGCAAATTATGAGGTTTACAATTTTTTGAATATGATAAATGTTCGTCTTGGAAAGGTTTATAAGTTGACAGGATACAGTCCCTTGCCAAAGAATTTTGTCATGACCAAAGATTTGTTGAAAGAAAGATTATATCTCAATCAAATGTCACTAAATATAAATTTCCCAAATTTTGTTTATGAAAATAAAAATGAAATAAAAAAACATTTTAAAAATTCCATAAAAAATATCAAAAAATTGAAAAAAAACATAAAAAACTACGATTTTTCACCACAATTTTTGGAAAAACTTGAAGTTTATTTTGATATCAGAATTGACGTCACAGAATCTCTCTTAAACGAATTTAAAAATCAACGTTTTGACGAAAAAGAAGCTTTTCAAGAAATTTATCGTCTCAATCCGATTCTTTCAAAATTGTTTATGGAATTGTTTGAAGAGCATGTTGACACAGAAGCATTACTTGTGAATCTTGAGGATATATATGAAATTTCATATCTTCAGAAATTGCAAATGATTGAGAAAAAACAAAAAAACACTCAAAGGAAAACATCTCAGACTCTTGAACAGACAACAAAACAACACAGCGAAATTGAAAAAAAGAAAAAATTGAATGCAAAACCAAAAGAAAATGTTTCAAAAATTGAAAGAGAATTGAAACAAAGGACAAAAACAAATGAGACAAACAAAAAAAATATCAAGGAGAAGCAATGATTCAAACCACTAATGTTTCGCTTGCTTTTGGCGGAAGAACACTATATAAAGATGTGAATCTGAAGTTCACAAAAGGAAATTGTTATGGAATTATCGGTGCAAACGGTGCCGGTAAATCTACTTTTTTGAAAATTTTGACTGGAGAAATTGAACCAAACACAGGTGAAGTTTCAATAACGCCAGGAGAAAGAATGTCTGTTTTGGAACAAAACCAAAACAAATATGACAATGAAACAGTTTTGGACACCGTTCTTTTGGGACATAAAAGATTGATGGAAATTCAAAAAGAAAAAGACGCACTCTATGCAAAAGAAAATTTTTCAGACGAAGACGGAATAAGAGCAGGAGAACTAGAAACAGAATTTGCAGAACTTGGTGGCTGGGAAGCAGACAGCGAAGCAAAGACCTTGCTTCAAAATCTTGGTGTTGAAGAAAGTTGTTTCTATGATTTGATGTCCACACTTGACTCAAAAATCAAAGTTAAAGTTTTGTTGGCACAGGCATTGTTTGGAAACCCAGACATTTTGATTTTGGACGAACCTACAAACAATTTGGACTTCAAAACAATCAGATGGCTTGAGAACTTTTTGCTTGACTTTGAAAACATTGTCATTATTGTTTCTCACAACAGACACTTTTTAAACAAAGTCTGCACCCACATTTGTGACGTTGACTTTGGCGAAATCAATATGTATTTGGGAAACTATGATTTTTGGTATGAAACAAGTCAACTTCTTGCAAGGCAAGCAAAAGACCAAAACAAAAAAGCAGAACAACGTGCAAAAGAATTGAAAGAGTTTATTGCAAGATTCTCTGCAAATGCTTCAAAATCAAAACAAGCAACAAGCAGAAAGAAAGAATTGGAAAAACTGACAATCGACGACTTCAAGCCATCATCAAGAAAATATCCATATGTTGATTTCAAATATGAACAAGAAATTGGCAAAGAAATTCTCAAAGTGGAAAAATTGTCAAAGAAAGGCATGTTCAAAAATCTGTCTTTCACAGTTGAACATTGTCAAAAAATTGTGTTTTTGTCATCAAATAGTTTGGTTTTGACAACATTGTTCAACATTTTGACAGGAAAGGAACAGGCAGACAGCGGAGAAATTCGTTGGGGAAAAACAATAAAATATTCTTATCTTCCACAAGATAACAGAGAATATTTTGAAAATTGTCACTTGAGCATTGTTGACTGGCTCAGACAATATTCAAAAGACAAAACTGAAAGTTATGTTCGCGGTTGGCTTGGAAGAATGTTGTTCTCTGGAGAAGAAAGTTTGAAAGAAGTCAATGTCCTTTCCGGAGGAGAAAAAGTCAGATGTATGCTCGCAAAAATCATGCTTGAATCTGGAAACTTTCTGATTCTGGACGAACCTACAAATCACCTTGATCTTGAAAGCATCACATCTTTAAACAAGGGAATGATAAATTTCAAGGGTGGCATGCTTTTTGCAACAGGTGACCAAGAAATCATTGAAACAGTTGCAAACAGAATCATTGATATTGTTGATGAAAACACAATCATAGACAAGCAAATGTCTTATGAAGAATATATGGATAAATTTAAAAATTGAAAGAAAAAATGTAATTTATTAAAAATTGAATAAAAAATTAAAAATATTAATTAAAAACATTAAAAAATAAGAAAAAATTTGATTTTTAATTAATTTTTAACAATTTTTTAGTTCGATAATCAAACAAAAAAAATAAACAAGCAATTATTTTTGCTTGTTGTTTTTTATGATTTATTTCTTTCGGCAATTTCAGGATTTTTTGTAGGATTTTTAATTTCTTTAAAATGTGAAATATTATTGTCTTTAATTCGGAAAGCAAAAGCTTTGTTCTTTCCATCTTTGCCCTTGAGCATATACAAACCGTTACCGTTTTCAATGGACAATCTTTGAGTTGTTTCCATGTCCGTTTCACTTCCATATGTGTAATATACACTCAAAGTCTTTTTTGACAATTGATTTGTTAATCTCACATTTTCAACGCAATCTCTAATTTTCCCTTTTTCATCAATTCTCTTCACTTTCTTGTTTCCAACAAAAACTTGAGTAGAACGTGCTTTAAAGACTCTGCCTGATTCACTTTTGACAAAATTTTCAATATATCTGCTCAATTCTTGCAAAGGTTTTGCTTTTGAGGACAACATTATATCCAAAACATCTCTCCAGTCACCCAATAATCTAACTTCTTTCATTTCAACCTCCAGATAAAGTACAATATGTATTGTAACACTTTTAAATTATCAAAATCAATATCTTATTTTAAATTTTTATAAAAATATTTGACATTCAATCTCTTTTATTGTAAACTTTTGATAGCTATGACGGAACTGGCAACTCCTGAGCAAACGCTTGTCGGCGTAAAGACAGTAATGAGGTAAGAATTTTCTTACGAAATAGGGTGGAACAGCGGTTTTGAAAAATCGCCCCTGTGCTTTGTTTTGGCACAGTTTTTTTTATTAATTTTGTGCTGAAAAATTAAAAGGAGAATTATAATGGAAGAAAAAACAAATTTAACAATGGACAAAATTGTCAACCTTTGCAAAGCAAGAGGTTTTGTGTTTCCAGGAAGCGAAATCTATGGAGGTCTTGCCAACAGTTGGGACTATGGTCCGATTGGAAGCGAACTCAAGAAAAACATCAAAGAGCTTTGGTGGAAGAGGTTTGTTCATGAAAATGAATATAATGTCGGCATTGATGCTGCAATCATCATGAATCCAAGAGTTTGGCAAGCAAGCGGACACCTTACCAACTTTTCTGATCCAT
Organism: uncultured Clostridia bacterium; assembly: GCA_944372585.1. Classification (GTDB taxonomy): domain Bacteria; phylum Bacillota; class Clostridia; order Christensenellales; family UBA1242; genus Caccovivens. The sequence continues at coordinate 143,431 of CALVZQ010000002.1, forward strand.
TGATTGATTGCAAAAGCTGCAAACAACGCTTTCGTGCAGACAATTTGATTGAAGAATTCTCCAAAGGAACAGTTTCTGCAGAAGGAATGTCCAGAGAAGATATGGAAAAATACATTCAAGAAAACAAGGTAAAATGTCCAAACTGCGGGCACAGCAATTTCACAGGTCTTAGAAATTTCAATTTGATGTTCAAAACCTTTATGGGTGTGACAGAAGATGCAAAGAATGAAGTTTATCTGCGTCCGGAGACCGCTCAAGCAATGTTTGTCGACTATAAAAATGTTGTCAGAACTCAAAGGCCAAAGATGCCTTTTGGTATTGCTCAAATGGGAAGAAGTTTCAGAAACGAAATCACTCCAGGAAACTTCATTTTCAGAACAAGAGAATTCGAACAAATGGAACTTGAATTTTTCTGCAAACCAGGAACGGACCTTGAATGGTTTGAATATTACAAAAACCAAATGAGAACTTGGCTTTATGACCTTGGAATCAAAAAAGAAAACTTGAGAGAAAGAAATCACTCAAAAGAAGAACTGTGTTTCTATAGCAAAGCCACCTGTGACTTTGAATTTTTGTTCCCATTTGGCTGGGGAGAACTTTGGGGAATTGCTGACAGAACAGACTATGACCTTACACAACACCAAAAAGCAAGTGGGGAAAACATGGAATATATCGATCCGGTCACAAATGAAAAATACATTCCTTATGTTGTCGAACCTGCACTTGGAGTTGACAGAATGTTCTTGACAATTCTTTGCAATGCTTATGCAGAAGAAACAGTTGGAGAAAATGACACAAGAGTTGTTCTTCATCTTATACCTGCCCTTGCTCCTTACAAAGTCGCAGTTTTGCCACTTTCGAAAAAACTCTCAGAAAAGGCAAGAGAAGTCTATCGCAAACTTTCAAAATCTTTCAATTGTGACTATGACGAAGCAGGTTCAATTGGAAAAAGATATCGTCGAGAAGATGAAATTGGAACTCCTTATTGCGTGACGATTGATTTTGACACTTTGGAAGATGAAACTGTCACAATTCGTGATCGCGACACAATGGAACAAATTCGCTTGCCAATCTCCGAAATTGAAAATTTTGTAGGTCAAAAAATTAAATTTTAAAAACAAAAAAGACAAACAATCATTGTTTGTCTTTTCTTTGTAATTTTTATTAGTCAAGCCAAATAACTTTTCCCATAACAAGAAGAGTGATAATGTCAACAAGCCAGAAAATTGCTGGACAGAAGAACAACATCAAAACTGCAAGAACAATTCCAAGCGCGTTTTCATTGCTTATTGAACGGCAAAGACGATAAACAGCCCACAAAATGTCAAGGACAGGCAAAGCGAAAATAACTTTCACTATAAGTGGCAAATCGTCAAAAAATTTGATTACACTTTTCATCTTTTCTTCTCCTTTTAAACAATCAAAAAGACAACATTCAATGGTTGCCTTTTCTTTTGTGATTTTAGACATTCAAAAGTCTCATGATGTGTTTGCTTACAATCATCAACACAAGGTCACAAATCCAAACAATGGTGAAACCAAAGATAAGTCTGATGAGTCCTGCAACAATTTTGCCTTCAGAAAATCTTGTGATTGCTCCGAGAATCCAAGCGGTAACAGGAATGATTGCAAGGATAAGACTTACAACATATCCCAAGCCAAAATAATCTGATTTTCTAGATGATTTCTTTGCCATACCCCTTCTCTCCTTTTAAAATTATTTGTAATTTTTTCTTACATAACAATTTTAAACCTTAAAACTTAGAATGTCAAGAATTTAAACTCAATTAAATATATGAATTTAAAAATTTTTAAATACCTTTTTCATAAATAATTTTTATTATTCTTTCAAATAATATGTTAAAGGAGGAATCAAATAATGAAAGAAGAGTTGAATTCTGGAGTTCGTTGCAATGTGTGTGACTGCGTTTACAACGATAAAGGTTCAAACTGCAACAAACTCGTGATTGATGTGTCTATGGGAGAAAAAAGTTATCTTCCAGAAGGTGAAACCCCTCATTTTTGCAAAAGCTATATCTGCAAAGAATGTAATGGTTCAATAGACCAAGCAGAAGATTGAAAAACAAAAAAAGACAGCCTCAAAACATTCTGTCTTTTTTTGTTAAAAATGTCCAGCCAAGCATACTTCTGAACAAACTTGCCCAATAAGTCAATCTTGCACTGTCCAAAAATTCTCTACATTTTTTGACTTCCACCTCTGTTAAAAATTCTCTTAGAAAATCTAATGCAAAAACAGAGGCCTCTTTCTCTATTTGAATTTCTTTATATTTAAGAAAAATGGCAAAAATGAATATCAACAATCCAAGACCTAAGCACACAAGACCAACAATCAAATAAATCATTTCTTCCAAAACCCCAAAGACCTGAAGTAGACTCAAAATTGCACCAACGAGCACGACAGGCAAGAAGAAAAACCCACAAATTTTTCCAGTTCTTCGCATTTTCCAATGTTTTTTCAGTTTGTCTCCTGATGCATCTTGCTTTGCGTGTCCAAGTTCGTGTGAAACAATGGCGAGAGAGGCCAAACTGTTTGAAGCCATTGTCTTTTGACTCAATGCAACAATCCCCGCACTGTAGTGATCTTGATATTCTGGACAAGCCATGATTTTCAGTCTGCTACGAAAGTATTTTTTGTTTATTTCTCCAACATAGTCAAGAGTTCTTATTCCATAACTGTTTCTAAATTGGTCTGTCTTTTTGAGATTTTCTGTGTAGTTGTCAAAAGAGAAACTTGCAACGGCAAGAGCAAAACAGAGAAAAAGAGCAAAAACTATGACAATTCCAACCACTATATAAGTTAACATAATATATATTATATATTAAATTTCATATTTAATCAAATGCTTATGCTAGATTATCTAAATTTTAGGTCACCAAAAGAACAACACTTCCTCTATAAATTTTCGTGCCAGCTGGTGGAAGTTGCTTTGTTATTATCGCACCATCTCCGTCTATCTCATATTCAAGTCCAACTTTTTTTAGTTCCGCAACCGCATTCGCCAAACTTAAACCAACAACTTGAGGCATTATGACCTCATCCAAAACCACCGATGGATCATCTTTTGGAATGTTGTAAAATTCAAACAGTTGGCCGAAGAAGCTTCTTCCATAAGGTGCTGCCACAATAGAACCATAATATGCGCCAGCACTTGGCTCATCAACCAAAATCATGAAAAGATATTTTGGATTGTCGGCGGGATATGTTCCAATGAAACTTGAGATGTATTTTCCATTTGCAATTTTCCCGCTTTCGTCATACTTTTGTGCCGTTCCTGTCTTTCCTCCAATATTATACCCCTCAACAAAGGTATAATCTCCTGTTTTGTTTTCCGCTTTCTGAAGAAGTCCGTTGACAATCTCGCTTGTTGCTTCGGAGATTATTCGTTTTTCTTTGACTTGTGGGGTGTAGGTCACATTTCCATCGACATCTGTGATTTCTTTGATCACAGATGGGGTGTGATAGACTCCACCATTTGTTATGCCTGCGACAATGGAAAGAAGTTGGATCGGAGTGACGGCAATGGCATGTCCAAACCCCATTCTTGCCAAGTCCACGGTTTTGACTGTCGACTTTGGCATCAAAATTCCTGCACTTTCACCATTTATGGTTATCCCTGTTTTTTGTCCAAGTCCAAATTTTTCCATGTAAGAATAAAATCTGTCAACTCCGAGTCGTAATGCCAAATCCATAAAACAACAGTTGCAAGAATTGGCAAAGGCTTCGGTCAGTGTCTGGTTTCCATGCCCAATCGTCTTCCAACATTTGATTCTTTGTCCGTCTATGATTCTATATCCTGGACAATAGAAATGATCATCAAGGCTGACAACTCCCGCTTCCAATGCCGCAGCAACCGTCAAAATTTTGAAAGTCGAACCAGGTTCGTAAGTGTCCGTGATCGCTTTCATTTTTGACTGCTCAAAAAGTGCGGTCAAATCTTCACGTGGCGGCTCATTCAAATCAAAACTTGGCTTTGAAGAAATGGCCAATATTTCACTCGTTTCAGCATCCATGACTATCCCCGTGACACCTTTCGCTTTTTGCTCCAAATATGCCTGTTCCAAAATTTGTTCCAAAAGGATTTGAATTTTGCTGTTCGCAGTCAAGGTCACATCGTCTCCTGCAATACCGCTGACATAATATCTTATGCTTCCACCAATTTCTTTTCCTTGCAGGTCGCTTTGCACATAACTATACCCATCTGTTCCTGTCAAGTAGTCATTCAAATAAGCTTCCAATCCCGCTTGACCATTGTTGTCAATTGAAGAAAATCCCAAAAGTTGAGTGAGCAAATTTCCATAGACATAATATCTTCCAACATTTTCTGTCAAATAGACACCATCAAGTTTTTCTTTGTAAATTTGTTCTGCCAAATCCGCATCAACCTGCATTTTTAGCAAAACCTCTGAAATGTTTTTCTTCGAAACTTTTTCAAATGTTGACTGAAAATCCAGTCCAAGCAAATTTGAAAGAACTGTTGCAGTGTGTGTTGGGCTTTCCACTTCTCTGCCCCTGACATAGACATCATAGGTTGTGTAACTCACGGCCAATGTATCTCCTGTGCTGTCAAAAAAAGAACCTCTTGGAGCGGTCAGTGATAAATCTCTTGTCCACTGATCTGTTGCTTTTCTTTGAAGTTCTTTTCCATTGATTATTTGCACGACAAAAAGCCTAACTGATAGGCTGCAAAACACAAACAACAAAACTAAGCATACTGCTTTAATTCTTTTTTGCAAGGAATGAAGAGTGTAAGGTCTTTGCAAGATTAACCTCCAAACAACCCTCCTAAGAAAGAACAAATTTTGTCAAACCAATTGCTGTATTCTCCCAAATCTCCAGCATCTAACAACTCATCAGGATATGTTTCGATGATTTCCATACTCTGTTTGGTGGTGTCAAGTTTGTAGATGTTTTGCAGATATTTTGCCAAATTAAGTTTGTATGTCTCATCAATTTGAATAAACTGAGTATTCATGTTGTCAATCAAAATGGTGTTTGTTACACAAACAACCGCACTCGCACCAAGCGCACAGGCAAGGGCAATTCCTGCCACTTTTTTCTTGTTGACACTCTTTGTTTTTGTCTTCTTTTTCAGTTTGACAATCTTTTTGTTCTCTTCAATCAAATCATAGTTGGGTTTTTCAATGATGTTTTGAGAGACTTTTGCTTGTGGTTTTTGTTCTTTGGCAGATTGTTTCTCATTTCCTGAGTTTTCAAATTGCTGTTGAATCAAAATTTCTTTGTCTATCTTGAATTGTTCTGCCTCTTTTTTCTCTTCCTGCCTTTTGATGTCTCCAATTGTCATATCTTCCAAGGAGTTTAAATATTCAGTTTTCAAAGTCGTCTGCTGTGCTTGTGGTTTTTGTTCTTCTTTGACTTTAAGTTTGATCGAAACACTTGGTGTTTCCTGTGTTTTGTTGGCAGTCACTTCTTTTTTTTCTGTTTCTTTTTCCACAATAAGTCTGTCCATATATTATATTTCCCTCCTTTTTTGCATATTCATCAAGGTGTTATATTCTCTCAATAATTCTAAGTTTTGCACTTGTGCTTCTTGAATTTTCTTTTTGTTCTTTTTCTCCAGCAACGATTGGTTTTTTGTTGACCAGTTTGATTTTTGCTTTGTGCCCGCAAATACATATCGGTGTCTTTGGTGGACAAATGCAATTTGTGCTCTCAAGTTTGAAAACGTTTTTGACTATTCTATCTTCAAGGCTGTGAAAGGTCAAAACACAACCTCTTCCATTTTCGCCAAGCAAATCAATCAACTTCTCCAGAAGTTCGTCAAGACCTTCCAACTCTCCATTGATGTATATTCTCAATGCTTGAAAAACTTTCTTTGATGCCCCACCACGAGAATAGACAACTTTCTTTGGCATGCTGTTTTCAATTATATCGCGCAGTTGAAACGTTGTCTCAATTTTTTCTTTTTCTCTTTGTTTTATTATGTTTTTGGCGATGATGCTAGCAAACTCTTCTTCGCCATATTCTTTCATGATTTTGACCAATTCTTCATAAGAAAATGTGTTGACAATTTCTTCTGCTGTGACAACTTTTTCTTCTTTGTCCATTCTCATGTCAAGTCTTCCGTCATGAACAAAACTGAAACCTCTCTCCCCCTCGTCAATTTGATATGAACTAACACCCAAATCAATCAAAAATCCATCGATCTTGTCAATTCCATATTGTGTTTTCAAAATGTCAGGTGCTTCTTTGTAGTTTGATTTTATCAAAGTGACTTTGTCTTTGAATTTTTCCAGAACTTGTGAACTTTTTTTGATTGCATCACTATCTCTGTCAAAAGCATAGAGATGTCCACTTTTCAATCTTTTTGCAATTTCAAAAGAATGTCCACCGCCACCAACAGTGCAATCGACATAAATTCCATTTGGTTTGATATTCAATCCTTCAATCACTTCTTCAAGCATGATTGGTGTGTGTTTAAATTCCATCTCTCTTCCTTGAACTTGATTATATCACACAATCAAAAATATTCCAAAAAAAGAGATTGGTTTTCAATCTCTTTTCTTTTAGGCAACATCAAACAACAATTTGAGTGCTGTTCCAATTTCGCTTTCTGCTCCATAAGCTCTTTCTATGGCAAGTTTTATGCTGTCACCATATTGTGTCTTGTCCTCTTGACTTAGCAAACCATCTCTTGATTCACTTGTGTCAATTAAGTGTTTCAAATCATTGATAGTTTCAACAATTTCCTCTTCCGTCTTATCTGTCATGCCATCAATGACACCTTTGATGTTTGTCACATAATCCACAATTGTTTCATTGCTTAATGTGATGTCCTTAACACTGTCAGCAAGTGCAGTTGCAAAGTCAATAACTCCGTCAAGTTCTGATAAGGTCTGCTCATAACTTGCATAAGTGTAATATCCATCAGTTCCAGACACACCAAGATATCCTTTGACATCTTTAAAGAAATCATTTGTTGGATCAGTTTCATATGATGGGTTTTGTGTGATATTTTCGCCTGTCATATACCAAATGATATTTGCAAAAATTTCGTTGAACACGCCGTCTTTTGCACCATCGTTATATGCGTTAACTTTCAATTCATCCAAAATGCTTCCAAGTTGTTCAAGTGTCAAATCTGCATCACCTGTGACAGTTGAAAGCAAGTTTGAAATTATTTCAACCACTTCTGCCTTCTCTGATTTGAGATTTGTCAAACTTGTGTCTGGTTGAACTCCTGTGATTTCGCTGATTGATTTGTCAATCATGTCAAAAATTTGATTTGTCAATCCTTCAAATGCTCTTGCACTGAAAACTGGATCAAGTGTCTCGGAAAGAACGTTATCTTCGATCATTGCATTCAAAACATCTTCCATTTCTGTTGTTCCAGAGAGCAAAGCTTTGAGATATGTTTGATTGTCAGCACCAACTGAACCTTTGTTGAGAGAAATCAAAACTTCTCCAAGATATTTGAGTTCTTCATCCCAAACCATAACACCATTCTTCTCGGCAACTGCAGCATCTTCTTTGATTTTGTCAATGCTGATGAGTCCATTTGTGTTTTCTTCACTTCCAAGCTGATCAACAAGTTGATTGAAAAGTTCGTTCAAATTCAAAGCCTTGAGTTGATAGATTGGAAGAAGCATATCAGAAAGTAAGTTTGGATTTTCTTCAAGTCCTGTCAAAACGCTGTCAAGCAAAGCATCAAAATCTCCGCCTTCACCGAGATTGCTCAGGTCAATCTTTTGAAGTTCCAATATTGGGGTTTTTACAAAGTTAATAAATTTTGTGTAAGTGTCAAGTTTTGTTGTTGTTTCAGCTTTAGGAGTCAAATAAACTTCATCTCCAAGCAAGTTGAAATTATACAATGTCAAAATGTTGTCAAGCACATAAACATCATTTGGTCTTGTTTCTCCATTTGCTGGAAGAACAATGATTTCAAGAGTTCTGAGATTGTCAAGAGTTGTTCCAAGTTGAGTGAGAACATTTTCAAGATCGTCAAGATTTGAAAGATATTCAATTGGATTTTCTGCTTGCATCATTGCAGAAATGTCAACTTTTTCATTGATTGAAATGAACTCATCAACTGCTTGCAAGATGTCATCAATCATTTGTTCTTTGTTTTCAATGTTTGTGTTGAGAGCAATTTCAAGACCTTGGTCATTCTGCAAATTTTCTGAAATTGCTTCAGAAGCAAATTCTCCCAAAGTTTCAAATGTGTCATCAACAAGATTGAGTTGCAAAACATCTTGTGCAATTTTCTTTATTGACAAACTGTTTTCACTGATCAAACTCAAAACACTTGTGAGCATGTCTTCTGTGTTTATGTTTTCAAATTTTGAAATCAATCCACTCTTGAACAATTCGTCTGCAACATCAACGATACTCAAAATGTCATGTTTCAAATATTCATAAGTATCAAAGTCAACACTGGTGAAGCGTGTGTATAAATCATTGATAATGTCCTGAACAATTTGTGGAAGTTCCTGCAAATTCAACTGTTCTTTTAAAGTCTCAAAATTGACCACCAAATCATTGATTGTGTCAGAAACCACTGTTTTGAAAAACCCATTATTCAAAAATGTTTCAAGATTTGTTTTTAAACTTGTCAAATCAATAGAAACATAGTTTTGTTCAATTGCACTGTTGTAAACTACAACAAAATCATCATAAACATCTGCTGCGGTCAAGATTTCCTTTCTAAGTTCAATTTTTTCTCCGTCAATTTCAAAATTTGAAAGTCCATCAAACAATGCATTGTCAAGGCCACCCGCTCCAGCAATTTTTCCAACAACACTGTCATTATAAGCCAAAATTGCTTCTGAAACTTCAGATGGAATGATTTCATTCAAAGTTTCAGCAATACTTTTCATTTTGTTGCTTTCTGTTGTTTCTTCACCACTTTCATTTGTGTCAACCTCCAGTGTCTGTGCAGGTGGGAGTTGCACAAGATCTTCATATGTCTTTGTAAGTGATGTCAGTGGTGCAAAAAGAACAAACAAAAACAAAAATCCCTCAACCATGCCGATGATTCCGCCATAGGCACGATATGGTTTTGCCTTTTCAAAATCGTTCTTTTTCTTTCCAAAAGCAAGTCTGGAAACAATAAGATAGATAATATCGAAAATCAAGAACACAACCAATGTCAAAAGAATGAACATAATTGGAGAAACTATGGCATTTGGAAGTCTTTCCAAAAATTCTGTTGCAGTTTCAAACTGAGAGATGTCAAAATTCGTTTGAATCATCGAAATGATGTATTCACTTATTGTGTAATTTTGCCCATCAATAGGAATGGTGACCCCCAAAATTGCATTTGTGATAGGTTTTGTGATAAAGAAAGCCACCACAACACTGACAACCAAAAACAGTAAGTGTAATGATGATCTTTTGAGACCTCTAACAAGTCCAGCAATCAAACCTATGAGCAGGAATAAAACCAAAATTCCTATGGACACCCACATTATTATATCAGCCATTTTGAATTCTCCTTTTCAAAACAAATGTTTGAGTTGTTTTGATTATATAATATTTTTTTCTTTTTATCAACATTTATTATTGCATTCAAGTTCTGATTTAAAGATTTTTAAGTCGTTTTAGAAATTTTTCCGTCTATTATTGTGTATAATTTGCCTTGAATCTCTCTTTCATCTGTGCAAGTGATGAATGTTTGAGTCCTATCCACAAATTTCAATAATCTTTTTTGCCTGTCAATATCAAGTTCGCTGAAAACATCATCAAGCAAAAGAATTGGATATTCTCCATTTATGTTGAACATATTTTCAAGTTCGGCAAGTTTAAGCGACAATGCAACCGTCCTTTGTTGCCCTTGAGAACCGAAATTTTTGACTTCAACATCATTCAAAAAGATGTCTATGTCATCTCTGTGCGTTCCGATGCTGGTGTAACCAAGTCTGAAATCTTTTTCGAGATTTTTTTTCAACAACTTATCCATTGAAACTTCAAACTTTTCATCCAAATTCACTCCACAACCACACTTATATTTCAATGTCAAGTTTTCTTTTCCACCACTTATATATGAATGTGCTTTTTGAGAATAAGGCATGATCTGCTCAATAAATTTGTTTCTTTCAAAGGCAATGAATTTTGCTGAAGTAACAAGCGCCCTGTCCCAAATGTCAATTGTTTCTTTGACCGCTTCCAATGTTTGACTGTTTTTGAGAAGTTTGTTTCTGTTTGCCAAAATTTTTTCATATCTCGAAAGTTGATAGAAATATCTTTTGTTGTTTTGAGATATGTCAATATCCATAAACTTTCTTCTCTCATCAGGACTTTCCCTGACAAGTTTCAATTCCTGTGGCGAGAAAAAGACAACATTGATTTCTCCAATCAATTCTCCAATTTTTCTTATTGGGAGTCTGTTGATTTTGATGCTCTTTTTTTGAGTTTTGTTCAAATTTATATCAATTTCAACATCTCGATATTTTTTGTTGGCTTTAAGTTTGATTGAAGCGTTTTCTTCTCCCCATTTGATCAAATCTTTATCTTTGCAAGATTTGAAACTCTTTCCAATGCAACAATAAAAAATGCTCTCAAGCAAATTTGTCTTTCCTTGAGCATTCTTTCCAATGAAAACATTGACCTTGTCATCAAACTTGACATGAAGGTCAGAGTAGTTTCTGAAATTGTGAACTGAAAGGGTTTCTATCTTCATCAAAGGTATTTTACCACAAAATTTTTATATTTCAAACTTGCTTGACAATTTATTTTTTCCAACTTATAATTTTCGTATAAAAATCGCATCTTTGCCGACCATGATACTGTATGATTTTTAAGTTAAATTAATCGGAGAAAACTATGCAAGAGATAAGTGTAATTTGGCAACAAGTGTTGGAAAAATTGGAACTTCGAATTTCGTCGGTTTCTTTTATGCTTTGGATCAAGACAATCAAACCAATTGAAATTGATGACAAAGACAATTTCATCATTGCTGCTCAGTCAGTTTCTGCAAAAAATCAAATTTTGAGAAATTTTATCGACAAAATCAATGATTGTTGTTTTGAAGTTGTTGGAAAACCTTTAAAAATTGTTGTTCTTGACCCAAACGAAGAGATTGAATATCTCAAAAACAACAGAGTTGAAGAAAAGAATGTTTCTTCCAAAGAAGAAAAAAATCCGTTTGTTGAAAAGTTCACTTTTGACAACTTTGTCGTTGGAAAAAGCAACCAATTTGTCTACGCTGCAGCAAGAACAGTTGCCGAACACCCTGGAAAAAGATATAACCCTCTTTTCATTTATGGAAGTTCAGGACTTGGAAAAACTCACCTTTTGCATGCAATTGGAAACTATTTAAGAGAATATCAACCAAATCTAAAAATCAAATATGTCACTTGTGAGCAATTCACAAATGACTATATTTCTTCGCTCTATTCTTCCACAAAAAACAAAGCAATCATGGAGTTCAGGGAAAAATATAGAAATCTTGATGTGTTGATGGTGGACGACATTCAATTTATTTCAAACAAAAAAGAAACCCAAGAAGAATTTTTCCACACTTTCAACGAAATGACTTTGAGCAACAAACAGGTCATCATCTGCTCTGACAGACCTCCAAAAGAAATTGCCACTTTGGAAGACAGATTGAGAACAAGATTTGCAAGTGGACTTATTCACGACATTCAACAACCTGACATTGAAACAAGAATTGCCATTTTGCATAAGAAAAGTCAACTTGAAAAATATTATGCTGAAGACGACGTAATCAACTATATTGCAGAACACATTGACACAAACATAAGAGAACTTGAAGGAAAACTCTCAGAGGTATATTTCCTTGCCACTCTTTCTGGAAAGAAAGTTGCAACAATGGAAGAAGTCAAAGACATCTTTTCAAATCAAAAAGAAGAACTCAAAAATGACCTTACTCCTGACAAAATCATCTCTGTTGTGTGCGATTACTTCAACATCTCATATCAGGACATCACTGGCAAGAAAAAAAACAAAGACATTGTTGAACCGAGAATGATTGCAATCTATTTGATAAGCGAACTTCTCAACCTTCCTCTTGTCAACATAGGAAAGATTTTTGGTGGCCGTGACCACACCACAATTATGCATTCAAGGGACAAAATCACTCAAGATTTGAAGGTCAACAAAAAAACTCAGACACTTGTGAATGACATCAAAAATTCTTTAACAATGTAGGTCAGACAAAGTTGTCAACAATCAAATTTTGTTTTGTGCATAACTTTTCTCACTTATCCTCAAACTTATCCACATTCAAAACAATTCCAAAAATGCAACATATAGTGGCAGACAAATAAAATTGAAAACTATATATTGAAAAACAAAAATCAAAGGTCAAAGTTATACACATTTCCACACCGGCTTATTAAGAGTGATATTACTCAAATAAAAAATTTAATAAAATATTTTTAAGTGCGTGCGCATGGGCGGGAAAAATAAAAATAAATTAATTATTTTTTAATTGTATTTTGACTTTTTTGAAAGTTGTGGTATAATGTTTGTGTAAGGTGAAAAAGTCACAAAATCAAAAGACTTAAGGAGAGAAAAAATGTTAGTATCATGTCATGGAATAGAACTTTCAGATGCTTTCTTGAGTGTTAGCAAAGCAATTTCAAACAAAATCACAAATCCAATTTTGGAAGGAATCAAAATCGTTGCAGAGGATGACACTTTGACATTGAGTGCAACAGACACAGAACTTTCAATTGAAAAGAAAATCAAAGCAAACATCAAAACAGAAGGTGAAGCTGTTGTTCCTGGAAAGTTCATCACAGAGTTCATTAAAAAACTTACAAACGAAATGATTGAACTTGAACTCAACGACAGAAACCAAATGATAATCAAATATGACGACAGTCAAAGCATCATTCAATGTTACAATGTTTTGGAATATCCAAGCTTCAAGAAACTTGAAAGTATGCAATATTTTGGAATTTCCAAAAAAGACTTGAAAACAATCATCAACAAAACAATCTTTTCAGTTGCTGTTGACGATTCAAGACCAATTTTGAAAGGTGTTTTGTTTGACATTGACAAAAACACAATCAATGCAATTGCTCTTGATGGATACAGACTTGCAAAAGTCAAAAAGAACATTGTTTCAGATCTCACAATGAGCATTGTCATCCCAGCAAAGAGTTTGGCAGAAATTTCAAGAATCCTTGATGACAGCGATGAAATCATCAATGTTTATGTTGACAAGAGCACTTTGATGGTTGACTTTGGAGATACAAAACTCACAACAAGACTTTTGGAAGGAGATTTTGTAAACTACAAACAAATCATTGCAGCAAACTATGAAACTGTTTGTGTCATCAACAAAGAACAATTTGAAGATGCACTTGAAAGAGCTTCTCTTCTTTCAAAAGTTGGACAAGGAAATTGTGTCAAATTTGAAGTTAAAGAGAAAAATCTTTGCATAACATCAAATTCGGAACTTGGAAATGTCAAAGAAAATGTTCCAATCAACATGACAGGAAAAGAACTTTTGATTGCTTTCAACGCAAGATATTTCATTGAAAATTTGAAAGCAAACACAGATGAATTTGTCAAGATTTGTTTCAACTCCCCTGCAAATCCATGTGTTATTGTTCCTGTTGAGGGAGATGAATTCCTGTATTTGATTTTGCCAGTGAGAATGATTGGCTAAAAAAAATAAATTTCAAAAATATTAAATACTTGACTTTTTGTCAGGTATTTTTTTGTTAATATTTTACTTAAGAAAAATAAAATTTGAAAAAATTTTTCAAACTGCATATTTTCTCATGACAAATTTGTCAAAATAAAAACAAAGTTTGTTTGAAAATGATTTCATTTGCGGTTGACAAATCAAAATTTATTTTATATAATAAGGCAGTAAACCTTTTTGCAATAGGATTAAAAACAAATTTAAGGAGAAAAAATTATGAAAAGAACATACCAACCTAAGAAAAGACAAAAACAAAAAGTTCATGGATTCCGTGAAAGAATGAGAACTAAGGGTGGAAGAAACGTTTTGAAAAGACGTAGAAACAGAGGAAGAAAAGTTATTTCTGCTTAGTATGAAGAAAACGGATCACAGACTCAGGAAGAATAGTCAATTCAGTTATATATACAAAAAAGGTGAGAGAGTTCACACAGAACACTTCACTTTGTTTGCAGTCAAAAGCAAATATGAAAGTTATAAAATTGGATTTTCTATCAATAAAAAACTTGGGAAAGCAAACAAAAGAAATTTACTAAAAAGAAGGATGAGAGAAATCACTAGGATTCATATTCAAATTCCTTCTTTTTGCAACTATGTTGTCATGGCAAAAGAAAATGCCGTCACACTTTCTTTTGAAGAATTGAAAAACGAACTAAAAAAGTTGTTTGAAAAATATGAAAACAAAAAACATTCTTAAAAAAATCTTTTTATTCCCGGTCTATATCTACAAATATTTGATTTCGCCCCTGCTTCCTCACAGTTGCATTTTCACACCAACTTGTTCAAACTATATGATCAAAGCGGTGGAAGAATTTGGTGTTTTCAAAGGATTTTGGCTTGGGACTAAGAGAATTTGCAGATGTGTTCCTTGGCAAAAGAAGAGAGGGTATGACCCTGTTCCTATAAATATAAAAGGAGACAACCTATGGATTTTATAAGCACTGCACTTGTGACAATCTCTCAACCAACAGGTTTTTGGGAAACAATATTAAATGCCTTCAAAAGTGCCACAGGCACATATATAATGGCTGTTATTTTGCTTGCTCTTATTGTCAGAATTTTGTTTTCTCTTGTTGACATAATCAACAAAAAAGTCAACATGAAAAACATGGACATAAATGCAAAAATGAGACCGGAACTTGAAGCAATTCAAAAGAAGTATGGTCATGACCAAAGGATTCTTCAACAGAAGACAAATGAAATTTACAAAAAATATCAATTCTCAATGATGAGCAGTTGTCTTCCAATGTTGATAACAATGATTTTGCAATTCACCGTTTTCTTGACATTATGGAATTCTCTTCAAGCTGTTTCAAATTACAACATTGTAAACCAATATGAAAACATGAAAAATCTCTATGCAAATGTCATAGTTCTGAACGAAGAAGAAGGTTTGAAAAGGGAACTCACTGATTTGGCTGGACAAGAATATCAACTTGAGGCAGAGATAGATTTTGAAAACAACAAACTTAAAATCACAATAAATCAAACTGAAGTTGCTCCACAAGTTTTTGAATTTAATTATGTCAACACTTGGACAAACCAAGACATCTTTGAATTGCTTCAAAGATATGTGAATGTTCCTCAAGAAGAGACACCAACAGACACGGAAAACCCAACTGAAGACACCACTCAAACTGAGGAAGGAGAAGAACAGACACCAACAACCCCAGAAATTGAGTTTGTTGACACTGGATTTAATGAACTCTTCAAAACACTGGCAGAACAGACTGTTGAAAATTATTATGTTGACACACAAGAAGGATTTTTGTGGATCAAAAACATTTACAAAGCCGAATCTCCAACAAGTCCACTTTTCACAAAAAGTGAGATAACAAACTATTTGTCAAGATATTACACTGACGAAGAAAAAACAACAGAAGAGGCCAATGACTATGAAGGACAAATTTTTGATTATGTCGTTGCTGGAATTGATACACAGTCACTTGGAGTTAATGGTTACTACATCTTGACAATCATTGCTGTTGTCACATCATTCCTTTCACTTTGGCTTTCAAACAAACTTATGAAAAACAAAAAGAATCCAGTTTCTCCTCAAAATCCAGGTGGAATTGGAGCCGCAGCAAATTCAGGTGCTGGTAGTTCGAAACTTATGTATTTCATCATGCCAGTGATCATTGGTATCTTCACGTTTATGTACACAAGTTTGTTTGCAATATATTTGATTGTTGGACAACTTGTCACAATGCTTCTCACTCCACTCACAACATTGATTGTCAGAAAATGGTTGGAAGCGGAAAGTAAAAAACAAAAAGAAAAAGATGTGATTGAAGTTGATTACAGAAGAAAAGATAAATAAAAAAAAGACGGAATTTCCGTCTTTTTTGTTATGTTTTTATAAGTTGTTGACCAGTGCATTCCATGTGTTGTTTCCCACCAAACCATCAACTGCAAGATTGTTGTCTTGTTGAAATTGTCTGACAGCATTTTCTGTTCTGCTTCCGAAAATCCCATCAATTGTGCCAACAGGGATCAAATAACTTTCAAGAAGTTGTTGCAAAAATGTGACATAGGCCCCAGAGTTGCCACGTCTGAGCAATGGATAAGGTGGAAGATTGAGAAGTGTTCTCCAAGTGTTTTGACCAACAATTCCATCAACAGAAAGTCCGTTGTTTTGTTGGAATGTTCGAACCGCTCTTTCCGTGTTTGCACCAAAGATGCCATCAATTGTCAAATTGTTTCCGTATTGATTTAGAATGAATTGCAACAAGAAAACAAAGTTGTTGTCACTGCCACGTCTAAGCAAAGGATAGTTTGAAAGATTGTTCCTTGGAAGATAACTTACGCCAAGAAAGTTGCAAACACCATGACAAGCCTCTTCTCCAACTTCTGTTTGAAAAAGTGGATTTATCATCAGTTGTGCTTCGCGCAGATTTGTCATGAATCCTGCTTCAATGAGAGCGGAAACACAGTTGACACTTGAGAGAACTCCAACATCAAGAGTTTTGACGCCTCTTCCATTTTGAGAAGTTCCTTGAATGAGTTCTTCATACATATCTTCGGCCAGTCTTCGGCTTTCTGACGCTTGTGGGTTTGATGGAGAATAAAACACCTCAAGACCAGAGGCAGAATTGAAACTGTCCCCATAAGCATTGTAGGCAAAAGTCACTAAAGCGGTTAGATTTTGTCTGTTGATACGCCTGACTCTTTCGTCTATTGAAACATCGTAAAGTTCTGGTTTGACATCATAGACAGAAAAACCTTGTCTTAAGCACGCTTCGATAAAACTGTTTTTTGCAGCTCTGTTAAATTCATTTTCATATATTTGTCTGTCAAGACCTGGGACAACAGGGGTTCTTTTTCCCGGAGTTGGAGGTTGGACCCCGTGTTCATCGTTTGCCCCTATGTAATACATATCATTAGCCATAATTTCTCCTTTCAATTACTGATATATGAAATAAAAGAAAAAAAGTTTCTTTGTTGGAAATTTTTTATATTTATGATAAAATAGAAATAAGGTGAGAATATGAAGATCATAGATGGAAAACAACTAGCAAAAAATATAAAAGAAAACGTCAAAGAAAAAGTGGTTTCAAATTATGTTAATTGTGGAAAAGAAGTACCTTGTCTTGTTTGCATCATTGTTGGAGATGATAAGGCAAGTCAAGTTTATGTAAATTCAAAGAAAAAGGCTTGTGAGGCATGTGGACTCAAATCACGGGTTTACAATTTTCCAGCAGAAACGACAAAAGAATTTTTGATTGATTTTTTGAAGAAACTTAATAAAGACGAATCTGTGTCAGGGATTCTCGTTCAGTTGCCATTGCCTCTCAAACTTGACAAAAGCCGTGACGAAATCATAAACACAATTTCACCAGAAAAAGATGTTGATTGTTTGACATATGAAAATCTTGGAAAAATGTATTCTGATGATGGAATCATTGCTCCTTGCACTTCAACGGGAATCATAAAAATTTTTGAAAGTGAAAATTATGATCTTGACGGGAAAGATGTCGTGGTTGTTGGAAGAAGTTTGCTCGTTGGGAAAAGTGTTTCGACATTGCTTCAAAGCAAAAATGCGACTGTCACAAATTGTCACAGTCACACAAAAAACTTGAAAGAAAAATGTCGTCAAGCAGATGTCTTGATTGTTGCTGTTGGAAGAAAAAAAATGATAAAAAATGACTATGTCAAAGACGGAGCCTTTGTCATTGATGTTGGAATAAACAGAACAGAAAGCGGGCTTGTTGGAGATGTTGACTTCGAAGATGTCAAAGACAAGTGTTGTTGCATTACACCAGTTCCTGGAGGTGTTGGACCTTTGACAGTGGCATGCTTGATGGAAAATACTCTGATTTTGCATGAAAAAGCACATAACAAAAACATTGATGACAAAAAAAATACAATCAGCTGAGATTGTATTTTTTTTGTTATGAAAGCGAGAAGGTCATTTTGACCGGATTGTGATCTGAATACATGAAATCTGTGTCTATGTTGTTTACAACAGAAACAGTGACATTATCAGAAACGATGAAACCATCAATAACAACAGAATAGTTAACTCCTTTTTCATATGGCATATCCGTTGAACGACAGGTTGGAGCATTTGTGCTTGTTGCAAAGGAGAATCCATCTGGCAAGTCCTCTTCATTGATTTGAGCAACCCATTCTGGGACTTTTTGCTGTGTTTCAAAAGTGTTTAGGCTGTTTGCAATGTCATGATTCCAATCGCCGCCCGCGATGACATAATTGCCTTTTGCATATTCTTCACTTAAAACATTTTTCAACATTTCGAGTTGAAGTGCACGAATTTTTCCACCTTCGTCATAAGCACTCATGTGCAAATTGATCAAAACCAACTGTTTGTCAGAACCTTGAATGTTCAAACGATTGACTTGAAAACATCTGTCCAAATCAAAGAATTTTGTGAAGAAACCATTGTCAATAGGGAAAGATCTTCTCACACTTTCAGAAATTTCATATTTTGAAAATGTTGCAATTCCTGCGTTTACAGCACCATGAGGATTTGTCAATGGATAGAACAAAAAGCCACTGTGAAAATTGCTGGCGAAAACAGAAGAGTAATCAGTGAAGGCATCTTGAAGCATTTCATATTGATTTACAAAAAAACTTCTGTCTGCCTTTGTGTCAACTTCTTGAAAAAAAGCGAAATCTGTTTCTTGCTGAAGAATTGTTTGAAGAGCGCCATTTGTGTTGTCAAGAACCGTTTGTTTGTCTTTTGCTCTGCTTCCGCTTCCACTTGTTTTTGTTCCATCAAGCATTTCTCCTGTATCCATGAAGAAATCAAAATCATGAGAATACGCCCCAAAGCCTATGTTGTATGTTGTGATTGTGTATTCTTCATTCAAAGAAATTTGAGAAGTCTGATTGTTTGCGATTTCCAAAACTTGATTGTCTTCAATACGGTAGTAAGTTGCACTTAGATAGATGACATATCCGATCAAAATCAACAAAATAAGTCCAACCAATGAAAGTAAAGTAAAACAAATGATTTTTAATGTTTTCTTTAATGTTGGATTCATAAAAATATCCCCCTTTATTGATATAAGAAGTATAACATAACAAAAAATCATTTCAAAACACATTTGAAAAATTTGTCGATTTGTTTTGTAATAAAATTGATAAGTATTATAATTGTTATAACAAAATAAGGAGGAAAAGGGAATGAAGCTAACAGCCGAAGAAAAGGCAATCCTGGAAGGAAAAGAGGGACAAACCAAAGCCAAAATCATGCAAACATTAGTGGAATTTGGAGATTTGTTTGGTGCTGAAGAATTTGTCCCAGTGACCACTGATGGACATCTTGTCACTTCGTTTGGTATTGGTCTTTTGAAACCAGTTTATCGAATTATGGATGAGATTATTGATGCGGGACTTAAAACTGAATATCCTTTCACTGTTGACCCAAGACCAATTGACTACAAAAATGTGAAGTGTGGACTTTTGGACAAGTTGATTTTCAGCAAGATTATGTATTCTCAACAAAAACATTATGAAGAACAACTTTCCAAAATTGGATTAAGAAACAAAGATTCATTTACATGCACATGCTATTTGAAAGAAGTTGGAAACACACCAAAATATGGAGATGTTTTGTCTTGGGCAGAAAGCAGTGCAGTTGTTTTTGCAAACTCTGTGCTTGGTGCAAGATGCAATCGTAACAGTGGAATGCTTGACATTTTTGGAGCGATTTTGGGAAAGGTTCCAAAGTTTGGACTTCTCACTGATGAAGGAAGAAAAGCAAATTGGATTATTGAAGTTAAGACAACAAAATTGCCAGAAGCACAAATTTTGGGAAGTACAATTGGAATGAAAGTCATGGAAGATGTTCCATATGTTGTTGGTCTTGACAAGTTTTTGGGAACAGAACTTACCGATGATGTCATTTCATATTTGAAGGATTTTGGTGCTGCAACCGCATCGAATGGTGCCGTTGGGCTTTATCACATTGAAAACTTGACACCTGAAGCAAAGAAATTTGGAAAGAAAATTGTCAATGAAAAACCTAAAAAATATGTAATCGATGATGCAGAACTTGAAAGAGTTTATAAGAGTTATCCTGTCATGTGGAAAAATCCAGAATCAAAACCTACACTGTGCTTCATTGGGTGTCCACATTTGACCAATGAGCAACTGATCAGTTGGACAAACAAAATTGAAGAAAACTTGAAACTCAGTGGAAAGAAAAGAGTTCAACTTAGAACCATCATGACAACAGCTCCTGCGGTTTTGAAGAAATTTTCAGAAACAGAGGAATACAAAAAACTCAAGTCTTATGGAATTAAATTCTCTTCAATTTGTCCATTGATGTACACCAACAACCCTATTGCCGGAGGAAAACCAATCATAACAAACAGCAACAAACTTAGGACATATTCAAAGTCGAGATATTATAAAGATGAAGACATTGTGAAAATTATTTGTGGGGTGAAATAATATGGCAAAGAAAGTTTTTAAAGGAAGAGTTATTTGCAAAGGAACATATGAAGGGGAAGCGGTTGTTTCTCATCAAGGTGTCAACACATTGGCAACTTTTCAAAAATCAGCATTAAAGAACGCAAAAAAGGTTATTGGCTCAGACCAAAACAATCCTGATGTTTATGGAAAAAATTTGACAGGAATTGCATTGATTTTGCCACAAACCATTGGTTCGACAACAGGCGGACTTGTCATTCAAACAATTTGTCAAATGGGAATCAACCCTGCCGCTCTTTTGTTCAGTGAGGAAATTGACTCATTGGCAGCAAGTGGTGTGATTTTGGCAAAGAATTGGGAAAACTCAAAAATTATTGCCATTGACAAACTTGGAAAAGAAATTTTGAACTCAATAAAAACTGGAGACAAGATTTCAATATCCGAAGATGGAACTGTCACATTATTAGATTAAAAGTGGAACAAAATCCACTTTTTTTATTTTTGCATATTGAAAAGAGAAAAAATGTATGCTATCATACTGGCATGAAGAAATTGGTAGAAGAACAATAGAAGAAACATTGATATTTTCAAAAATCTCAAGAAAAGCAATAAGAACAAAAACGCGGATTGCTTTGATGACTTGAATTTGTGAACAGTTTGTGTTTGTGTGAAGAAGTGGAGAGGATTTCAAGAGAAAAATTTGCTTAAGAATTTCAAAATTTAAATGGATTGGAAACACAAAAATATATTGCTGAAAATTATGAAAAAAATCAAATATAGAAAAAATAAAAAATATCTATATTTGATTTTTTTCTCCGTATTTTATGGCAATTTAAATCTTTGGTAATCTTTGGTAATTATTCGACAGAATTAGAAAATAATAGTTAAAAATTAAATTGTAAAATTTTGAATTTTGTTTTCAATTTTTCTATTTATATGATATAATAACATAGTGTTCTTTCAAATAACCTTTATAGATTCCTTTGATTAAAGAGCATGAAATTTGACTTGCCTTATGTTACAAAACGTTAAAACTTTTTGTTTGAAATAAATTTGTTTATATTGTTTATTTTGAAAATTACAACAAGGTTGTAAAGAGTTTTTCATTGCTTTTAAGACAAGTTTTAAAAGGAGGAAAAGCCTGTGGACGAAAAAGAATTGTTGAATATGAGAAGAATAATCAAACTGACACTTATCCGCATTGGTATTAGATGTGACTTGATTGGTTTCAGTTATCTATGTTTGGCAATAGAAATGGTAGTTCAAAATCCAAAATTGATTCACAACTTGTGCAAAGGACTCTATATTGAAGTTGGCAAAAGGTTTGATACAAGCAAAGAAAATTGTGTTGAAAGAAGTATCAGACATGCCATTGAAAACACCTACATAAACAAAAGTTTTGCTGAACTTAATAAGATGTTTAAAACTCAACTTTACACAATTGAC
This sequence comes from uncultured Clostridia bacterium, assembly GCA_944372585.1. Taxonomy (GTDB): domain Bacteria; phylum Bacillota; class Clostridia; order Christensenellales; family UBA1242; genus Caccovivens. Next base: position 165,429 of record CALVZQ010000002.1, read on the forward strand.
GACAAACCAACAGCAGGAGAACTTATTCGTTTGGTAGCTGAATATTACAATCTGGGTTTATACAAAGATGATGCGATGGCTTAACATAAAGAACATTTGGTAAAAATGTTCTTTTTTAAGGCACAAAATTTCAAGAAAAAACATCTCAAAAGAGATGTTTTTGTTTTAGTTTTTAGTTTGAGAATTTTAAAACTTTCCTGCAACGTCCCAAGCACGCCAAATTACCGTTCTCAAATTTCCAACTCTCAAAGCATCACCAACAATGTGAACATGCTTGCCCTCTTTGGCAATTGGAGCAGGATTGTAGCCTATTGCTGTGATGACTGTGTCAGCTTTTACTTCATGTTTTTCGCCATTTTTGTCTGTGATGACAACGCTTGTTGGTGTAATTTCAGAAACTTGACTTTCAAGATAAACAGGAACTTTCTTTGTTTTGAAGTAATCTCTCAAATATGAAGAGTTTGCAAGACACAATCCTGTGACAGCCATAAGGTCATTTTTTGCTTCAACAATGACTGGCTTTTTGCCTTGCAAGAACAAATCATAGGCGATTTCACAACCTGTCAAACCGCCACCTATGATGACAACATTTTCTTTTGCTTTGGAATTGTCGTTTAAATAGTCAATTGCGTCAATGCATCTTTCACTTCCTGGCATTTTCAACTTCCTTGCTTTTGAACCTGTTGCAATGACAATTTCGTCTGCATCAAGTTTTGAAAGGTCTGTGATTTCTGTGTTGAATTTGATTTCAATGTTCATCTTTTCCATTTGACGACGATACCAAGCAATCAGTTGTTTGTCTTTTTCTTTGAAAGATGGTGCAGCAGCAGGAATGAACACACCGCCAAGTTGATTTGTTTTTTCATAGATTGTTGCTTTGTGTCCTCTGATTGTGGCAACTCTTGCAACCTCCATTCCACCAATTCCACCACCGATGATGGCAATTTTCTTTGATTTCTTTGCTGGTTTGAGGTCATATTTTCCGCCGTCCATTGTCATAGGATTCAGAGCGCATCTTGCCATATGAGAAGAGTCTTCCATTGAAGCATCACAAGCAACACCTTTGTAATGTGCCATAGGGAAGCAACCATTATGACAACAAATACATGGCATGATGTCTTCCAATTTGTCTTCTTTGAGTTTTGTCACCCAATGGCTGTCTGTCAAGAATTGACGAGCAACACCCATTGCATCAATGTCACCATTTTTGATGGCTTTTGCAGCAACATCTGGTTCCATTCTTCCTGCACAAACAACAGGAATATCAACAAATTTTCTTATGTGAGCAACATCTTCAAGGTTGCAGTTTTGTGGCATATATTCTGGTGGGTGAGCCCAATACCAAGCATCGTATGTTCCGTTGTCTGCGTTGAGCATGTCATAGCCCGCATCTTGCAAATATTTTGCTGCCTTTTCGCTTTCTTCCATATCACGTCCAACTTCGGTGTATTTTTCTCCAGGCACAGCGCCTTCGCAGAAGCCCTTTGTTTTGCTTACAACAGAATATCTCAAAGAAACAGGATAGTCCTGTCCACATTCTGCCTTGATGGCTTTGACAACTTCAACAGCAAAACGATATCTGTTTTCAAAACTTCCACCATATTCATCAGTTCTTTGATTTGTGTATGGAAGAGTGAACTGGTCAAGCAAATACCCTTCATGAACAGCATGGATTTCAACACCATCAACACCTGCTTCTTTGCAAAGTTTTGCAGTTTTTGCAAAAGCTTCCACCATCTTCTTGATTTCTTTGACAGTGAATTGACGGCAAGTGTAACCTTCCACCCAACGAGAAGGAAGTTCGCTTGGAGATGCACACAAACGCTCCAAGTCGATGATTGGTCTGATCATTTTTCTAAGAGCTTTGTTTTTGATGATTGGAGCAAGAGAGTTTGGAACAGAGAAAGAACGTCCAAATCCTGCAGTTAACTGAACAAAAAGTTTTGCACCAGTTTTGTGCAATTCTTCCATGTATGGTTTCAATTTTTTGAAAGCACCCTTTGCTTTGTAAAGCCAGCGATTTCCGATCATGTTTCTGAGTGGGGCAATACCAGGAATGATGAGTCCGACATCGTGCTTTGCCAAATCCATGAAGAAGTCTGCTGCGTCTTTGTCGAAATGATGTGGTTCCATCCAACCAAACAAAGATGTTCCGCCCATAGGGCAAAGAACGATTCTGTTTTTGATTTCACAATTTCCTATTTTCCAAGGTGTGAACAGTGGTTCATATTTTTTGTTCATTCATATCCTCCTTATTTTTAAATTGTTTGTGAAAATTTTACAATTTAATACTAAAACAATTATAACATAAATAATTTTATTTCCTAATTATTTTAAAAGAAAAAAATTATTTTTTGTTTGTTTGTAAATTTTTTAATTAACTTGAAAAACATTGATATTTTTGATACAATAATAAACATAAGAGGAAAAGAAAATGGCATCGATATATAAGTATTACAAAGAAAGACTGATTGAAATAAGTGGAAAAAACAGAAGTTTATATTCGAGAAATATAAGCAAAAAATATTCTTATGACATTGGAGAAATCATTGGAAATGACAAAGATGAGTTCCAAGAATTTTTCACATTTCTTTGGAAAGGAAAAAGAAGCAGTTATGCCTTGATTAGAAAAGAAAACAAAGAAAAACTGTATGAGACATTTGGACTTGAAGGAAAAATCAAGTTGTCTTTCAAAGACATGTCCAAGATGACAGCCGAAGAGAAGAGAAATGAGAACCTGAGAAGAGAGAGGTTGAAAAGAGAAGAGGGGAAGAAAATTGTTTCCGCTCAAGTTTCTTCTTTGAAAAGTTTGAAAAGAGAAATAGAAGAATTTTCAAAAGAAACTGGAAGATACGAACTTTTTGTTGGATATCCATTTGTCACAGGACAGTTGAATAAGGACATAACCATCAAAGCTCCTTTGGTGTTGTTTCCTGTTGTCATCAATATTGAAAGCGACACGACAGTTTCAATTGAAGCAAAATCAGATGAATTTGTTCAATTTAACAAAGTTTTGCTCCTTGCTTATGCAAAAGAACATAGATTGAGCTATGATGGAATGATGATGGAATTTGACAATCTCATGGATTACAAACTTCGCAATGTCAGAGATGTGTTGGACTATCTTGCTGCCTATGGCTTTAAGTTTGAGTTGGACAAAAAGTTTGGTGATGGACTTATCAAATTTGGAGACATCAGCGATGGTGATATCAGGTTTGGAGATTTGAAAGTTGTAAATTCTTGTGTTATTGGACGTTTTCCACTTGCAAACTCCATTTATAATGATTATTCAGTTTTGGAAAAAAGACATTTGTCTTCTCTTGCCATCGAACAACTTTTGCAAGGTAAAAATGTCAAAAAAAACAAAAAGTTTGATGAAAGAATCTACACCATCAACGACCTTGATTATGCCCAAGAGAGCGCAATTCAAAAGTTGAATGAATATGGAAACATGGTCATCTATGGACCTCCTGGAACAGGAAAGTCACAAACCATTGTAAACATCATTTCTGATGCTCTTTGCAAAGATAAAAAGGTTTTGGTTGTTTCTCAAAAGAAAGCTGCCCTTGATGTTGTTTTCAATCGTCTCAAAAATTTGAATTCAAAATGTATGTTCATAACAGACGCAGAGAAAAACAAAATTGCTTTTTATGAAAGATGCAACCAGATGCATCAAGCAGTTTTGAGCAGAAGCAAGTCTGAAATTTCTAAAGATGCCTATGATGAAGTTGAGGAAAGTTTGAACAAAGAAGTTAAAGAACTTGAAATCATCTCAGACACACTTTTCTCAAAAACACCATTTGGTCTTTCCTTGCAAGAGATGTACACAAACTCTGCAAAGATCGGAAAGAAGAGTTCGGACTATGAACTTTACAAATTGATGTTGAAAAACAAGGAGTTGATGTCAATGAACTATAAGAGATTGTCATCAACTTTGAGAGTTATCAAAGAAAAGAACAAGGCGAATTTGTATTATAGATACATCGAACTCAAAAAGAACAATCCTTTGGTTGACCATATCAAACCAAATGTGGAAATCCATGTCATCAATCAAATGAAGACATTTTTGAAAGAGATTATTCAGAAAAACATTGTTCCTTTTGACACAGCAAAACATAAACATGCTCGCCAACTTTTGATCTATATGACAGAAAATGATGTTGAAGATGTCAGTGAAATGAAACCGCTCGTCAAAATGATTTCTTCTGTTGAAAACAAAAAACTTTACGAAGGATTGAAGTGGTCAAAAGTTTTCTTTCCAGCATATCCATTTGTCAAGAGCAAAGTAAACAAAAAGGAAGCGGAGATTTCTGAAAGTTTTGAAACAACAATGAAAGAAATCAACAACTACATAGACAACTATTCACTCCTGAACAAAGTTCTTGACAGAAAAGGTTATTTGATGACTGTGGACAATGTCATCAACGGAAATTCAATTTTCTTGAAACTTTTGCTTAGTGCATTGGGTGATTATATTGAAATCAGAGACATCAATGTCTCCTTGCAAGGTCTGACCGAGGACGAAAGAATCATTTTGAATTTTGCTTATGAAAATTCCAAGAGTGCAAAACAATATAGAGAAGTTGTGGACAAAATTTTGCAAATCAGGGTTTATCATGAAGCAATCAAATATGAAGAACAAAACAAAGACAAACTTTCAAAAATTATCGACTTTGAAAATATCAGAAACAGAATATTGTCACTCAAACGTGACGAAAAAGAAATTTCAAAAAATATTTGTCTTGAGAAATTTAAAGATGAATACATTGAACACTTCAACAACAGTTCTGAAAGCAAAAATTATCTCTATCAAATAACAAAACAACAGGGACTTCTTCCAATCAGAAAGATGATGGATCTGTACAGTGACTTCTTGCTCAAACTTTTCCCTTGTTGGCTTTTGTCACCTGAGAGTGTTTCAACAATTTTCCCTTTGAAAAAAGAGATGTTTGACATAATCTTGTTTGATGAAGCAAGTCAGGTGTTTATTGAAAACACTTTGCCGACAATCTACAGAGGGAAATATATTGTCGTTGCTGGGGACTCCAAACAACTTCGTCCAACAGCAACATTTGTCAAGAGATACATGGGAAATGACAGCGACGACGAACTTGATCTTGCCACACAAGCGGCACTTGAAGTTGAAAGTTTGCTTGACCTTTCCACTTCAAGATTCAACAGCACAAATTTGACATATCACTACAGAAGCAAGAATGAAGAATTGATTGATTTTTCAAACTATGCTTTCTATGATGGGAAGTTGCAGATTGCTCCAAACATTTCAAAGAACATTGGAAACAAACCAATTGAAAGAATCAAGGTCAATGGAAAATGGCTTGGAAGAAGAAATCAAGAAGAAGCAAATGCAGTTGTGTCTTTGCTTAAGAAATTGATTAAGAACAAGAAAAACAAATCATCAATTGGGATCATCACATTCAACACAGAACAAGAAAATGCCATTGAAGATGCCATTGATGCAGAGTGTCAAAAAGATTCTGCTTTCCGTGATGCCTACATAAGAGAACAAAACAGAAAAGAAAACAACGAAGACACTTCAATCTTCATCAAGAACCTTGAAAATGTTCAGGGTGATGAAAGAGACATAATCATTTTCAGCATTGGCTATGCGAGAAATGAATATGGAAAAGTTGTTGCACACTTTGGACCTCTTTCCGTTGAAGGTGGAGAAAACCGTTTGAATGTTGCCATCACAAGAGCAAAAGAGAAGATCTATGTCATAACCAGCATTGAACCAGAAGAACTTATGGTTGAAGGTTCGAAAAATGCTGGACCAAAGATTTTCAAGAGTTATTTGAAATATGTCAGAGCGGTTTCAAACAAGAAAAACAAAGAAGCGCAGTTCATTCTTGAAAGTTTCAAACCTGCTCTTCCACAATCGACAGAAGAGATGGTTGTGAACCAACTTGAAGAGGACATCAAAGAAGAACTTGTCAAACTTGGCTATGATGTTGAAACAAATCTTGGCAACACAAACTACAAACTTTCACTTGCGGTTTATGACAAAAAGATGGACAGATATTTGCTTGGAATTGAATGTGATTATGCCGCCTACAAGAGTAGTGATTCAATTTTGGAAAGAGATGTCTATCACAACAAATTTCTTGAATCTCGTGGTTGGAGCATTATGAGAGTTTGGAGTCGTGATTGGTGGCTTAACAAAGACAGAGTGATAAACAACATTGTCAAAGCAATCAATGCAAACAAAAAGAAATTTGAATCAGACAAAAGTGTTTTGAAAAAAGTAAACGAAACGAAATCTGTTGCTGAAACAAAAACGGTTGCATCTCCAAAAACAAGCGCCGTTAAAAGCAACAAGAAAAAGTAATCGCATTGGACATGAAAAGTGAAAAATCATTAAGAAAAAAAGATGGACTTTCTAAATCCATCTTTTATTTTTATCTCGCTCTTATCTTGCGACAACTTTAAGGCTTATGCTACTGTTGTCCTTTTCAAAAGTTAAAGTTTCTTCACTATACATAGATCCGTTATTATTCTCAAGTCGTTCATTTATTGACAGATAGATTCTGCTGTTAAAATCGTTGATGTCGTCACCCAATATACCAAAAACATCAAGACCATAGTGATGATTTGCAAGATAGCCCAAATAGATAGAGATTTCTTCTGGCATATCGTCTCTAGCGATAAAGTAAATTACAGCGGCTGTGGTCCATTGGGTCTCATAAACGTTTACTCCTTCTTCAATTGATATTCCAAGTTTGTTGTAATCAATGCCATACACTCTTGCATTGTCATCATCTGAAAGCATGATTCCTACATAGTCAAAATTGTTGATTGTGGTTTGAACACTGGAAAAATCAAGGTTTACGGTTTCTGAGAAAACGTTTGCAGTGTAGTCATAATCATCTTCGCTTACAATTTCAATTTTTTTGACGAGTCTGCAGGTTGGAGAAGATGAAATTTGGTCTTCTTTAAATTCAATAACAATGTATGTTTCTCCATAGTTTATCTCTTCTGTGTTGATATAGATGTTAAGACCATCAACATATCCGTTGTCTCTTTGTTGGCTGTTGAAGAACTCTGCCGTGAGAGATTCGTCTTTGATTACATCTTGATTTGAGGATGTGAGAGTCTTAAGATTATTTCCACCCTTAAGGATAGGTTCGTCAAATTCATAAGTCAAATATGGTCTCCAACCTTGAAGATAACTTTCAGATGTTTTGATGATTTGTGTTGGGTTGAGAACACTTGCAGATGCATATTCGCTTTGTGAAATTTCTTGATATCTTGTTTCAGTTTCCGCACTGACAACAGTGTCAGTAACCAATGTGAAAGTGTAGGTGTTATCTCCGGTCTTTGTGCAAAGTTCTTCATTTGCATAAACATTGACAACATAAACTTCTGGATCGTTTGGCTCGACAGTGACTGTGATAAGTGTGCCCTCTTGTGCAATTTGATAATCAGTCCTTATGTCAACAAGTTCATTTTCTTCTGTCGTGATGCTGTAACTTTTTGGTGTCGGATCATTGCCACAGGCAAACAAAGTTGCACCTATTGCCATGATAAAAAATGATAAAAGAAAAGTATATATCTTTTTCATGTTTTCCTCCTTACTATATCATTATATCACTTTTCAAGAACAAACGCAAAATATAGAAAAATTTTTACAAAAATTATTTGACTTGGAGTTTGGTCTAAGTTTTATAATAACATCAAAAGGATATAATAAAAAAAGGAGATTTTGATTATGAAAAAACAAACTGCAGGCAGAAAAAATCTTGGAGACTTGGCTCCTAAATTTGCAGAACTTAATGATGATGTTCTTTTTGGCGAAGTTTGGGCAAGAGAGGACAAACTTTCTTTGAAAAACAGAAGCATGATAACGATCACAGCATTGATGTCAAAAGGAATTTTTGACAATTCTTTGAAATCTCACATTATGAATGGAAAGGCAAATGGCATAACAAAAGAAGAAATGGTTGAAATCATCACTCATGTTGCTTTTTATGCCGGTTGGCCAAATGCATGGGCAGTTTTTCCAATGGTGAGAGAAGTGTATGCAGAAGATGATGCAAATTTTGAACCATTGTTTGGAAAGGGTGATTTCAACAGTGCTTATGCACAATATTTCAAAGGGAAAAGTTTTTTGAAACCGCTCAACAAAGAAGGAGTTTCTGTGGCAAATGTAACTTTTGAGCCTGGTTGTCGAAACCATTGGCACATACATCACAAAGGCGGACAAATTTTGCTTTGCACCGATGGAGAAGGCTGGTATCAAGAATGGAACAAACCAGCGCAGGCTCTCAAACCTGGAGATGTCGTTTATATTGCTCCTGAAATCAAACACTGGCATGGAGCAAAAAAGGACAAATGGTTCAGTCATATTGCCATTGAAATCCCTGCAAAAGATCAAAGCAACGAGTGGCTTGAAGAAGTAAACGACCAACAATATGAAAAATTATAAACACATAACGACTCAAAATATTTCTGAAAAACATCTTGATTTTTTGAGATGTTTTTTTCAAAAATCAAAAATGATAAAAAATTTGCAAGTTTTGTATTTACTTGTCTTCAAAAATGATATATAATCAAAAAAAACTTAGGAGAAGGGATATGATAAGAGAGGAATATGACAAAATGCAACAAGCAAACAGGGACATGTTTATCAAAGCAATCCGTTTTGCTTGTGAAAAACATATGAATCAAAGAAGAAAGAAAACTCCATGGCCATACATTGTTCATATCTATGAAGTGGCACAAATTTTGCAAGAAAACGGAGCAGACATAGAAACTTTGGTTGCTGGAGTTTTGCATGATTCTGTTGAGGACACGGACACAACACTTGAAGAAATTGAAGAGAACTTTGGAAGTGTTGTGGCAAGTTATGTTGATCTTTTGAGCGAAAACAAAACTTTGCCATATGTTGAAAGGAAAGCAATTCAGGCAAGAAGAATATCATCAGGTCCCAGAGGTGCAAAGATGATAAAGTGTGCCGACTGTCTTTCAAATTTGAAGTCCATATTTTTTGATCTTAAACGAGATCCCAATGTTTTGAACACATTTCATTCTTCACGAGAAAACATTCAGGAACATTATCGTTCGACAATTGAAGCAGTTTCTTCTTTGAAGGAGTTGAAAATGTTTCAGGAATTGACAAAATACTATCAAAAGGTGTTTGGAAATGACAAAGTGAAAGAAAGCACAACACAAGATCAAACTGACCCGAAAAGATATTTGCGACAAACAACACTTGATGAAGAACAAACATCTCAAAATGTCACAGCATATTATGAATTCCAACCGCCATTTGAGAAATGAATTCAAGAGACTAACTGTCTTTCAGAGTGAGATACCCCATGTCTCCACTGACATATTCACCATTGTCATAGATTGCTTTGTCCACGCAGGCAAAAGTTGCATCAACATTGCTGGAAACATAACCTGTTCCGTTTTGACCAACAAGGCTGTTGCACAAAGCAAACATGTTTGAAGATTCGGTCACACTTTCTGTTGACCAGTTTTGTCCGACATAGATTGTTGTCAAACTGCGACAACCGTAAAACATATTGGTCATGGTTGTGACATTTGAGGTGTCAAAACTTGAAAGATCAAGACTTGTGAGTGTCAAACCACTGAAAAGATAGTTCATTGAAGTGACGTTTTTTGTATTGAAATTTGAGAGATTGATTGATGAGAGAGAATTGCAATCCGAGAACATTCCGCTCATAACTGTGGCGCTGTCAGTTCTGAAACTGTTGATGTTTAGATTGGTCAAGTTTTCACAATTTTGAAACATCCAGCTAAAACTATTCACTTTTGAGGTGTCGAAGACGGAAAGATCAAGAGATTTTAGGGCTGAACAATTCCTAAACATAGATCCCATGTTTGTGACATTGCTTGTGTTGAAGTTTGATAAGTTGAGAGAAGTCAGACTGGACATATTGTCAAACATACTGCCCATATCAGTGACATTTGAAGTGTTAAAACTTGAAACATTGATTTCAGTCAAAGAAGAACATAAACCAAACATTGCAACCATATTGGTTGTTTTCTCTGTGTTGAAATGAGAAACGTCCAAACTCTGAAGTGAATTCAGTCCATAAAACATATAACCTAGATTTGTTGCATTGTCCGTCCTAAAATTTTTGGACAAAGTCAAGGTTTTGAGATTGTTGCTGCCAAAAAATAGGGACCCAAAATCTGTGACATTTGAAGTGTCAAAATTTGAAAGGTCAAGTTCTGTCAAACTTTCACAATTTCCAAACATGAAATTGATGTTTGTCACATTTGTTGTGACAAAGTTGGACAAATCTAGACTCTTGAGAGATTCACAATGAGAAAACATACCTGACATAGTTGTCACTTTTTCAGTTTTGAAATGAGAAACATTCAATTCTGTCAAAGATGTGCAGTAAGAGAACATACCGCCCATATCTGTGACATTTGAGGTATCAAAACTTGAGATATTCAAACTGGTGAGTGATCTGCAATTGTTGAACATATTGTTCATAGTTGTCGTTTTGTTTGTTTTGAAATTGGTTGAGATATTAAGGTATGTCAAACTTGAGCAATTATAAAACATATATTGCATGTTTGTGACGTTGGAAGTGTCAAAGTTTGAAATATCCAGGCTGGTTAGGCTTGAGCAGTTATGAAACATGCTTCTCATTGTTGTGACTTTACTTGTTTTGAAATTTGAAAGATTAATGCTCTCCAAAGGCACTGATTGGAACATACCATTCATATTTGACACATTTTCTGTATTCCAAGAAGACAAGTTAATACTTGTTAATGATCTGCAACTTGCAAATATCCAGTCTATCCTATCAACTTTACCTGTCGCAAAATGGTATACATCAAGTTCTTTAACAGATTGACAACCATTAAACATTTGTGAAAGCGTAGCAGCATTACTTGTGTCAAAATTGCTCACATCAATCACTTCCAAACTTGAACAGTTCATAAACATATATCCAAAGTTTGTTGCATTGCTTGTGACAAATTTGCTTACATCAGCCACTTTCAAGTTTGCACAATTTATAAACATATATCCGAAATTTGTCACACTGCTTGTATCAAATTTGGTCACGTCAACACTTTCAAGAGATTGACAATATGAAAACATATGAGCAAGATTTGTTGTTGAGGATGTGACTTGAAAATTGTTGAGAACAATTTCTTTGACTGCTCTCAA
>CALVZQ010000003.1 GCA_944372585.1 uncultured Clostridia bacterium
ACGAGATAACGATTGTTCGAACAACTATTTAATTAATACGAAAAAAGCAGAGAAGAAATCTCTGCTTTTTTTATTTTGATTTGTCTTTTGAAATAATTTTGTAATGAAAATCATTATTTTAAATATATGGCATTTTGATGTATCATATATATTTGAAAATTTTGTGTTATATACATAGAGTTGTTGTGGTTGATGTGTTGACAACGTATTGTTGTTTTGTTATACTTTGCAAGTTGTGAAATTTAAATATGAATATGAAGGGGTTTGTTGTTAAATGAATTTATTTTTTTATCCACAAATGTTAAGAGCAATAAAAAAAGGTGATTTGGATTCTTTTAAAAAAGTTGTTTCATTTTTGAACGAAAAGTCATTATTACAACACTTGACCATTGAAGATATTAAGTTGGTTTTGAAATCTTGGGGAGTCGAATCAGAAAAATATTTTCCAAAAGAAATTAAAAATGGTATATATCATGCTGTGAAATGTCTGTTAGACAATGGTGTTTCCGTGAAAGGCAGTAATTTGATCCCATTTTGCATACGAGAAAACAGTGTCAATTGTTCTATTAAACTTATGGAATTGTTACATCAAAATGGTGCCGATTTGAATGGAGTTTATGAAGGCGAGACAGGACTTATGTATGCATGTTCAAATTATGGAAGTTTGGGAAAAATTAAGTTTTTCTTGGATAATTATGCCGATGTTGATGTGCTAGATTTGCAACATAAAAATGCTTTGATTATTTTCTGTTCTTCACACGGTGCAAAGTTTAATATGGAGTGTGATGAGGTTAAGGCAGACTATATTACGCTTGCTAAGCAACTTATAGAAAGAACAACAAATTTGAAAACAAAGGATAATGATGGTAATTCTGCGGTTAACATTCTTCAAAATCGCCTCAACCAAAATTGGATCACAGAGGGTGAAAAGTATGATGACATTTGGCTCATTGAACAAATTTCAAAAGAACAAGAAAGAAGAAAAGATAAGATAAATTAATATTTCTATGCAAAGGAATCGGAAGAGAAAGACTTTAAATCCATATCACATGAGCATCTAATGAATTAATTTTGATTTTTAACTTAATTTTAATTTCATTTATAAACATTTTGTATTTTTGAAAATATATGTTAAAATATGAATAAATTAAAAATTGAGATGTGAGGTACTATATGGAAAGACTGCATTTTGGTTTAAAATTTATTTTGGCATTTTTAATAATGTCGATGTTGTCTATTGGCATGGTTTTTCAAATTAATACTGTAAATTATGCTAATGCAGAAGAGAGTGTTGAAGTTCAGGAAGCTGAGAAGAAGTCGGGGGGGGGGAATTGCGACCTACGCAAGCATAGAATATGCGCAAGTTGATGTTGTCATTGGCGCTGGAAAGACGCTTTACACCTCAATTACCACAGCCGATGCGCTAAAAGAAATATTGGAGGTGCGCGGATATAGCGAGATAGGCGCGTCAGAGTATGATGTTATCGCTTCTTCTGATTACTCTGTTACGGTTAATGATGTGGCGTCTAATTGGGAGCTTTCAACCACAAGTATCAACACGATTGAAGTTTCCTATTTAAATCCATCTGGTTCGACTATTACGGACACGATAAACGAAATCGCAACGGCAGTGACACTTGGAAGTTTGCAAGTTTCGGTTGATGAAAGGGCAGTTATCTATAATTCCGAAAGTAGTTATGGTTTTCAAAGACTGAGAGGATATTTGACTGTTATAGGCTATAACAACGATGGTACTTTATATAATGACGGCGAGGAGATTGTGGACTATGACCTCACCGGAGAATTCATTGTTGGCGAAAATCAACCTTTCACCGTTACCCATAATGGCGTGAGTCAGGTTTTTTATTTAAATATATTAGAAAATGAAATCGTCAGCATTGCCGTTGATAATTCAGGATTAAGTGGACAAGAGATTTATTCTAGCACCGCTTTAAACAATATTAAAAGATATATCGAAGTTACCGCTACATATTCTGACGGGTCAACGGGCGTGCTTGCAAGTGGGGAATATGATTTAGACGGAAGTTTGTATGCAGGTCGTGAGGAAGTTTTAGAAGATACCTTCACAACAAGTTTGAGAGCAACAGTGGGAGATGAAGATGATGAAGAATCCAACTATGTGGCATCTCTTCCGTTTGATGTGGAGGTTAAGCCTGCAATTCCAACAGGTATTATGGTGACAACTGGTGATGATTATGTCGATTCATACCGAGCATATGAGACTTTACAGAGAACAGGAATAACAGTTATTGTTACATTTGAATCTATAAGTGGCGAAAGACTTCCAAACAAAAGCGTGACAAATTATGACGTTGTCTATCAAGGACAGGACGCAGACGGAGTTCCTGCCACGAGTTTGAGAGTTGATGATGAATATGTGACGATAAGTTACACCGAAAACGGCGAGACTGTGACAGATGAGTGGACTTGTTATGTCTATGTCTCACCAGCACAATACTCAAAGCCAACAATGAACTCTACACCTAGCCTATATGACGGCGAAGAAAAGATAAAGATCATAAATGGTTTTGACCCAAATGTTATGGAGGTGGTTTCCTACACCACAACCTCATATCATATCAACGAAGGAGATAATTCCGTTTCATTTAGAGCAACGGAAGCAGATATTTATGAAATCGTAATCGGACTTTCAAACGATAACTATGTTTGGAGTGACAATAGCACAGGGAATGTGACATTTACTTGGGAGATAAGAAAAGCAACAATTGAAAGCTCTGATGTTATAATTTCAAACATTAATTATGGAGAAACACTGACTCCGTCGGTGTCAGCGAATCCAGGAAATGCGGAAGTTTCCTATTATTACTATGGCACTTCTTTTGACGGCACTTGGCAATATCAAAATTATGAAAATGCTGTGACCATTCAGCCTACCTCGGCTGGAAATTATTATGTCTATGCCGTAATTGCAGAATCGGTGAATTATAGTTCCTACACCACACAGGTGACGACATTCAGAATAAGCGTTGCCAACAACACAATTACAGCCGAAAATTATGAATATGACTATGATGAACAAAATGTAAATGCAGTTCGTCCGAGTTTCTCTACGCACTTTACTCTGGAAACTAACTATACTGTGGAATATTTTAGCGGAGAGCATAGTGTTGGTATGACCATTTATAACGCACAAAATGTGGCACAAGGCGAAGAATTTTTCCCAACAGAAGCCGGCGAATATAGAGTTGTTATCACTGTGACAGGGTCAGAAAATTATTATCAGTGTGAAGAAGAAATTGTGCTTACTATCAACAGAAAAGAGGTGGCAAAGCCTACTTTAAGCGAAACTTCTTTTACTTATAATTATGGTGAGTTATTTACAACTGAAATTGTGGGCGATGGCTTAGATACCTATTTCACATTAGACGACAGCAGTAATTTAAGTGCTTCAAATGCAGGAAACTATACAGTAATTTTAAATTTAACGAATAACTATGCTTGGAGTGGTGATGCATCAAGAAATTTAACACTTTCTTGGAATGTTGCAAGATTAGAAATTTTAGCACCAAGTGCTGATTTAAATAGTTTTACTTATTCAGGCGAAGAACAGACATACACAATAGGCAATTTCAATACCTCTGCCATGACAATAACTGCATCGGATTCTTTAACTATTGTCACAAATGATGACGGTATGACAGGAGAAGTGCGTGCGACTGATGCTGGCACATATGAGTTTACTGTTTCCATTGCTGACACAAGAAATTTCACTTGGCAGGCTTATGAGGACGGACAAACTTTTGATTTTACATTCACAATCAATCGTTTAGATGTGGAAATTCCAACTGCCATCAATGTGCAGTATAACGGAGAGGAGCAGACGGCAAATATTGTGACAAACGAATACTACACAGTTTTTGGCAACACTGGAACAGATGCAAACGAATACACCATTGAACTTCAACTTAATAACAACTATAAGTGGTCAGGACTTGACACAACCGTAAGAAATCAAACACTATCTTGGGAGATAACTAAAAAAGAGATTGGTATAAGCTGGAACGGACTTGAAACCACCTATAATGGAGGTAGTTACGCGCCAACTGCAACACCAACGGGAACATATCCTCGTGATGATATTTCTTTGACGGTTGAGGGAGCAAACATAGAGGCTGGAACATATACAGCTTATGTTTCAGCTATCACAGGAACGGGTAGCGGAAACTATTCTCTTCCAGAAGATGTGGACACGGAATACACAATTCTGCGTCTTGCCGTTGCTGTACCTGAAATTTTAAATCCAACTTCTTATGTCTATGCTGACGGCGAAGAGGTATATGTGCAAATAACAGAGAATGGTGTGGAAGAGGGTTATTACACCATCCTCTCCGGTGAGTATGGGATAGATAGTGGAGATTATAATCTTGTCCTTCAACTTACTGACAACTATCAGTGGAATAGAGAATTAAATACGTTTGATGATTTGAACTTAGAATGGCATATAAGTGAGCGTGTGATAAGTTCAATTGTAAAAGACGATTCCACTTTCACATATTCAAGCGCTGACAATGTTTATCGTATCGGCAACTTTGATAGTGTTGCTTTAAACTTAGTGGCAGATGAAGGAAATCCAACAGGCCTTACAATTTCCATGGCTGATGGGTTATATTCTGGAGAGTTACATGCAATTGAAGCAGGCACTTATATTGTCAATGTTGAATTAAAGAGTGATAACTATGTTTGGGCAGAAGAGGTTTTAGAAGAAGACAAACAAATAACATTCACGGTTAATCGTGCAACAGTTGAAATGCCAACTGTGACAGGTGAATATCGTTACACCGGCGAAAATATCACAAATAATATACAAAACACAAGTATTTACACTGTTTCTGGAAACACGGAACGTGTGGTTGGTTCTTACACCACTGTTGTTACACTTAGAAACACAAGAAACTATATGTGGGAAGACTTAACAGATGCTCCGCTTAATCTTCAATGGCAGATTTTAAAGGCACAACTTACCCGTGTTACAGCAGACGCAACCACCTATACCTATGACGGCATACCAAAGACATATATGCCGGTTAATTTTGACTCACAAACGATGTCAATTTCTGGTAATTCTCAAACTCTTGCAAATGAAAGTGGATACACTGTGACAGTTTCCATTATTGACACAGCAAACTATGAATGGCTACCAGCAGAGGGGAATTTAGAGGGCGACATTAATCCTATATCGTTCAATTTTGTTATCAATAAAGCGGGAATTGATGTGGGCGCTATTGTTTCCGAACCTGTTTTAGAGGGTGACGTTGACCCAACTGATAGAGGTATACCTTTCCAAGATGCACCAGTATCTCTTGTTGTTGATGTGAATGAAAAATTGTTTAACTATGCTGATGTAAGATATTTAAATTCTAGTTTTGAAGAGATTAGTGCTGAAAATATTGTTTCTTACGGCGTTTATTATGAAGTTTTAGAGCTTGTTGATAGTGCTAATTATAAATTTATAAACTATAATGCTCGTGATATCTTGGTGGAAGAGAGTGGACAAATTAGACTCTATTTTCAAATCACAAGAGTACAATTCAATATGGGGCTTTCCATTCCGACTGAGATTACCTATGGCACGGAATATAACTACTCCATTTCAAACAATCCTGGCGGCGGCAGTATTTCTGTGACTTACTATGATATGAGCGGAGATAGTTCTGTTTTGCTTGAGGAGAAGCCTGTTGATGTGGGAGAATATCGCATAACCGTTTCCATATCTGAAAGCGGAAACTACACGAATATGGAAGCTTCTATGAATTACACTATTTTACCTAAACTAATCACGGTTACAATAAGTGTTGAAAATGGTATTTATGGTGAGTGGCAAGGAGCAGAAATAACAGAGATTTCTGGGCTTGTGGAGGGCTACGAACAACTGACAGCAGAGGATTTTAGTTTAAATTATATTGGAATAAACAGCACATCGTTTAGTTCTCAAACGCCACCTCAAAATGTAGGAGACTACATTGTTTCTGCAGAACTAAATGAGAATATTTCTAATTATTATATTGAAGAAATACAAGAAGAATTTTCTATATCGAAAGCAACCTTAACAATCACTTTTGATGATATTGAAGTGACATATGGTGATAGCGTTGAAAATTTGAAAAACAATGTTAGATATAGTGGTTTTATGTTTGAAGATGATGAAAATTCTACAGGTGTTGATGAGGCTTTAATACTTCAAACTTCCTATCAGCCAAATGAAGAATATGGCAGTGTAGGAAATCACGACGTGACAATTTCTTTGGGTGAATATGTGGTAGATAACTATTCATTTAACATTGTCAATGGCGACATTGTTGTTTCTCCAAAGACCATTTCTCTTAATGTCACCGTTCAAAATGAGGTGTTTGACGGCGAAAACGTGCAGGCGAATGCTAAAGCTAGTGGATTAGTTGGTGATGATAATGCAGAAATCGTACTTAAGTATTATGGCACTCAGATGAACGGCGCGACATACTTTACTAAAGAAACAGCATCGAAAGCAGCACCGAGCTTTGCAGGTAACTATTTTGTTGTTGCAGAAATTGAAAATGAAAACTATATTTTAGATAAAACTTATGAGGATATTGCTTACACAATTTCCAAATTTGAAACAACCGTGGAATTTGCAAGCACTGAGGACGCATTTGTATATAACGGCACAACTCAAGATGAGAAAATTTCAGCAAGTTATCAAGGTGTTTTGGGCGAAGTTGATATATCATATTCGATTAATGGTGACTTTAAAGATGTTGGAGAATACATGTTCTCTGCCACGCTAAGCGAAGATGAACTTAATAACTATGATTTTGCAAGCACAAAAGCAAATTTTGAAATATTAAAATACACTGTTTCCGTTAAAGCGAATGACGGCAATATGATTTATGGTAATGTTGTTCCAACCATTTCTTGGTCATATTCTGGGGACAATCATTTCTTTGAAGATATATCTTTCAGTGTTGTGGTACTTGATGAAGATAACGTGACAGTAACAAACGAAAGTGTCGTTTCTGGCGTTTATCACACCGAAATTGTTGTTCCAACAGAGGGTGATGTCTTTGGAATGCTTAAAAACTATGAAGTTGAATATTTAGATGGCGAGTTTAGTATCAATAGACGTAACATTTCTATTGAAATCTCCGCTCCAAGTAGAGATTTCAATGGTCAAGTATTTGCCACACCTGTTGTTACAATAAACTCCACAGGTACAGATGGAAGTTTGGGCGTTGCAAATGACGATGTTTTGAGTTATTCATTCTCGTATGTTGGCACTTTGGGCACAGAGCATCTGGACAGTGCTGTTGCTCCAACTAATGCAGGAACTTATGAAGTTACAGTTTCTTTCAATAGTAACAATCTAATTTGTGACAACTATACATTAATTGGTGAACTAACGCAAAGTTTCGAGATAAGACAGCGTTTAAGAACTGTTACATGGCTTCCGACTGACAGAAACTTTGTCTATGACGGGCAAGTTAAAGAGGTTTTCGCTTCTTATGAAACTCTAATTACAAGTGGAACAGGAACGGCAGGGCTCAATATAACGATAAGAAAAGAGGGTGCCATTTCTGAACTTCTAAATGCTGGTGCTTATTCACTAACGGCTGAATTTGCTACCGAACTTGAAAGAAGAAACTATACACTCTCCGAAAGCACAAAACAAATTGAAGTGATAATTGCAAAAGCGGATATTGATAAAATCGTTTGGCTTGACGAAAGTTTTGTTTATAATGGCTTAGATCAAAGCGTAAATGGCGACGATGAAGTTGTGTTTGCCACATTTGTTGGTGCACAAAGCCTTTCACATAATCTCGAAATTGCATCAATAACAAAGGAAAATGCTCCTTCTAGCTTTATTGAGAGTGGAACATATGTAGTAACCGTTAAATTGTCAAGCGAAGATGAGGTTAACTATAACATAATCGCACAAACTAGCAACGAATATACGATTGAAAATGCATCAATCATTGCAAATTCTATAACAGCTTACACAGGCATCTATGATGCAGAAGAACACAGCGTTATAGTTGGCGAGCCAAATTTAACTTATGTTGAACAGGCGGGAACTCCGACAATTTCCTATCGTTTTGAAGGGGAATTGGAATATTTGCAAACATTGAATGTGAAAGATGCTGGAACGAGAACTATAGAATACCAAATCGTTCTAGCAAATCATAATACGCAAACAGGCTCTTTCCAAGTAGTTATTTCGCCTAAAAATTTAACTTTACAAGCTAATGGAGAAATATATTTTGGCAATGCAATCTCAACCTCTGCCGAGGACTATGGAATTATTGCTGTAAGTGGCACATCGTTTGCTGGCAGCGAAAGTTTAAACAATCTTCAAGGCACACCTCAATTTTTAAGTAGTGACTATGTTGTTATGAATGATGTTGGAGATTATACTTTAACACTTTCAGGTTATTCTTCAAATAACTATAACATCTCTTATATTGACGGCGTTTTACAGGTGCAGGAAAGACCAATCACTATCACAATAATCTCTGGACTTGGTCACATTTATAACAGCACGCCTGTTTCACTTAACGCAGACACACATTCTTCAATTTCAAATGGCATTGAGGGCGTCTTAAACAGTACAATATACAATCTTGTCTATGAAACTACTGACGGCGAACCTGTTGTAATGACAAGTTCGACAAATCAAGGCTTATACAATATCAATGCTGAACTTATCAACACAAACTATGAGATTGTTAAGGTGATAGGCGGGAATGAGGCGTATGAAATTAGTCCTAAAGTTGTCACAATAAGAATTGACACACCAACCGGTGTCTATGACGGCTCACAAAAGACAGCAGGCTATGAAGTGACCTCTGGAGATAATGTTTCAGTTTCTTTAAGATACTCAGGAAGAACGTTTGCAGGCGAAAGTTATCCAAACGGCTTGGCTTGGACGGAAGAAGCTCCAACAGAAGCGGGAAATTACACAGTAACTGCAACTATTGATAATGACAAGTTTGGAAACTACACAATTTATGAAGCTTCTGCCACCTTTGAAATATCAAGAAGAAGCGTCACAATAAGAATTAATGACCAAACAGCAGAATATTCTGGCTTGATGCCAACAGTAGCCTCGATTTTGGATATCAACTATTCAGTTGTCGGTGAGGTTGGAATTTGTGAAGGTGATAATCTTAATATTGTTTTGAGTATTCCACAAAACAGCATAAACGCTGGCACATATACTATTTCTGGGACTCATGATAATGCAAATTATTATATCACTTTTGTTGAAGGCGAATTTGAAATTCTTAAAAAGGATTTAACAATTACTGCCGATGATAAGCAAGTCATATATGGTTCCAACTTTGTTGATTACACGGTTTCATATTCTGGCTTTGTTGAGGACGAGAGCGAAGAGACAGAAAATATGTTCAGTGAAACACCAACTGCAACAAGTGACTATACGATTGGAGATGATGTTGGTCAAATGGATATATATTTTGAAAGCGAAATCATCACTTCAACAAATTATAATTTAATCTTCGTAGATGGTGAGTTGACCATTGAAAAAATGCCTATAACCATTCAAATTTTACCTCAGTCTTCTGCTTACACAGGTAATAAGCCAACTGTTTCCTCTAATATGACAGAAAATTATCTTGTGACAAGCGAAAATCAAATTTTTAATGGCGATAATTTAAATATAACTTTAGATATTGCTCAAAATTGCATAAATGCAGGAACTTATGACATCATTCCAAGTTACAGCAATGCAAATTATTATGTGACCTTTGAAAATTATGTGGATGCCTACACAATTGACAAGGTAACTTTAACAGTTACTGCTGATGATATCTCTGCTCAATATGGCAACAATCCACTAAACGCCTATACAATAACAGGCTTTGTCAACAATGAAGATGAAAGCGTAATAGAAGGACTTTCATCAATTCAAATGACAAATGAGTCCTTTGTTGTTGGAGCAAACAATGGCGAAACATTTACAATTTCTATAACAGGAGCGCTAAGCGCAACGAACTACAATTTTTCCTTTGTAAATGGGAACTTGCAAGTTATAAAACGAGAAATAAATATCGGTTTTGACTCATCACAATTTTATAACTCAATGTTAAATGTTTATGGTGAATATGGTGTTAGTGAGATTAACCATGCAAGTGCTTATGTAGTAGGTGAACTTGTTGGCGAAGATACGGCAGGTGACGAAGCGGGAAATAATATACAATTTGTTTATAGATATTTTGGAACGGCAAATGACGGCGTGACAGAATATGACGGAGATGTTATTCCAACTCTTGCTGGTTCATATCAAGTGGAAGTGGAAATTGTAAGCGATAATTACACTCTTGTTGGAAACAACATGGCAACTTTCATCGTTATTAAACAGCGTGTTAATTCGCCAGCTTGGCAGACAGAAATTTATCCAGCAGATGGAAGCGAACACACAAACACGCTTATCTATGATGCTGAAGTGTCCTTTGTTTCGACAAGTTCGCATCCAATTTCAAATGATAACGCAGGAACTGTGACTATGACAGCAAGTGCGGGTGGAAATTATTCCGTAACACTCGAACTTATTGACCCATATAACTATGTTTGGGCAGACACCACTGGCTCTTCCACCGGTGATGATCCACAAATAACGATTGTTTGGATGATTTCTCAAAACAACGATAATTATATTGAGATTACAGGTGTCTATGTTTGTGAAGAACTCGTGTCAGTTGTGGAAGGTGATGAAGGACACTTATGGTTTGATCATACTTGGACATATGGTGACAGTTTTCAAAATCCAGAAATTGAAGCGAACTATGGAAGAGATTTTGTAACCTATACCTATTATTATGCAAATTCAAATTCTAGGATTGAAACAACTTTACCGGTTAATGCG
The DNA here is from genome assembly GCA_944372585.1 of uncultured Clostridia bacterium. Lineage (GTDB taxonomy): Bacteria > Bacillota > Clostridia > Christensenellales > UBA1242 > Caccovivens. Next base: position 10,898 of record CALVZQ010000003.1, read on the forward strand.
GGCGAATATTATGTTGTTGCCTCAATTGCAGGTACTCCTGATTATAACGGTGTTACGTCAGAGAGAGTATATTTCAATGTATTGAAACAGGAAATTGCACTGCCAACAATAAGCGGAGAAAGCGAAGCTGTTTATAATCATGGGAAAGGAATACGAAAAGATATTATAAACTATAATTACAACTTGATGTTTGTGGTTCAAAGTAATGTCAACCTTGTTATAGGTGAAGATTGCTATGTTGAAGAAGAAAATGTGGGAGAATATTACCTATACATCTCTCTCATCGATTCAGCGAATTACTCTTGGCGAGATAGCGAGGATAATATTATAGAGGTACAATTTGAAATCACGCCATATATCGTTTCCAATCCTACTGCCACTCAAGAAAAATTTGTTTATGACGGAACATTAAAATCTTTGAATATCAATAACACCGAAGCAGACTATTATGAAATTGTTGGAAATTCTGCAACGAATGCTGGTTCATATACGGCTGTCGTATCTCTCTTAGACAGAAATAACTATGTTTGGGAAGACAGCGGAAATTCTAACAATTTAGAATTTGGCTGGTCGATATCTAAACAACAGGTGACAAAGCCGACCTGGAGCACTCAAACTTTCACATATAGTGGTGAAGAACAAGAATTTGTTGTCAGTGGCACAAACGAGAACATGACAATTAGCGGAAATTTTGGTACAAACGCTGGTTTATATTCGTTAAGAATTTCTTTAAATGATAAGGATAATTTTGAATGGGCAGACGGAACAACTGATGATTTGACTCAGCGTTGGTCGATTTCTCAGAAAATCTTAACTCAGCCACTTATCAATAATGCAGTTTACAATCATGGTGAAGTTATAACAAGTCAAATTTTGAATTTTGATGTTCAATATATGCAAATTGTAAGCACTGGAAACGCTTTTGTCACAAACTTATTGCAAGATGGAAGAGCAACTTTCTATGTCAACGCAAGACTTAGTGGAAATTATCAAGTGTCCATTAGTTTGTATGACACTTTAAACACACGATTTAGTGGAACAAGCGAAACAATCTTAAACCTCACCTGGACAATTTCTCCGTTTGAAGTGACAAAGCCTTCATTGAGCGAACAAAATTATGAATATAACGGCGAAGAACAAAGTTATCAATTTGCAGAAAACGATTATTATGAAATTATCTCTGGTGGGGCAGGCATAAATGTTGGCATTAACACTGTGACGATTGCTCTTATTGATAAGGACAACTATATTTGGTCAGACAGCAAAGACATCGAAAATATCTCAGTAAATTGGTCAATTTATGCCTCAGATGATAATGTTGTAATTCTTGAAAACGAAGATGAAATTTTGGCTGGTTGGACTTATGGCAAAACTGTAACTCCTATACTTTCTGATACTTTTGGCGGAACGATATCGGTTGAATATTTTGAAAAAGACGGCACGTCGCTTGAAAATGTCATGCCGTTAGATGCAGGGGAGTATTACTTTGTTGCTACATCGACTGCTAATTCTGAAAACTTTAACGATGCAGTGTCAGAGCAGATTTCATTTACAATAAGAAAAGCATCTTATGATATGAGTGGTGTGTTTATGTTTGATGCTTCATTTACCTATGATGGAAATACTCACAGAACAAATGTTTTAGGAGAACTTCCAGAGGGCATTGAGGTTGAGTATATTGGCTCTGCAACAGATGTTGAAGATGGAAGAGTGGAGGTTGTGGCATCATTCTCTTCAACCAACGAAAACTATCTTGACCCAGAAAGTTTAACGGCATATGTGACAATCCTTCCTTGCGAAGTAAATGTTGTGTGGAAAGAGCAAAGTTTCATCTATAACGGCAACATTCATGACTATGCTGAAGTTGCATACTATCTTGATATAAACGAAGACAGGATTTATCTTGACTCAACAACAATTGAGGAGTTTAAAAACGTTGGCAGTTATGAATTTACGGTGAGTGAGGCAACTGACAAAAACTATCTTCTGGTTGGAAGTTTAGTAAATTCCTATGAAATAGAAAAGCGTGATGTTCAAATACAGGTGCTTGCTGACGGCGAAGAGGAAATGGAAATGACCTTTGGCGAAGAAAAGCCTGTCATCACATATAGACTTGCAAATAACAACTTTGTTGATGAAGTTTCAGTTTCAGTAGCCAGTCTTGAAGGAGTGAATGTTGGAAGATATGAGATTTCTGCACAGGTAAATGCAAGAGAAGAAATTTTAGAAAATTACAACATATCAATTTCAAGCGCGGTGGTAAATATCTTGCCACGCATGGCGGAAATATCAATTGAAGCAAATGGCGGAAGATATAACAATGTTACTCAAGCTTCGGCAACATCCGATGATATAATCGATGCAACTGAGATAATTTTAACGTATAGAGGTTGGTCAAATAACAGAGAGACATATTATAATGGCACTATAGTACCATCACTTGCAGGAAGTTATATAGTTGTGGCAAGCGTAAATAGCAATAACTATACACTCACTGGAGAACTGACTGCTATGTTCTTCGTGGATAAGGCAGTGGTTTCAACTCCAACTATAGAAAATCATGTCTATGACGGAACAGAGTATAGTGCTAATCTAAATCAAAATCCACTTTATCAGATTGTAAGTGAAAAGGGAGTAAATGTAGGGGAATATGATGTCAACCTCACTCTCAATGATGCCTATAACTACAAGTGGAGTGTGAATGGTATAATCGTTGATGGGGCTACGGTTTCACTTTCATTCGAAATCACAAAGGCAGAAAACATTGTGACAAGTCCAACAATAATTGGCTGGACGATAGGAGATTACAGCGAAGAGTTAGGTCCTCAAAATTCAATCGCAAAATTTGGCACTGACACTATTGAATATCTTTACTCAACAAGCGAAAACGGAGAATATGTGCATGCAATACCTCAAACAGCTGGAAGATATTTTGTGAAAGCATATGTGCCAGAAACAGACAACTATTATTCTTGTTATTCTGATGCTGTTGAATTTGAAATTACGTCTCAGGTTGTTGAAATAATCCCTCCTGTCATTGAAAATGGTGGTTGGACTTATGGCGAAAATGCTCCTAATATTGAAGTTGATATGGACTACAACGGTGTGCTTGTTCTAACCTATTATGAAGATAACAACGGTGTGCTTGGCGACCTTGTTCAAGGTGTTCCACAAAATGCTGGAAAATATTGGGTCGTGGCAAGTATATATGGTGACGAAAACTATGCTGGAATCTCTTCCAAACCAGTACAATTTGAAATCGCTAAACGTTCAGTTGGTATTCCAACAATAGAGGCTACATCAATTTATCAAGACGAACAACTTGAAAATATCATCGAGAACCTTGACTTAAATTATGTTGATATTTTCGGTAGCGGCTTAAAATTTGAAGATGGGAAGGTATGTTTAACGGCTTCAAGTACTGGAACTTACAGCGTAATAATTTCGCTTAAAGATAGATTAAATACCATTTGGCAAAATGGTACAACAGAAGATATCACTCTCACTTGGGAGGTAACAGAAGGCGATAGGGAGGGATCTCTTACTTGGCTTATCATCACATTGTCTGTTTTCATCTTGGTTGTGCTTGTTTGGATAATTATAAATGCGATTTTAAAACACAAATATACATCTAAGAAAAACAACAAAAATGATAAAGTCATGTCGCTTTCACCTCTACTTCTTACTCCAATATTTTCAACAAATGAAATAATTATCAGTGCTGTGCTTGGTGGAGTGTTCGTTATTCTACTTATCATCGGAATTGTTTTGCATGTAAAAAGGAAGCGTGCAAAGGAAGCTAATAAAAAAGGATCTGAAATTACGATTATAAACAAAAATGAACTTGTTCGCAGTAGACGCAAAAGGGGAAGGAAAATAATTCGTGACAAAAAGATAATAAGGCGTCGAACGAAAAAGGAAATAGAAGAAGAAAAAAATAATACGATATCGTAGAATAGAAAAAGAGTATATTTTAAGATAAAACTTAATTTATACTCTTTTTTCTCTAACTTATCGCTGGTTTCAGAATTGCTTGCCTAAGAGTCCCGGTCTTTTTTATATGTCTGTTTTTAATATTCTCATTATTTTGTTGAAAGGTGTGTTGACTGCTTTGTGTTTGTCAATTATGTATTGAATTAGGTGGGCAATAAGTATGACAATGTTGACTCCGCCAATGCCAACAACAAACATAATGAATGTGTAGAATGCTTGGCTTGTGTTGATGCGCAATGTCTCCATGAATGGTATGTTGCTGTGGAGCAGATTGCAGAAGTTTGTGTCAAGGACATGGGCGACTGGGACCGCGATTGTTCCATACAAGAGTATGCCGAGTGTTGCATATAAAAAGTCCACTTTTTTAGGTTTATACAGTTTCGAACCAACAAAAATAAAGAAGAACAAGATGACCAAATGATGATAGAACCATGTGTGGAATGTGCCAAATGATTGAAAGATGTTGGCAGAAGAGTTTCCGATGACTGAGCTTGGGTTGAAGTAAAACAAAACCATGAAATATGTTGAGCATACAAGTGACATTACCTTTCCAAAATCTCCAACTCTTCCTTTGAAGAAACTTGCCAGAGGGAAAAAGTATAGAAATAAACTGCAAAAATGCAATGGAATTGCCCAATAGGAATATCCGCTTTGTATGTTGATGACTTGCTTGGCAACTTCAAGAATCAGCATTGTTGCTGAAATTATCATCAAAGGGATTTTTCTGATTGTTTCATTTTGTTTGCGAGTGAGAAAGCAGGTTATTATTGAAATCACAACAATAACTGCAAGTGCTATTGGCAAAACTAATTTTTCTTCTTTTGTCCAAGTAAACATTTTTTCTCCGTTTATATGAGTTTAGCATAGGTTTTGAAATATTGCAAACAGTTTAATGTTCTTTGTTCAATAAATCTTTCCCAAGTTCTTCTGCGTGAGAGATTTGTTTTTGATGTTCGTCGTCAATTCTGTTTGTTCCATGTGTTTTTGAATTTTTGAAATGCAAGCAGAAATGCCCTGTCAGGTCGGTGTTGTTTTCGGTGTAGCCGTGAGGATAGCCCGCAAGACTTGCCGGGAGAAAGGCATTTTCATTGAGTTTGACAAGGACTGGTCGTCTTGTCCAACTCCAACCATTTTGATAGATTTCTCTCATTGTTTCCAAGTCTTCCTGATTTTTTGGTTCGACATCGGCATGATTTTTTCCGCCTATTCTTATGACTTGAAAGGATTCTTCAGTTTCTATGTCAATGATTTCAAATTCGCTGTTGATTGGAAGAAGAAGGTCGATTTCGTTTAACCATTGCAAATCCAATATGGTGGCATTTTGCGTTGCAGATGAATGCATTTCAATTTCGTTGTAGTTGTTTATGTCGTAGGCGTTCTTTTCGGTGATATTGTTGTAGTTTGAAAAAATTGGATAAGGGAGCAGACAAGAAAATATGGCGGTTACCAACAAAAAAATCATAATGTAAATTAAGGTCGTCTGTTTCATGATTTTAGTTTGTTTAATATTCAGCTTTTAATTCTTTTTCTGACATGAAATGCTTTTGAAATTAATATAATTTAACATGTCCAAAGTTTTTGTTGTTGTGTTCTTGATTTTCGGAACTGTTGTGGGGTCTGGTTTTTCGAGTGGAAAGGAAATTATGGTCTTTTTCAGTCGCTTTGGAGTGCTGTCTTATCTCTACATCATTTTGGCAGGATTTTTGTTTTTTTTATTGTTTTATTTCTTTCTTTCGCATGGAAAGAAAATTGCAAAATTTTTGGAAAGGTCAAAACTCTTGAACTTTGTGATTGCTTTCATATCTTTGATTTTTTGTGCATCGATGTTTGCTGGAATAAAAAGCCTTTTTGAGTACTTTCCGACATGGCTCTATGTCCTTTCTGTTGTATTGCTTGTGCTGGGGTGTGTCGTCATAACTTTGAAAGGAATAAAAGGTTTTGAGCGTCTTAATTTGATTTTGATGCCAGCAACTTCCATTGTCTTTTTGATTGTTCTTTTCTATGCACTCTCCATTTCATCCAATTTTTCCATTTCAACCAATTCGTGGGCGGGATTTTTGTATAGTCCTCTTTATGTCGCTTTGAACACTTCCATGAGCGGGCTTGTGATTGCAAAGGTTGGCGAAGGGTTATCAAAAAAACAGACCTTTTTTGCAAGTCTGTTTTCTGTGCTTCTTTTGTTGATCTTTTTGCTTCTTGGCAATTTTGTTTTGCAGAGAAACAGCGAAAGTTACATCAGTGAAATGCCTTTTCTCTATCTTATGAGAGACAATTCTTTTATGTTTGTGCTCGCGTATATTGTCGTGCTTGTGGGTTGTTTTACCACTCTGATTTCACAATGTTTGACATTGAAATCTTTTTTCGAAAACTTCGTCAAAAATCAATTTTGTGTGTCATTGGTGTCAGTGTTGATTCCGTTTTTCATAAGTGCACTTGGATTTTCTCAAATCATTTCTTTTCTTTATCCAATTTGTAGTGTGCTGGGGATTTTTGTTTTGATTTGTGTGATTTTTTCGGAGATTTCAAAGGGCAATGGAAAGGGAATATCAGGTAGTGAAAATCATTTTTGGTGAGAGTATCTCTTTTCCAGCAGGCTGACCAAAAAATACATTCCGTAGGCGAGTATGCACAAAATTGTCGTTGCTGCCATGACTAAGTCGATTTTGAAAATTTGTCCGCCATAGACAATGAGATAACCAAGTCCAGCCTTGCTTGTCAGATATTCTCCCATGATGCTTCCAACCCAACTCATGCCAACATTTATCTTGAGAACGGAAATAAATTCCGGCATGGAGCTTGGCAAAATCAATTTAAACAAAATCTGAAATTTGTTTGCGTGCATAGATTTGAGAAGCAAGATTTTTCCTTCTTCTACCGAAAGAAAAGCGGACATCATGCTCATGGTTGTTATCACGATGCAGATGAGAACACACATCAATATGATGGCATTTGTTCCAGAACCGACCCAGAGAATTATGACTGGGCCAAGTGCGATTTTTGGAAGAGAGTTGAGAACGACGATGTAAGGTTCAAAAATTTTTCGGACTTTTTCATTCCACCACAAAAGCACGGCAATGAGATAGCCTAAAACGGTGGCGATGGCAAAGCCGATGAGAGTTTCATAAAGTGTTATCCAGCTGTGAGTCAATAGGGTTCCATTTTGTGCGAGTGTGCCAATTTGAGCAATTATTCGTGATGGGGAACTGACAAAAAACGGATCCAAAATGTTGTAATAGGTCAAAAGTTCCCACAGTCCCAAAAAGGCAACCAGAACAAATATTCTGAAAAATATGATGATGAATTTGTCTCTCTTTAGTCGTTTGACATATGCCTTGTGTGACTTTGAAAAATTAATTTGTTTCTTCTGTTTTTTCATTTGTAAGTTCACTCCATATTTTGTCAAAGAGTCCAGCGAAGGTTGGGTCTTCTCTTTTCTTTAGTGGTGTTTTTCCTTGCAAATCAAGCAAGATTGTGTCCTTTACATGAGCAGGACGAGAGGACAAAACAATGATTTTATCTGACATAGAAATTGCCTCAGAGATGTCGTGTGTGACAAGCAAAGCGGTTTTCTTTTCGCTTTTTATGATTTCATAGACATCATCGCAAACAGACAGTCTTGTTTGAAAATCAAGAGCAGAGAATGGCTCGTCAAGAAGCAGCAGTTTTGGCTCAAGTGCAAGAGTGCGAATCAGTGCAACTCTCTGTCTCATACCGCCACTTAGTGAGCGAGGTTTTTGATTTCTGAAGTTATATAGATCATACTTTTTCAAAAGTTCTTCAGCAAAAGCCAATTTTTCATCCTTGTTTTTTGGTTTTTGAATTTCAATTCCAAGGGTTATGTTTTTCCAGACAGTTCGCCATTCAAACAAATGGTCTTTTTGGAACATATACCCGATTTTTTTTGTGTCTATTTTGCTTTCTCCATCAAGCAAAATTTCGCCAGAAGAAGGGGAAAGCAGTCCTGCTGTTAGGGACAAAATTGTCGTTTTTCCGCATCCACTTGGACCAACGAGAGAAGCAAAGGATTCTTTTTCTACATTAAAATTTATGTTGTTAAGTGCAAAAATTTCATCATTTTTTGTTTGATAGAAATAATTGACATTTTTAAAGGTTAATAAGTTTTCCATTTTTCTCCTCTACAATTACATTCTATTTTTTTGACGATTTTTTGTTAATGCTGGTTTTCCAAATTTTTGGCACACTTTCTTGAAACTGGAAATTTTCTTTTATAGAATTTGGACAAAAGTTGCAAAGAAAGGAAGTGCCAAGTGAATGAGGAACAGATTAAAGATGCCTTATTGAAAAAGGCGTTGGGTTATGAAAGTGATGAAATCGTTGAGGAATACACTACTGACGAAAATGGTCAAGCGGTTTTATCTAAACGCAAAATCACAAAGAAATTTAACCCACCAGACATCAATGCATTGAGATTTTTGCTTGAGCAGTCGAGTTTGTCTGATGATGAGATTTCGCATATGACAGACAGTCAGCTTATTCAAGAAAAAGAAAGACTTTTGCAACTTTTGAAAGAAAAGGAGAAAGAAGAAAATGAAAATGGAAATTTGTAAGCAACAACTCAAATGCGATTTCTATGGTTGCAAGAACTTGGCGAAATACAGTTTCAGCACAAAAGGTTTCATCAGAAAAGATTTGGTTTTCTGTGAAGACTGCATGAAGAAAATGTTTGAGTGTTTTTCAAAAGTTTGCGTTCCAAAACCTGTTGACGCACCTTTCAAGCGAAAGAAAGAGAAAAAGGAGAGAGTATGAGAGAGAAGAAAATTGATGCTGTTGTTAAAGAAACCTTGGAAGATTTTGAAAACAGAATCAGAGCGAGAAAAGGGTTTGACAATCAATGGCAACTTAACATGAATTTTTATATGGGAAATCAATACTGTGATGTTGGATATGGTGGTTTTGTCAGAGAGATAGACAAACAATATTTTTGGCAAGAGAGAGAAGTGTTCAATCACATTGCACCAATCATTGACATAAGACTTTCGAGGCTTTCCAAAATCACACCAAAAATGCAAGTTATGCCTGCAACAAACGAAGAAGAGGACATCTACACTGCAAAGGTTGGGAAGAAAGTTTTGGATTCTGTTTGCGGAAAGATGAACTTGACGGCAAAAATCAATCAAGCAACAAAATGGAGTGAAATTTGTGGAACAAGTTTCTACAAAATCTCTTGGAACTCCAATCTTGGTCAGGTGGTTGCTTTGGAAGAGGACGGCAGAAAAATCAAGACAGGTGATGTTGACATCTCTGTTTGTTCTCCATTTGAGATTTATCCTGACTCTGCAACACATGAAAGTTTGGACGATTGCCAGAGTTTGATTCATGCAAGAGCATACACAGTGGTTGAGATTAAGCAGATGTATGGTGTCGATGTGGAAGGGAAGGACATCAATGTCTATTCTCTTGATGGGGTGACTTCCTCTTTGGGTGGCCTTGGGTATTCTGGACTTGCGACTGGCTTGATTGAAACGGTCAGAAAAGACAGTGCAATTGTTCTTGAAAAATATGTCAGACCAAATGAGAAATATCCTGACGGCAGGTTGATTATCATTGCAGGAGACAAACTTGTCTATGACGGAGAACTGCCTTATGTCAATGGCATTGACGGGAAAAGAGAATTTCCTTTTGTGCGTCAGATTTGCAATGAAGAAGTCGGCTCTTTCTGGGGTGTGAGCATGATTTCAAGACTTATCCCAATTCAAAGAGCATACAACGCTGTCAAGAACAGAAAACATGAATACATCAATCGTCTCACGCTTGGCGTTCTCGCTGTTGAAGATGGAAGTGTTGACATTGACAACTTGGAAGAAGAAGGACTTGCACCAGGAAAAATTTTGGTTTATAGACAAGGTTCGACCGCTCCACAATTTTTGGGTGGAGAACAAGTGCCTTCTGAATTTGAAAAAGAAGAAGAAAAATTGCTCAGCGAATTCAGCACACTCAGTGGGACAAGCGAAATTGGAAGCATGGAAAATGTTGCCGCAAGTTTGAGTGGGGTTGCGTTGGAACTTTTGATTGATGAAAACGAAACAAGACTTAAATTCACAACTGACAGCATAAAGGCCGCAATAAAGACGATTGCAAAACAAATTTTGAGACTTTATAAGCAGTTTGCAACTTTCCCTAGACTTATCAAAATTGTGGGAGAAAACGGCGATTTGGATGTGATTTATTTCAAAGGCAATGAAATTTCAAGTGATGATGTTCAATTTGACACTGACAACGAAAGCAATGACACATTGTCGCAGAGAAGAAACATGATTTTCACTCTGCTCGACAAAGGACTTCTCACTGATGAAAATGGAAACATCACAAAATCAATGAAGGCAAAAATCATGGAAAACCTTGGTTTTGGTGTTTGGGACACGTCGGTTGATTTGAGCGATTTACATATCAAAAATGCCGACACAGAGAACAACAACATGAATGAAGCAATCGAAGTTGATGTCAAAGAAATTGACGACCATTCACTGCATATCAATCAACACATTTCATATATGTTGAAAGTTGTCTATGCGGGCGAGGTGAACAAGAAAGTTGAAGAAATCTTTTTGAAACATATCAGAGCACACAGAGAGGCTTTGAAAAAAGGAGAATGATCATGGAAGAAAAAATGAATGTTGGGGAACAACCTGAAAACATTGAACCTTCACAAAATTTGGAAGAAAATGTTGCCGGCTCCCCTGAGCAAGTTTTGCATGAAAGTGAAAGTGCGACCATCTCGAGTGAAGCAGAAAGGGGCGTTCCCATTGGTAAATTTAAAAGTGTTGATGACTTGTTTGAGGCGTACAACAACTTGCAAGCAGAATTTACTCGCAAAAGCCAAAGACTTTCGCAGTTGGAGAAAGACAAAATGTCTGAGACTTCTCAAGACAATGTGATTGAGAACAAATTTCAAACATTCCTTTCAAAAAATCAGGAGGCAGCTGCTTATGCAGATGAGATTAAATCTCGTGCAATGCAAAGCGAAAGTCTGAAAAATGACGATGCTTGTTTTGACATTGTTTGGGCGGAGATGCTTTATGAAAAATTGTCAGGTCCAAACAAAGCAAAAGAACCTATCGTTCAAAATTTGGTCTTAAAAGACGAAGAATTAAAAAATTTAGTAATCGAAAATTATATGAAACAACTTCAAGAACAAAAAACTCCAGTTATTATGTCCTCTAACTCTGGTGAAAGGGTAACCAAAACGGTTGCCCCAAAACCAGACAGTTTTGAACAGGCGAAAAAAATTGTTCTTGATTTGTTGTCATAAAAAAAGGAGAATTGAATGATAACATTAAGTAGTGCGGAAAATGTGCTTAAAGATGTCTATTTGGGCGTTATTGCTGACCAAATAAACACAAAAACAAATCCGCTTTTTAGCAAAATTAAAAGAAGCACAAGAAATATTATTGGAAAAGAAGTAAGAGTTGTTGCTCCAATTGGCATCAATGGTGGAATTATGGCAGGAACTGAAACAAGTGACCTTCCAGATGGCGTTGACACACCATATTTGTCTTTTGTTGCTCCACTTAAAAACTTGTATGGAAGATTTGAAATCAGTGACAAAGCAGTGAGATGCTCTTCAAGTGATGTTAACTCTTTTGTTAACCTTCTTCAAGATGGCATGGACTCTCTTCTTAAAGCAAGCATTTTCAACCTTTCAAGAATGATTTATGGTGACGGAACTGGCTGTCTTGCAACAATCACTGTCAGCGGTTCAACTGTGACTGTTGACAACACTGAAGCGGTTGCACCAGGAATGTATGTTGACATCTATAACGACGCAACATTGTTTGCTTCAAATGTTTACATCAAAAACGTTGACAAATCTTCTGGTCAAATCGCTTGGAACCTTTCTTCAGACAAAACTGCTGTGACAGGTTACAAACTCTATTTGCACAACTCTAAAGACAACGACATAATCGGACTTAAAGGCATTGTTTCAAACACATCTTTGTATGGTGTGACAAAGACCGACTATCCAATTATGAATGCAAAGACATACACAGCAACAACATCTGATGCTTTTGATGAAGAATATGTCCAAAAGATTATTGACGACCTTGAAAAAGCAGGGACAAACGTAAACTTCATCAACTGCTCTTATGATTTGAAGAGATTGTATCACAAATACTTGACGCTATATAGCAAAAATGTTGAATACACAACTTTGGAAGATGGAACAAAAGTTATCACTCACTTTGGAATCCCTCTTGTTCCAACAAATCATGTTGCTGCAGGAGAATGTTATTTCCTTAACACTGATGATTTCATGTTCTATGAACTCGGTGATTGGAGATGGTTGGAAGATGAATCTGGCAGAGTGCTTAGACAACACCCATCAAAAGCCGCTTATAGCGCAACTTTGGTTAAATACACAGAACTTCTTTGCCATAAGCCATCTGGTGTTGCTTATTGCAAAAATCTTTCAACAACTGTTCCTTCTAAAACAGAGTAATAAAAGGAAAACTGTATGAAAAAGTCATTTGAAATTGAAAGCGATTGTCTTGGTATCGTGGAAAGAATAAAGTCGATTGACAAGGATTATTTTGTTTTGTTTGATTTGGACAAGCATAAGTTTGAGTTGCACAATCATGCACAGGGGAGGTTTACATATTGTTTGACTTTTCCGTATGAACAACTCGACGAAAGGGCATATCTTTTGACATTGAAAACGAGGGTGCAAAACAGTGACAAGTTATACAAAGAAATGGAAGAAGAAAATCGACGACTGGAAAAGCAAAAGATAAAGGAAGTTTTGAATGACTTTAAGGAGAAAATGTATGACAGTTAAAGATATTATCAAATTGGTTTGTGAATTTGTTGGAGAAAAGGAAATATTGTCAAAACTTAATTCCACGGAAGCGGTGTCTTACACAGATAGAGAGCAGGAAAAACTTGACCTTATGCTGCAGTGCTTCAATCTTGTCAATCAAGAGATTGCAAGCGACTATTTGCCATTCTTAACAAAAGAAGAGATTGATATCAAAAATTCTATTTTAAACTACTCCGAACTTGAAAAGACCGTCGTCAATGTCTATGAAGTCAAAAATCGCTTTGGAACTTCTCTTAGATTCAGGTTGTTTCCAAATTACTTGGAAATAAGCGGGCATGCAAAAAGCATTGTCTACAGTTATCTTCCAGATGACAAAGCTTTGACTGACAATGTGGAGATGCTTAATGGACTAAGTGCAAGGGTGTATGCTTATGGAGTTGCAAGTGAATTTTTGCTTATTGATGGCTTGAGTGAGGATGCGGAAATTTGGGAAGAGAGATTCAAGGAAAGTTTGTTTGTTTTGAGTAGAAAACGTGGCGAACATATTTTGCCAAGAAGGAGTTGGATTTGATCTTTTATAAGAATTTGAAAAAACATAAGAAAACTTTTCAAAAAGACATTGTGTTTTCTATCTTTGCAAATGGTGTGGTGTCCAATCAAGATGACTTGATTTCAAAACCAAATGAATGTAAAGAATTTTACAATCTTTCTGTCAGTGATGGGTCGCTCAAAACGGGGCTGGGATTTAGAGATTTGCAGGTTCCAGCCTCAACAGCTGACCTTGAAACCTGTCATGGTTTTGATTTTTCAGAAAAGATTGATGAAATTGATGGCATTTGGCTTGACAGGTGGTATAACACAGATGTGGAGATGTATGTCTACACTTTGCTTATGATTGACTCTGAGTTTGTCATCTGGGGTGTGCCTTTGATTGACCAATACGAGGGAATTGTTTGGTCAAAGTCGAATAAACTTTCAAGTTATCCAACCTATGAGTGTCAATACCGCATCGAAAACACTGATTGCTCTCTTTTCTTTTCAGAAGAAGGTATGCTTTATCTTGCTGCCTATGGTGAAGGAATTTATTCTGATGTGCCAGCACTGATTTCTGGAGTGGTGCATTATGACAATTTCTTTGGAATTACAAACACAAACCGAAACACTTTGATCTACACAACAAATCTCAACTTGAAAGAATGGTCTGATGAAGAAAGTTCGGCTATTGAATTTTTGGACAACAGAGGCTCTTTCAACAAGCTTGTTGCGTTTAATGATTATGTATATTTATTCAGAGAATATGGCATCACAAAAATCTCCATTTACACATCAAAAGATGATTTTTCTTTCACTCATCTCTATACTTCTTCTTCAAAAATATATGAAAATTCTGTTTGTGTTTGTGGCGACAAAGTTTTCTTTATGACTCGTGATGGGCTTTACACATTCAATGGAACGTCAGTCAACAAAGTTGCAGAAGCTTATGACAAATATTTCAAAAAGTTGGACAACACAAAATGTTCTTCAGCTTGCTTAAATGGAAAATATTACATTGCCACAAAATGTGACTTTGGTGACGGAGAACAAATTGGTTGCGAAGCAAAAACTGCTTTCGTGAACAACGTCTTGTTTGAAGTGGACATTGAAAATTTTGCTTTGAATGTTTATAGGGGAGTTGACATCAGAAAAATTTTGACAGTTGACAATCCTTATATGAGCAAACTTTGTGCCTGCTTTTATTATGACCACAAACAACAGATTGGAGAACTTACAGTTGACGGAAAGACATTTACAAACATCAACAAAAAGATGTGGAAATCTTTTGAAACTGATTTAGACTACAAATCCAAAAAGAAAAAAATCAAAGAAATCATAATCAACACTTTGTATGATTGTGAGGTTGAAATAAAATCCGATGAAGAAACAAAAACCTACTCTTTTTCTGGAAGTGAGAAAGAACAACGATTGCCTGTTTGTGTCTATGGAAAAAACTTCCAATTCAGTTTTTCTACGACAGCACAGAATTGCGAAATTTGTAAACCTATGATTGTGTTTGATGTTGTGTCATGACTTTAAAATATTTCGATAAAATTAAGTTTTTTAACAAGTCTTATTTCTATAAAATGGGGGATTATAAAACGATGAAAAATTTATTGAAATGGCAAAAGGACAAAAAATAAATGGACATCTGGAATGATATAATCAGCATTATTGTCAGCAACGGTGTGTTTGCAATTTTGTTTGTTTGGCTCTTCTGTTATCAACTTAAAGACAGTTCCAAAAGAGAAACAAAGTATCAGCAAACAATTGAGCAGCTGACATCTTCTTTGCAAATTTTAGATGATGTGAAACAGGATATTTCGGACATAAAAGATTTTTTGAAAAGTGGTGATGAATATGAAGAACTTCTTTGACAAAATAAAAACTTACAGTTTTTGGGTCAGTTTCTCAGGTGCTTTGATTATTCTTCTGAATGCTTTTGGAAGAATTTTTGGTTGGCAAATTGAAAATCAAGTTGTGGAAGATTGCATCATGTCAATCGCAGGGATTTTGGTTGTGTTTGGCATTGTCACAATGGATAATGGTGGAGACAATGGGAATTCACCTGAAGATAACGAAGAAGAAAGTCAAACTGAAGAAGAAAAGGAAAATTCGGAAGAGAAAAATGAAGATAAAGATGTTGTCAATGAAAACGAATAAAAAATCAAATTAATGTATAAATATACAAAAACCGCATATCAATTATGCGGTTTTTTGTTGTTTTAAAGTGATTTGTTTGTGCTTGTAAGTTTTTAATTTTTTTTGTAGACTTTTAATTTTGTTTGTATTTCTATGTTTTTTGTGATATGATAATACAAATTGAAAAAGGAGATTGAAAATAGATATGAAAAAAATTATGTACACAATATTGTCCATTCTGTCTGTTGTTTATATAGTGTTTTTATCAATGGACATTATGATGGAAGCAGGTTGGAATCCTGACATGGGGTGGTTTACACAAGTTTTTGACTTTATTGTGAGGTTTGGTGGAGTTGCAATCATCTTCTGTTTTGCTCTTGTTAACTTTGCAGGGAGTCCTCTCAAAACAGCATTTTTCATCATTTTGATTATTGCAATTGTGGCTTATATCATCGTTTTGGTTGCACCTGATTTCTTCTATAATTTGTTTAATCCATCAGATGAAACAACAACAGAAGCAATTGTAAACACATTGAAAATGATTTGTTAATTTTATAGGTCGTTAGTGAAAAAAATCATTATTATTGATGGAAATAGTTTGGCAAATAGGGCATTTTACGCAATGCCTTATTTATCTAATAGAAACAAACAGCCTTCAGGCGCTGTGTTTGGCTTTGCAAATTTGCTTGTTAAATTGATTGTTGAACAAAAACCTGATTATGTTGCTGTGGCATTTGATCATGCAAGACAAACATTCAGGAATGAGATATATCAAGATTACAAGGGCAAAAGGAAGGAAACTCCGCCAGATTTACTTTCTCAATTTCCAGTTATTAAACAGATGCTACAGACTATGGGCATTAAAATTTTTGAGTTTGCTGGAATTGAAGCTGATGATATCATTGGGACCATCTCCAAACATTCAAATATTCAGAACATTCTTGTGTCCGGAGATAGAGATTTGTTGCAACTTATTGATGACAATTCTTCAGTTTGGTTGACAAGAAAGGGCGTCACAGAGATTGAAGTCTTTGATGAAAAAGCGCTTTTTGAGAAATATAAGTTGAAACCTTCTGGAATTATTGATCTTAAAGCTTTGATGGGAGATTCTTCCGACAATATTCCTGGGGTCGCGGGAGTTGGAGAGAAAACGGCTCTTTCGCTTTTGGAAAAATATCAAACTCTTGATGTGATTTATGAAAACATTGAAGAAGTGACAGGCAAATTGAAAGAGAAGTTGGTCGCTGGAAAAGATATGGCCTATATGTCAAAGACGCTTGCAACAATCAAAACAGATTGTGAAATTGATTTTGATATTGAAAGTTGTTCATATTCTTTTCCTTTTTCGCAAGCAGTCAGAGATTTCTTTGAAGAATGGGATTTTAGAAGTTTGATGAATCGAAAGGAACTGTTTGGGGAAGGGGTTAGATCCAACAAAAAAGAAATTAAGAAAACCGTTTTTGAAGATTTGTCGCAGGTCGAGAATTTTAAGGGCAGAATAAAAAACTTTTTATGTTATGACTTGAAAAAGATGGAATTTGCAGTTGATGGGAATGAAGTCTTTTACATCAAAAAAGAAATTGATTTGTTTTCAAATGTGATTGACTTTGACGAAGTTTTGAAAATTCTGAAACCAGTTTTTGAAAGTAAAGTTGTGACAAAAATCACAAATTGTTCCAAGGAAGATATGAAAATTTTGGACAGGCTTGGAATAACTTTGGAAAACTTTTTTGATGTTGACATTGCAAGATATGTCCTTTTTGCTGGGCTTCCAAAATTGCCTGAGCCAGAAGTTCAAGACTATATCAATTTGAAAGTTGAACTTGAAAAACAAATGGTTGAACAGAAAGTTGAAAAAGTTTATACAGACATTGAAATACCTCTTGTCAGAGTTTTGGCAAGTATGGAAGAAGAAGGTTTCAAGGTTGATGAGAAGATGCTTGACGAATTAAGTCAAAAATACGATGCTGAACTTGCGGATTTAACGACAAAGATTTATGAACTTGCTGGGGAAAATTTCAACATCAATTCTCCAAAACAGGTGGCACATATTTTGTTTGATAAGTTGGGGCTTAAGTCTTATAACAACAAAAAACAATCAACAAATTTTGCTATTCTCGATGATATAAGATGGCAACACGAAATTGTGGAATTGATTATTGAATATAGAAAACTTAGCAAACTTGTCAGCACCTACATCAACGTTTATAAAAACATTTGCAAAAATGATGGTGCGGTTATTCACACAATTTTCAATCAGACACTCACGTCAACTGGGAGACTTTCGAGTTCGGAACCAAATATGCAAAATATTCCAACTCGAAATGAAGAAGGGAAAAATCTAAGAAAAATTTTTGTTTCCAAATATTCAGACGGAGCGATAATTTCGGCCGATTACAATCAAATTGAACTCAGACTTTTAGCGAATTTGGCAGATGAAACCAGCATGATTGATGCCTACAAGCATGGCATTGACATTCACACCAAAACCGCAAGTGAAATTTTTGGAGTTCCGGTTGATGAAGTTACGACCTCTCAAAGAAGAGATGCTAAAGCTGTCAACTTTGGGATTATATATGGAATAAGTGATTTTGGACTTTCACAAAATATCAAAACTTCAAAATATAAGGCAAAACAATATATCGACAGTTATTTTGACCGCTATCCAAAAATCAAATCTTTTATGGATAACAATGTGGAGTATGCAAAGGAAAATGGTTTTATCAAATCTTATTTTGGTAGAGTTCGTCACATTCCGGAAATCAAATCTTCAAATGTCAATGTCAGAAAATTTGGAGAAAGAGTGGCAATGAATATGCCTTTGCAGGGAACTGCATCAGATGTCATCAAGATTGCTATGGTCAGAATTGCGGACAAACTGAAAGAAATGAGCAGTCACATAATTTTGCAGATACATGACGAATTGATTGTTGATGCACCAAAAGACGAGATTGAAAATGTTATGAGGATTTTGAAAGAAACTATGGAAAGTGTTTGCGACTTTGTTGTTCCATTGACGGTTTCAGTATCAAGTGGGAAGAATCTTTACGAATGTAAATGATGCTTGTACTTTTGATTGATTTTTAGTTAAATAAATATGATTTTAATGATATTTTGTTTGACTAAATTGATTTATTTAAGTAAAATATAAATGGTGATATATGCAGTATTCAAGAAAAATGGGTTTAGATTATGGTAAGGCAAGAATTGGTGTGGCATTCTCTGATTTGTCTTGCACCATTGCAAGTGCTGACCATATCTACAAAACTCAGACAGAAGAGAAAGATTTGTTTTATTTTTCCAATTTGATTAAAGACAAATCTGTTGACATGGTTGTTTTTGGACTGCCACTTAACGCAGACGGAACTGAAAGCGAAATGTCAAATGTTGTCAAAGAATTTGCTCAGAAGCTCGGCAAAACCGCAAATGTGCAAATTGCTTTCCAAGATGAGAGATACACTTCATTTGAAGCGGAGGAATATCTCAAAGAGGCGGGCATCAAATGGGAAAAACGGAAAGAATTGCTCGACAAAGTGTCTGCTCAAATCATACTGCAAAATTATCTTGACGAAAATCCAAAGAAATAAAGGAGAAGTTTATCATGGATAAGAAAAAAATTCAGAAAATTGAGGAAGTTTCAAAACAGGTTGAACAGGAAGAAGAATATCGTGACATCATTGACATTCTCTTGGACGAGGACAACAAAGAACCTATCGTTCTTGTTGATCAAAACGGAAGAAAATTGTCTTTTGAACAAATTGCAGTTATTCCTCACAATGACAAAATTTATTGTGTTTTGAAACCTATTGATAAAATTGAAAATGTTCAAGATGACGAAGCAATCGTTTTCTATGTTGACGAAAAAGAAGGACAAGAACCTGCTTTGATGGTTGAAACTGATGAAAAGGTTGCTATGGATGTCTTTGAAGAATATTACAATCTTCTTGATGAAGCTGACGCAAAGGACGCAAAGAGCGGTAAAGACAGCAAAAAATAATTTCTGAATTAAGATATTTTTCAATATAATACAAGTCTTTGCATAGAACATGCAACAAGTTTTTCTTGTGCATGTTTTTTATTTTGAGTATATAAAAATTTGTTTGATGGTTTTGTTATGGAAAAGTTTATTAAAACTTCATTTTGTCTGCATATTTTTTCTATAAATAGTCAAAATATTATTACAAGGTAAAACACCTTGAATAAGGGAGGTAAACTATGTTTGGTAGAAAAAAGGCATCTAGCAAGGCAAGTGCAAAAACTTCAAGCACAGAAGCAGCAAAAGAATCAACTTCTTCTAAGCAAGCAAAAGGTTGCAGTGGAAAGAAATCTGGTTCTGCAAAAGCGTCTTGCAAATAGTTAAACCTAACCAATAAAAAACTCACAAAATAATGTGGGTTTTTTATTTTTCATTTTATTAATTTTTCAAAAATTGTTTCCATTCTTCGGGAAAATCTATTTCAAGAGATATGATTTGATTGGTTCTGAAGTGCTTGAATGATATTGATTTTAGGAGCAACATGGTGTGTTCTGGGGTTGGGTGAATTTGAGAATCAATGGCTTTGTCTGAATAAATTGTATCTCCAATAAGCGGATGATTTATGTGTGACATATGAATTCTGATTTGATGGGTTCTGCCAGTTTTCAAATGAAATTTGACAAGGCAATATTTATCAAAATTCTTGATCAACTCAACATGTGTTATTGCTTGCTTTCCCTCTTCAGAAATTTCTCTTTTCATGATGTTGATGCCGTTTACATTGCGAGTTAGAATTGGCTTGTTGATTGTCATTTGCGTTGATGACAAATTGCCATGGCAAAGAGCGAAGTATTCTTTTTGAAGGTTTGACAGATTTTTGTATGCAAATAAATTTTTTGCGACAACAACAAGGCCGGCGGTTTCTTTGTCAAGGCGGTTGATTATTCTTAAGACAAAATCTGGGGTTTCTTTTTGCATATATGAACAAACTTGGGCTCCCAAATTGTCGTTGTAATGGCTTTTTGTTGGTATACAGGCAAGATTGTGTGGTTTGTTTACGATGAGATAATCTTCATCTTCATAAACGATTGAAAGATTTGAAAAATCTGTATTATAAAAATTTGTCTTTTCTGTTGGATTGTTTGCGATTTTCAGTTTGTCTCCATTATTGATTTGTGTTTTTAGATTTGCAAAATTGTCATTCAAGATTATTGAATCTTCCTGTCTTCTAAGTTGACTGATGTAACTTTCAGAAAGACCAATGCTTTTCAGCCAAAAATATATTGTTGGTTTTTTTAATAATTGGCAATTTGCGATTGTGAATTCTTCGTATTTTCTCATAATTTTGATTTTATCATATATCTTTGACATATCAAAATTTTTATTACAAATAGTTGACTTAAAAAATGGATAATGTTAAAATAAACTTGTTAAATAAAGACGAAGATGAAAGACTAGTAGGCATTTGTAGGTTTTTACAGAGAATCCAAGGTTGCTGAGATTGGATGAAACCAAGATTGTTGAATTCACTTTCTAGTCGCTCCTTGAAGGACTTGTTTTGTGTAGGGGATGCCGTTTGACATGCGTTAATTGTTTAATAAGGCGCGTCGGAAGTGATGCGTGAAGTTAGGTGGTACCACGATATAAATCGTCCTAATGATGTTTGGGCGGTTTTTTTATTATGGTTAGAAGGAGAAGTTGAAATGAAACAAAAACTTGAGGAAATCTTACAAAACGGATTAAAAGAGATTGACAGTGCGAATGATTTGAAAGTTTTGGACGAAATCAGAGTTAAGTATCTTGGTAAAACAGGACAGTTGACTCAGATTTTGCGTGGTATGAAAGATGTTCCTGCTGAAGACAGAAGAGAAGTTGGAAGCTTGGCAAATTCTGTCAGACAAAAATTGGAAGAGAAGTTGAGTGAAAAGCTTGCAGCTTTGGAAAATGCACAACTTGAACTTGAAATGGAAAAGGAAAAGATTGATATCACTGAACCAAGCAAGGGAGTTAAAAGAGGGGCTTTGCATCCCTTGACTCGTTTTAACAACAAATTTATTGATTTGTGCGTTGAAATGGGATTTACTGTCATTCAAACACCAGAAATTGAAACTGATTATCACAACTTTGAGGCTTTGAATGTTCCAAAGAATCATCCTGCAAGAGATATGCAAGATTCATTCTATATCACAGACAACATTTTGATGAGAACTCACACATCTCCAGCACAGGTAAGGGCAATGGAAACAATGAAACCGCCATTTAAGATTGTATGCCCAGGAAGGGTGTACAGAAATGATGATGACAGTTCTCACTCTCCAATCTTTAATCAGTTTGAAGCGCTTGTTATTGACGAAAACATTGGATTGCAAGATTTTATGATTATGGTTAGAGAAATGGCTGTGAGACTTTATGGAAAAAATGTCAAAATGAGAGTTCGTCCAGCATATTTCCCATTCACAGAGCCAAGCATAGAAATTGATGCAACTTGTCAAATGTGTCAGGGTAAAGGTTGCACATTGTGCAAAGGAACAGGATATTCTGAATTTTTTGGCGGTGGAATTGTTAACCCTGCAATTTTGGAAATGTCAGGAATTGATAGCAACAAATATAGTGGATTTGCTTTTGGTCCGGGGATTGATAGAAGTGTTATGGTTACAAACAAAATTCCAAACATCAAATATCTTTTCAGAAATGATTTGAGATTTTTGAAACAAATGAGATAACAGTTAAAATTGTGGTATTATGCACGCATACTACACCATATAATGTGTGTTGTGCAACAATAAAGGAGATTTATAAATGAAAGTTTCTTATAATTGGTTGAATGATTTTGTTGATTTAAAGGGCATCTCTCCAAAGGAAATTGCAGAAAAACTTACATCTGCTGGTCTTGAAGTTGAAGAGATGAGCTATATGAATGAACATCTTCATGATGTTTATGTCAGCAAAATAACGAAGATAGAAAAACACCCAGAAGCAGACAGGCTTCAAGTTTGTTCTGTTGATGTTGGTTTCAAGAAAGTTCAAATCATCACTTCTGCGACAAATGTTTTTGAAGGGGCAATTGTGCCGGTTTCTTTGGAAGGAGCAGATTTAGTTAATGGTGTCAAGATTAAGCCAACAAACTTCAGAGGTGTAAAGAGTGATGGTATGTTTTGCTCTGGAGAAGAAATTGGTATTGATGAGAACTATTTTGAGGGGGCGGGAATTAATGGTATTTTGATTTTGCCTGAGGATTTTGTTCCAGGGACAAAAATTGAAGACGCTTTGTCACTTAATGATGTCACGTTCGACATCAATGTGACTCCAAATAGACCTGATTGCAACAGCGTGGTTGGCATTGCCAGAGAACTTTGTGCGATTTACAACAAACCATTCAAAGATTTTGATGTATCTTACAAAACTGTTGGTGGTGATGTCAAAAACTATGTCGATGTGAAGATTGAGACGGAAAATTGTCCAAGATATATGGCTGCTTATATCAAAAACATCAAACTTGAACGTTCTCCGATGTGGCTTAGAAGTCGTTTGCATGCTGTGGGAATTAAAACAATCAACACAATGGTTGATATAACAAACTACATTTTGGTTGAGCAAGGTCAACCGATGCATGCTTTTGACTATAAATATCTTGATGGAAAGAAAATTGTTGCAAGACAGGCTAAGAAAGGTGAAAAAATTGCTGTTTTGAATGGTCAGACATATGACCTTGATGAAAGTGTTATGGTTATTGCAGATCAAAACAAACCTGTGGTTATTGCAGGTGTTATTGGTGGTGTCAATTCTTGCATTTCTGATAATACAACCGACACTGTTTTTGAATGTGCGGTTTTTGATTTGAAAAGTGTCAGATTGACCGCAAAGAAGTTTGGTTTGAGCACAGACTCTTCTGCTAGATATTCAAAAGGGGTCAATATCAACTTGCCAACATTGGCACTCAAGAGAGCATTGCATTTGGTTGATGTTCTCGGTTGTGGTGAGATTGTTGGTGGTTTGATTGATAAAATAAATTCTGACAAAAAACTTGAGGAAGAGAAGAAAGTTGTCGTATCTTACAATAAGATTTCCAAAATCTTAGGAGTTGAAATTTCAAAAGAAAAAATGGTTCAAATTCTGAATGCTTTGAACATCAGAACTACAATTTCTGGAGATGTTATGACTTGCATTCCTCCATACATTCGTGAAGACATCAAAAATGCCAATGATATTGCTGAAGAGATCATAAGAATTTATGGTTATGATGTCTATAATGATATGCAGGGAAGATTATTTGAAAATTCAACCATAACCGTAGGGCAATATGAGCCTAGATTGGTTTTTGAAAATGGTTTGAAAAATATTTTGGTTGACTCTGGGTTCTATGAAACTTTGAACTATTCTCTCTATAATGCTTCTGCTTGCGACAAACTGCTTCTTCATGAAGATGATTCAAGAAGAAATGTGATAAAAATTGCCAATCCAATCAATGAAGATATGGCGACAGCAAGAACTGTTATGGCTCATGCGTTGCTTCTTGATGTTGCTTACAATCTTTCTGTTGGGAACAAAGACTTGAGATTTTTTGAGGTTGGAAAAGTTTATTTGCCTAAATCTTTACCTCTCAAAGAATTGCCAGTAGAAAACAACAGATTGTCTATTGCGGTTTGTGAAAATGGTTATGATTTCTTTATGCTTAAAGGTGTTGTTGAGAATTTGCTTTTGGGAACATCATTGAAATGTAAACTTGAACGTTCAAAAGAGCCATATCTTCACAGCGGTGTAAGTGCTGATATTATTTCAGAGGATGGAACAGTTGTTGGGTGGTTTGGCAAAGTTCATAAGACTGTTTTGAAAAACTATGACATCAATCAAGATGTTTATTATGCCGAGTTGGACACAGATTATTTGTCTGGTTTGCCAGAGAAAAAATATGCAACAAAAGAAATTTCAAAATTTCCTGTTGTTGAAAGAGATATCGCGGTTGTTGTTGATGAAAGTGTGTCTAATGAAGCTTTGATGAATGCAATTAAGTCTGCTTGTGGCAAGATTTTCTATGATGTCCAATTGTTTGATGTTTATCGCAGTGCAACTCTTGGTGAAAATAAAAAGAGTATGGCTTATAAGATTTTGTTTATGTCTGAAGACAAAACTTTGACGGGAGATGAGATCAATGTTGTTATCAAAAAGCTTTTGAAGAGTTTGGAATTTAGATATGGCGCAAAACTTAGAGCATAACGGTGTAATATTGTCAAAATTTGTGTGTGATATGCAAAATTTGCATGCATAATACACAATATATAGTCGAGGGAGTTATGATTTATCTTGATAATGCAGGAACTACAAAAATGTTTGAAGAGTGCGTTAAAGTTCATCGCAAGTTTTCTTGCGAACAATTTTATAATCCTTCGGCTTTGTCAACACAGTCAATGGAAGTTTCAAAATGCATCTCTCAAGCAGAAAGCTATTTTTTGAAAAGATTGGGTGCAAAGGTCGGAAATGTTTTGTTTACTGGTTGTGCCACTGAAAGCAACAATCTTGCCATCAAGGGAAGTTTGAGAAATGGCGATTGGGAGTATGTGTTTTCAGAAGGTGAACATCCTTCCGTTTATAATGTTGCAAAAATGATGGAATTAGATGGGCTTAAAGTTCATTTTGTTCCACTAAATAAAGAAGGGAAAGTTGATTTGAAAGAACTTGAAAAAGTTTTGAGCGAAAAAACTCGACTGATAAGCATTATGCATGTCAGCAATGAAACTGGTGCAATTAATGACTTAATTGCGATTTCAAAACTGAAAGACAGACTCTGTCCTAGGGCTATTTTGCATGTTGACGGAGTTCAAGGTTTTATGAAGATTCCTTTTTCTTTGCAGACGACAAGCATTGACTTGTATTCTTTCAGCGCTCACAAGATTCATGGACCAAAAGGAGTTGCAGGGCTCTATGTGAAAAATAAAGGTGCTTTGAAAGAATTGTATCAAGGTGGCGGTCAGCAATATGGCTTAAGATCAGGGACAGAAAATGTTTCTGGGATTATGCAGTTTATGAAGGCGGTTGAACTTATTGATGAAAGAAGGAATTTTGATCATGTCCAAACCTTGAAACAGAAATTTAATTCTGTGATTATGGGGTTGAAAGATATCAAAATTTTGGATTTTGGTGGTTCTCCATACATAGAAAGTTTGATTTTTAGCGGTGTTAAAGGTGAAACAATGCTTCACGCGTTGAATGAAAGGGGTGTTATTGTTGGACTTGGAAGTGCTTGTTCGTCTAAAAAAGCGGGAAATCGTGTGCTGGACAAAATTGGAATTTCTAAAGATGATATAATTTCAAGTGTTAGAATAAGTTTTAATGCTTATCAATCTGTTGAAGATATTGAAGAAGCCGGTGAGATTATTCTTCAGGTCTATAAAGATATATTGCAAAGGGTGTCATGATATGAAAAAAGTTTTGTTGTTGAAATTTGGTGAGCTTTTTCTGAAAGGTAAAAATCGAAGAGAGTTTATAAAACTTCTTAAACATAATATAGTTAAGAAATTGTCCGGTTTTGATTTTCAACTTTCTGAAACCCAAGGAAGATTGGTGATTTCTGATTATTCGGAATTAAACGAAGATGAAATTGTTTCAAAACTTCAAACTGTGTTTGGTTTGATTGGTGTGGCATCTGCTGTTGAAATTGACACTTCTTTGGAAGGGATTGAAAACGAAATCAAGAACATTGATTTGTCTGGGGTTAAAACTTTTAAAGTTGAAGTTAAGCGTGCCGACAAAACTTTTGATATGACTTCTATGGAATTGGAAAGACATTTGGGCGGAGTTGTTTTGAATCTGTTTCCAAATTTGAAGGTTGATTTGTACAATCCGGAACTTGTGCTTTTTGTTGAACTTAGAGTTAATAAGAAAACTTACATATATAAAAGTCTTCTGCCATGTGCTGGTGGGCTTCCGCTTGGGAGCGCTGGAAAAGCGCTTTTGCTTTTGTCTGGTGGAATTGACAGCCCAGTGGCAGGTTACTTGATGTCAAAGCGTGGACTTAGATTGGAGGCAGTGCACTTCCATTCTTATCCATATACTAGTGTGCAAGCAAAAGAAAAGGTTATTGAACTTGCAAATTTGATTTCAAAGTATTGTGGGGAAATTAAACTCCATGTTGTTTCTTTCACAGAGATTCAAGAACAAATTCATAAAAATTGTGATGAAGAGTATATGATCACAATTATGAGAAGAATTATGATGCGTATCGCTGAACGAATCTGTCATGAAAATGATTTGGGGGCAATTGTTACAGGGGAGAGTCTTGGACAGGTTGCAAGCCAAACTATGCAAAGTATGACTGTGACAAATTCGGTTGTAAGTTTGCCAGTTTTCAGACCTGTGATTGCTTACGACAAAGAAGAGATTATGAGTGTGGCAAAAAAAATTGGAACATATGAAACTTCAATTCTTCCTTATGAAGATTGTTGCACGGTTTTCTTGCCAAAGAATCCTGTCATCAGGCCTACAATCAGAAGGGCGGAATATTTAGAAAAAAATCTCGACATTGAAAACTTGATTAATGAAGCGCTTGCTAATGAAGAGATTATTGAAATTAAAAATTATTAAAATTTGCTTGAGTGCGAAAATTGTGCTGAGATGTTTGTTATAAAATTGTGAAAATATGGCGAGCATTAACAGGTGGCAGCAATGTGTTGATGTAAACGCCATATTTTTTATTTTGTAATTTGAGAGAGATGATTGGGTGAGTTGTTGTGGCTGGTTGTTAATAATTAAATGGCATATCTCATTGATATGTCTTTTTTTATGTTATATCATTATACGGATTGTTGGGCGAGTGTTTGTGGGTTTGGTGGTTGATGTCTTATGTGGGTGGTTGTAGGTTGATTGCTACTCTTTGGAATTAAATTTATAAAATGTATATTGGCTTATAATTATAAATTTTGATTTTATAAATTTTCATAAATTCATATTTTTATAAAAAATGAATGAATAAATATACAAAAATCACTTGCATATTTATAAATTTTAATGTATAATAATGAAAAATGCATGAATAAACATAAATTTATAATTATGCATAAAGGCTACATCGCCCTAATTTAGCGGTGTGTAGAGATTAAGGAGTTTGAAATGGCAAGAAGTTCAAGACAGTCAAAAATTTTGGAATTGATTTCAACCAAAGAGATTGAAACTCAAGAAGAGTTGGCCAAAGAATTGAAAAATGCAAATTTTGAAATTACTCAAGCCACTATTTCTCGTGATATCAAAGAACTTGGTTTGACGAAAATTTTGAGCAGTTCTGGCAAATATAAATATGCTATTCTTGGTTCTGAACAACAAGTCGTTTCAAATAAATACATAAACATATTCAAGGAATGCGTTATCTCTGTTAAGTCTGCTTTGAATTTGGCTGTTGTGAAAACAATCAAAGGAATGGGTGTCAGTGTTTGCTCGTTTATTGACAAATTGAATTTAACAGAACTTATGGGTGCAACTTATGGAGATGATACCGTTTTGTTGGTTTTTCCTTCTACAACTTTTGCTAGCGAAGCAGTTGTAACTTTAAACCAACTTATGTTATAATGATGTAGATTAAAAGGGGCTGAAATTTTGCCTCTTTTATGATTAAAAATTTGTTGGAGTATGTTTGATGTTATCCTCACTTTCTCTAAATAATGTTGCTTTGATAAAAAAGCAGACTATTGAGTTTCAAAAGGGTTTTAATTGCATCTTGGGACAATCTGGAGCCGGCAAGAGTATTATCATTGATGCCCTCAGTTTTTCATTGGGTGCAAAGGCTGACAAAAATTTGATTCGCTCAGGAGAAAATGCTTTGAGGGTTGATACTGTCTTTACCGACCTTTCAGATGCTGAGAAGCGCTTTCTTGATGAAATGGAAATAGATTATGATGATGAAGTAATTATAACAAGAACTCTCAATGCTGATGGGAAATCTTCTATAAAGATTAATGGCTTTCCTGCAACAGCAAAAATGCTTAAAGATTTTGCAGGGTCTATGGTTGACTTCTGTGGACAACATGACAGTGTTGGACTTTTGAATGTCAACAATCATTTGGCTTTGCTTGATAGATTTGCTGGGAGTGATGTTGCCAAACTTAAGTCCAATGTTGAGAGTTTGTTTGAAGCTGTCAAGGAGACAGAAAAGAAGATTCAATCTCTTGGTGGCAATGACGCAGAAAGAGAAAGAACAAAGGAATTGTTGGAATATCAGATCCAAGAAATTGAAAATGCTGGTTTGACAGTTGGTGAAGATGTGGAATTGAGAGAAAGATTTGAATTCATTTCTTCAGCTGAAAACATTTTTGAAAAGGTTGGAGAAGCCCTCAGCAAACTTGATGAACAGAGAGATAATGCTGTGGCGTTGCTGTATGAAGCAAAAAACTCACTTTCTGAATTTGCAAATTTTAAAGATATTGAAGATTGCAAAGAGAGAATTGAAAACTGTTATTATGAAATTAAAGATGTTGTTGACACGCTTGAAGGGATTAAACAAAACACTGATTTTGATCCTAAAGAGCTTGAAAGAATTGATGCTAGGCTTGATCTAATCAAGAGCTTGTCAAAGAAATATGGCAAAACCATTGAGGATATTTTGCAGTATTTGAATAGATGCAAATTACAACTAGATGAGTTGGAAAACAGTCGATTTATTCTGGAAAAACTTCAAAAGGAACTTCAAGAAAGAGAGGTTGCACTGACTGATGCTTGCAAGGCTTTGAGTGCTGAAAGAAAAAAGTACGCAAAACTTCTCGAAGAACAACTCACGAAACAACTTGAAGACCTTGAAATGAAAGGAACATATTTCAAAGTATCTTTTGAAGATGTTGCGTGTTCTTCCAAGGGGTGTGACAGTGTCAAGTTTATGTTTTCAGCAAATATTGGGCAGGAGATTAAGGACTTACATAAAACGGCTTCTGGTGGAGAGTTGTCAAGACTGCTTCTTGCGTTTAAAAATGTCATGCTTGACAAGGAGAATGTGCAAACAGTTGTTTTTGATGAGATAGACGCTGGAATAAGTGGTCACACCGCAGGAAGACTTGCTGAAAAATTGGAAAATATTTCCAAATATACTCAAATTATTTGCATTACTCACACGCCAGTTGTTGCATCAAAAGCTGATGCGTTTTTGTTGGTTGAGAAAAATGTTATCGAAGATAACACGGTTTCAACGGTCAAGAGTTTGGATAGACAGCAGGCGATCTTTGAAGTTGCAAGGTTGATCGATGGTGGAAAAGATGTTTCAGAAACCGCAATTGAGCATTCCAAAAAACTTTTTGATGCTAAGTTATAATATGTAAAAATTGTTATAAGAAAATAACTAAGACAAGAAAAATTAATCTTGTCTTTTTTTTTGTTTTTTATTAAAAGTTACAGTGCTCGCTTATTCCATTATTCAACAAATTCTTCATTATTGAGACGATTGATTCATACAATAAATTTATAAGGAGTGTTTGTCCAATGCTTGAATTTTTTTCAGATAACTTTTCAGATTGTATTTTCTTGGCAGTTATGTTTATGGCAATGATTCCAACTATTGAAAGTAAGGTGGCAATCCCTTTTGCTATGGCTGGGCAAATATGGGGCGATAATGTACTTTCTCCTGGAATGGCATTTTTAAGCGCTTGTTTGGGAAGTATGTTGCCAGCAATTGTCGTCATATTGCTTGCTCGATTAATTAAAAACAAAACAAGCGGTTTTGTTCATGACAAGTTTGTTTCAAAAATTCAAGAGAAATATAAAACCAAATTTTCCAAACTGGATAAAAAAGAATCAACCTTCAAAAAATGCTTGCTTTTGTCAACATTTGTTGCTGTTCCATTGCCTTTGACAGGCGTTTATACAGGCAGTTTGATTGCTGGATTTACCAATTTGAAAATTTGGCAATCATTCGTTTCAATCTTTGTTGGAGAAATCTTTTCTTGTCTTGCAATTTTGCTTCTTTGTTTGTTCTTTGAAAATTCCGCTTTTTATATTTTCATGTTTTCGCTTATATTTGTTGCTTTATATTTAATTATTAATGTTGTCATCTTCCTTGTTAAAAAACTTTTAATCAAAAGACATAAAGAGAATGTCGTTGAAAACGATGCTAATTAAAGATATGAAAATTTTAGGAGATAAAAAAGAAAAGAGATGATTGTTTTGTTCTGCACGAACTAAAATATCTCTTTTCGTTTTTAAGTTAAGTTTTCTCATTGAAAATCTTAACTTACTTATATAATGCGTCAAATTTTTTCAAATATACATTTATTTGGCAAATTTTTTATAAATAAATTTCTTGATGTAGTAATTGACTGGAAAAGCAATCAAAAGTCCTAAGATTGGAACTAGGAGGGTGGTTAAGAATTCACCCATTGTTTCATATTGCATTCCGCAAATGATGTTAATTACCAAAACAACGATTGATGCTAATACAAAAACTGCCCAATTTATTATGCTGTTGTAAATTAATACTGCTTTTTTGCTTATTGAAACTTTGTAAACAATCAATGTGTAAATGAAATATACAAGGAAGAGAATAGGCAGGGTGTAATACATGAAATTGGTTTCTGCTTTAGTCAAACCTACTGCACTCAAAATTCCATAAAGCACTCCACAACCAACGCCAGCCAAAAGGAGCAATATTGCAGAACTTATGAATTTGAGCAAGTTGGTGTTGTGATTTCTTTCGACTGATGTTTTCTTATATTCCTTGAAATCAATGCCGTGTCCAGCATAATATTTTTTCAAAGTTCCATAATCTGCGAAACTTTCCATATCTGAATAGTTTTGGCTTTCTTCAGTTTGTGGAATGTATTCAACTTGTTTCTTCTCTTTTTTGCGTTCAAAGAGTTTTGCCATCATGTCTTTGTAAGTAGGCTCCAAATTGCTGTCACGCTTTGGTGCAGGCAAATTGTCATCATAGATGTTAACTTCAATGTTTGGTGGGGTAATCTTCTTTTGAATTGGAATTTGACTTTCGTCAATTCTTGGGTTTGTGATGAAGATGGCGTCATCTTTGCGTTCTTCTTCGCCACTCACAACATCTTCTGAGATTTCTTCTTTCCTATAAGAAAAACCACTGTCAATGCCGGTTTGTGATGAGTTTTTGTTTGTTTGTGACTTCTCAAATGTTGCAGGTTGCTGAATGTTGTCAAATCCGTTTTGTCTTGCATTCAACATTGACTGTTTAAGTTGTTCGATTCTTGCTTTTTGAATTTCTCTATCTTCAGCATTTTCATAAACAACAGACATTTCAATCTGGTTTTCAGAGAAAGATTTTTTCTTTCTATATTTCTTGAGTTCACTTGAAGTGTCATACAATCTTCTGTTTTGTTCTTCTTGGAAAGGGGTAAGGGTCAATTTTTCGTCTTCATCCAAGAGTTTTGCATCGTCCTTTATCTCTTCTGTCTCTGGTTGCTGTGGATATGAATTGGTTTCAAGAATGTTTTGATAATATTGAATTTTTTCATAATCTTGATCTTGAGTGTTTTCGTTCAATTCTTCTGTCGAATTTGAGTCTGTTTGTGCATCGATGTTTTCGACAGAATTGCCAAATGAGAAAGTTTCGGTCTCATTATCAACAGTTTCAGTTTGTTCAGGTTGATATGAGAAGAAATCCATTTGATTTTCAACAACCTCATCGTCCTCGTTAGTTTGTTGGGCGCTTATGGTTTGTGAGTTTTTGTTTTCTTCGCTTTTCACCATATTAAAAATGCTATCTTGTTGCAAAAAGATAGGCTTGTCTTCTTTCATAGTTTCTTGATCAGCTGAATTATATTCGTTTGAAACAGCATTGCTGCTTTCATGAGAGGTTGTCTCTTCGCTGGAATCATTTTCTGTGCTGAATTGCATATCTTCAAATTCTGGAGCGAGTTGTTCCAAAACTTTCTTACCTTCGTTTGTTATGGTGTAATAGTGTCTTTTGCCACCAAATTCACTTTCTCCCCAATATGAAGATGAAACCAAACCTTTCTTTTCCATTCTTGTCAAACATGAATAAAGGGTTGGTTTTTTCATTATATAGTTTCCGCCAGTTTTTTGGGAGATAAATTCTATGATTTCCAAACCATATTTGGAACCATGTGAAAGGCTGTCTAACACCAAAAATTGAATTTGACCATTTGAATTGAATGCCATATTACAATTCTCCTATAACAAAATTATATATATACAAACAATATTTGTCAAATAAATTAAGGGGTATTATGCAAAAAAAATTTGATTGCATACTATAACAAAATATCATAGTGATATGCAACATAAGACACAAGATATGGTGGTGATATGCAAAATTCGACCAAATATTTGGACAAAGCCAAAATCTTTTGATTTTTGATTTCAAAAGTGTTATCATATAGGCATGAAAATCAAACTTATCAAAGAACAAAGAAAAACGATCGCTCTGAAAGTGGTTGACAGTGAGAATGCCATTTTGAAAGCACCAAAAAGCATTAGTGACAAAAAGATTGAAGAGTTTTTGAAGAGCAAGGCGAATTGGTTGAATCGTGTTACAAAAAGAATGAAAGAAACAGAACAGTTTTCTACTGCTTTCGACTTTGAAAAATTTATTTATCTTGACGGAAAGCAATTCATTTCCACAAATGAAATCAGTATTGGTTTTGAAAAGTTGAGTGCAAAGAACAAATGGGAAGAAATAAGGAAATATTATTTGTCATTGTTTTGGAAACTGGAAGAACTTGCAGATAAGTTGTCAAAAGAGACAGGGCTTAAATTCAAAGAAATTAAGCCTTCTAATTCTGTGCGTGTTTGGGGAAGTTATAATTCAAAAGGACAGATGAAATTGAACTTCAAACTGCTTGTTTTGCCAGAAAGGTTGATTAGGTATGTTATTTATCATGAATTGTGTCACAGCATTCATATGAATCACAAACCACAGTTTTGGAAAGACTTGGAAAAACTTTGTCCTAATTACAAAGCACTTAAGAAAGAGCTTAGTCAATTTTCATTTGTTCTTAAGACAGCTTTCTAAAAGTATTAAAAGATCTGGCTTTATGGTCAGATTTTTATTTTTGAATATGGCATATTTTTTCAAATATTACAAAGACTAAAAGCAGTTATGAAAAAATATTCTATTACATTTTTCTCTTTGTTTTTAATTGTTTTTCTTTGCTGTTCTATATATTTTCCATTGCAGGAAATTATGAGTTTGGAAAATGGTTTTTTGGTTGAATTAAACGACATTGAAACGGTCAATGAGAACAAGACTTTTGGCGACTTTTTCAAGGCTGAATTGAAAGAAAAAGAAAAGATTGTTGGTGGACAGAAAGTCAAACAGGGAGAAGTGGTGTTCAAACTGTTTGGATTCATTCCGGTTAAAAAAGTTGATGTTGTCTTGGCAAATGATGATGAGTATTATGTTGGTGGAGTTCCGATTGGACTTTCTATATGCTCTGACGGGGCAATTGTTGTCAGTGAAGAAAATGACGTTGCAACTTCTTTGAAAGAGGGAGACATTATTACGCAGATTAACGGACAAGAGATTGAAAGTTTGAACCAAATTGAAGACATATTGCAGGAAAGTGGAGAAGAAGCGGAAGTTAAGTTCCTAAGGAAAAATAAAGAGCTCAAGACATTGATAAAAACCACTAGAGATGAAAATTCTGGAAAACTTAAACTAGGTTTGTGGGTCAAAGACGACATAACTGGGGTTGGAACTTTGACATTTGTCAACAAGAAAACCAAAGAATATGGAGCTTTGGGGCACCCGATTGTTGAAGCAAACAGCGGAAATGTTGTGCCTGTTGCAAATGGCAACATTTATGAATGCAATCTGATCGGTATAAACAAAGGAAAAAGAAATGCACCAGGAGAACTGAGATGTGTTTTTGTTTCAAATTCCAAAAGCAAGGGAACGATTGAAAACAACTCCAAATTTGGTATTAATGGTGTTTTGAGTGATGTTAAGGGGCTTGTTGACGAGAATGTCACTGCAAAACTTGGTGGGCGATTGGGTGTCAAAATGGGAAAAGCCTACATTTTTTCAAGCATCAGTGGAATCAGAGAAGAATATGAAATTGAGATAATAAAAGCAAACTATCAAAAGTCTGCCGATGACAAAAGCCTTGTTTTCAGAGTTAAAGACAAGCGTCTGCTTGAGATGACAGGGGGGATTGTCCAAGGAATGAGTGGATCTCCAATCATTCAAGACGGGAAAATTGTTGGTGCGGTAACGCACGTGTTTTTAAATGACCCAACAAAAGGTTATGGTGTCTATGTTGATTGGATGGTGTAAATAAATTATGAGCATAAAAAATACCATATGTAGTGTATTATGCTAAATAATCACAACTTATATGGTATTATGCAATGACTTAATCATCATTATGAATTTTGACTACGTTTGCGACAGACTTTCTCATATCTTCGCTGATGGCTGCGTAGTGTTTTCTGGTTGTGTTAACATCTTTATGTCCCAACACATCGGCGACAATGTAGATGTCTTTTGTTTCTCTATACAAATTTGTGCCAAAAGTGGAACGAAGTTTGTGTGGAGAGATTTTTTTCAAAGGGCTTCCCTCTTTTGCAAATTTTTTGACGAGATTTTCCACTGCACGGACACAGATTCTTTTGTTTTGAAGGGAGACAAACATGGCGTTTTCATCTTCGTTGAGTTTGAGTGTTTCTCTTTTTCTGAGCCATTCCTGCAGGGCTTCTGCAACTTCTCGAGAGAAATATAAAATGGTCTGATTTCCACCTTTTCTTGTCACTTTGAAAGCATTTTGAGAAAAATCAAAGTCCTCAACATTGAGTCCAACAAGCTCTGAAATTCTTATGCCAGTTCCAAGGAATAAGGTGACAATGGCATTATCTCGCTCTTGAGTGTTTTTGTTGTAATGTTTTTGTCTTTCTGTGAAGGTGGTTGGCGATTGAACGGCATCAAGCATACGCTCAACTTCGTCTTGTTCAAGTCTTATGATTTCTTTGTTGTGAAGTTTTGGAGTTTCAACTTTGCTGGCAACATTGGCCTTTATCAAATCATGATTGAAAAGGTATTTGAAAAAACTTCTGATGCTTGCAAGTTTTCTGGCTTTTCCTTTTTCTGTGTTCTTAATCATCTTGTTTTCATCGTTTTGATAGAAAGACAGATATGAGAGAAAATTTTCTATGTTTCTTGATTGAATTTGATTTAAGTCATCAAGAGTGATTTGAATCTTTGGTTTTCTGAAGACATATTTTTCCAAATAGTCAAAAAAGACACACAAATCCATGGCGTAGTTCACACGGGTTAGGCTGGAAGTGTTGTTTTCAATTCCTGTGAAGAAATCATAGCAATATTCAGGCAGAGTGGAAAGATAGTTTCCGATTCTCTGCATATTTAACAAATCTCTTTTTTCATAATAAGACAATTTACTCATGTTTTTATTATAGCAAAAATAAAATAAAAATCAAACAAATGAAAAATAAAGTTATGTAAATAAGAAACTTTTCTTTGCTCTGGCTAACTTGGTTTGTTCTATATTTAGTTTTTCTTTTGCATAACACTCACAACATCTTGATTTGTCTGATTTATATCACAAATTTTTGGAGATTTTGTGATTATTTGCAAATAAAAATAATTTTTTTGGGTTCTTGAGGGTCTGTAATAGGCATAATCTTGCAATTTTCGACAAAAAATGCCTGTTTATGTGTCAATATTTGTTGCTTTTTGCTCTTTGATATGCTAAAATCTATCAGTTAAACAACGGAGGTAAAAATGTTTAGTGTAAAAAAAGAAAATACAAAAGTAGAAATTGACTTGTCTATTGACAATGTTGAATGGGAAAAAGGGGTTCAACAAGTTTATGAATCCTCAAAAAGCAAATTTAATATTGAAGGTTTTAGAAAGGGACATGCTCCAAGAAAAGTTATTGAACAACTTTATGGTGACAGCGTGTTTTTTGAAGATACTGTAGAAAAATTTGTTAACGACACAATCGGCGAAGTTCTTGCTCAAAACCCAGAACTTGAACCTGTTGCAATGCCAACAACTCAATTTGAAAGTTTCACAGCAAACGATGGTCTCAAAATGAAAATCTTCTTTGATATTGTTCCTGACTTTGAATTGTGCAAATATAAAGATGTTACAATCAAAGTTCATAGTAAAGAAGTGACAGAACATGACATTGAACATCAAATCCACCATCTTCTTGAAGACAATGCAAAATTTGTTTCTGTAGACAGAGAAATCAAAAACGGCGACAGTGCTTTGATTGACTTCACTGGATACATTGATGATGTTGCTTTTGACGGCGGTGCTGCAAAAGATTATCCTCTTGAAATTGGTTCTCACAGTTTCATTGACAACTTTGAAGATCAACTCATTGGACACAAGAAAGGTGACAAGG
This sequence comes from uncultured Clostridia bacterium, assembly GCA_944372585.1. Taxonomy (GTDB): domain Bacteria; phylum Bacillota; class Clostridia; order Christensenellales; family UBA1242; genus Caccovivens. The sequence goes on from CALVZQ010000003.1 coordinate 47,637, forward strand.
TTGATGTAAATGTGACTTTCCCTGAAAACTATCAAGCAGAAGAATTCAAAGGCAAAAAAGCACTCTTTAAAGTTGTTGTCAACGATGTTAGAGAAAAAACTTTGCCAGAGTTCAATGACAAATTTGTTGCTGATACGACAGAATTTGAAACTGTTGAAGAGTATAGAAAAGATTTAACTGCTCATATTCAAGATATGAAGGACAAGCAATTTGAAGATGAATTTGAATACAATATGAGAGAATATTTGCTTGCAAACACTAAGGTGGAAATCCCAGAAATTATGGTGGAAAATGCAGTTAACGACGACGTTCAAAGAATGAGAGATGCTCTTGGTGCATATAATATCACTTTGGAAGACTATCTCACTCAAACTGGTTCTAATTTGCAAGATTATTTGAAAGGTGCAAAAGAAAGAACTTTGAAGATGATCAAGACTCGTTACATCTACAGAAAACTTCTTGAAGAGAACAAAATTGAAGTTTCTGCAAAAGAACTTGAAGAAGCAACAAAGGGAATGAAAGACAGTCACGAAATCGTTAGAAAAGAAAACGAACTCTTGCTTGACAAACTTCACAAATTCTTGAAAGAAAACAACAAATTGGAAATTATCCAAGAAGAACAACATTCTTGCCCTAATTGTTGACTTTGTTTTGCCACGCAAGATAAACCAAAATTTAAGTTAAGTTGAAAATGGAGGTGTTTTTATGTTGATACCTATGGTTGTTGACCAAACAGGTGCTAGTGAAAGGTCTTATGATATCTATTCCAGACTTTTGGAAGACAGAATTATCTTTCTGACCGGCGAAATTACTGATGCAACTGCCAATGTTGTCATTGCACAACTTATATATTTGGAAGGCAAGAATCCAGACAAAGATATTTTCTTATATATCAACAGTCCTGGCGGATCTGTCAGTGCTGGAATTGCCATCTATGACACAATGAACTACATCAAATGTGATGTTTCAACAATTTGCGTTGGTCTTGCTGCTTCAATGGGGGCTTTCTTGCTCTCAAGTGGTGCAAAAGGAAAGCGTTTTGCTTTGCCCAACAGCGAAATTATGATTCATCAACCTCTTGGCGGAACTCAAGGGCAGGCCAGTGACATTGAAATTCAGGCTAAGCATATGAAAAAGACTAAGAATATGCTCAACAGAATTCTCAGCGAAAACACAGGCAAGTCTTTGGAAGAGATCGAGAAAGATACTGACAGAGACAACTATATGTCCGCTGAAGAAGCCAAGAAATATGGTTTGATTGACAACATCTTTGTCACTCGTAAAGCAAATAAAAAATAAGGGGATAGCATGAAAGATATCGAAATGTGTGCTTGTTCTTTTTGTGGCAGACCGCAAAAAGCAGCAAAAAAATTGATTGCAAGTCCAAATGGAGATGCCTTTATTTGTGATGACTGCATAAGAATTTGTGCCGACATCATCAAAGAAGAAAATATGAAACTTAGGGTCTTCAAAGATTTGGTGTTGCCTTCTCCAAAAGAAATCAAAAAGAGTTTGGATAGTTTTGTAATCGGTCAAGAACAGGCAAAGAAAGTGCTTTCTGTTGCTGTGTTTAACCATTATAAAAGAATTAATTATAACGAACACAACAAAGCAAACAAGAAAAACAAAGAAAAAGACATCGATTCTCAAAATGTTGAACTTGAAAAAAGCAACATCTTGATGATTGGACCAACTGGTTCTGGAAAGACATTGCTTGTCAGAACTTTGGCAAGAATCCTTGATGTTCCGTTTGCGGTTGCTGATGCGACAACTTTGACAGAGGCTGGTTATGTGGGCGAAGATGTTGAAAATGTCCTTTTGAAACTGATTCAAAATGCTGACTATGACATTGAAAAAGCACAGAGAGGAATTATCTACATTGATGAAATCGACAAATTGGCAAGAAAAAGTGAAAACCGCTCTTTGACCCGTGATGTGGGCGGAGAGGGAGTTCAACAAGCGCTTTTGAAAATCATTGAAAGCACAATTGCAAGTGTTCCACCACAAGGCGGAAGGAAACATCCACATCAAGAAATGCTTCAAATTGACACCACAAACATTTTGTTTATTTGTGGTGGTGCTTTTGTCGGACTTGATGACATCATTCACAAAAGACTTTCAACTTCTGCAATTGGTTTCAATGCAAACATCAAAAATTCAGAAGAAAAAGCAAAATTGGACTATTCAAAAGATGTTCAGCCTGATGATTTGATTAAGTTTGGTCTCATTCCAGAATTTGTTGGAAGACTCCCAATCATCACAGGGCTTGACGACCTTGATGATAAGGCTCTTCAGAGAATTTTGGTTGAACCAAAAAATTCTTTAATTAAACAATACAAACAAATGTTCAAAATTGATGGTTTTGACATTGATTTTGATGATGATGCAATTGCCTATGTTGCTCAAAAGGCGATTGATTTGAAAACTGGAGCAAGAGGAATCAGAACAATCATGGAAACAAAGATGTTGGAACTTATGTTTGACTTGCCTGATCCTAAAGTTTATGACAAAATCATCATCACAAAAGGGTTTATCGAAAATGGTGAACCACCGATTCTTGTTGAAAAGAAAAAAGAATCTGACGCTGAAGCTGTTTGATGAAGAAGAATGTTTTTTTGAATTAGCACCACATTAATTACAAAATTTCGCTGGCATTACGCTGGCGATTTTTTATGCATAAATTCAGTATTGACAAGCAAATGGTTTTGTGTTAAACTCTCAATAAAGAGGGTGGAAGATGGAAAAGATAAACAGAGTTCACAAAATTAAATTGGGTGATTTGAGCAGAGCGTTGAATCAAGTGACTGGTGGGAGTTCTTTTGACTACACAGGTTATGTATGTAAGGTGACTGCACATTGGGAATATCTCAAAGTGTTCAGAGATCAAGATGCAGAAAATGAAGAAGATATCAAAAAAATTATAAGAAATTGCAAAATTTATATCAGTGTTCGTTTTGAAAGAAAGTGTGTTGTTCCAAAAGGATTTGAATACGAAGAAAAATTTTATCCGACAGTAAATTTCGACAAAATGCCTGTTTATCTTTGTGATAAGGTGGGAAATGATGCTCATGTTTATGACTTTATCAAAACCAATTTTGAACCTTCTGAACAAGAAAATTCTTTGCATGGACTTAGAGCTATCATTGAAGATAAACCTGCTTTTATTGCACTGGATTGCAACAGACTGAATCCGAGAAATCTTACGATTACATTGAAAGATTCGGATATTGCAAGAAAAAATCCTGCAACTAGAAAAGTTTTGAATGATGCCATTGCTGTGATTGAATCTGAAGCCAAAAGAGAACTTGGTGACAGATAAAAATCTTGTGATTTGTTTGCGTTTTGATTGGTATTTATAAAAATATTTAATAAATATTTGACAAAGAAGTCAAAAAAAGGTAAACTTTTTATGTAAGTAAGTTTGCCTTTTATTTTTCGTCATATTGGCAACTAGACTTATTAAAAAGGGGAATATAGTATGAGTGGTATTTTGTTGAATGTCTCTCCTGCTATCGTGTCGGTTATATCGGTTGTATTATTCCTTGTTGGACTTGCCATTGGGCTGGTAGTATATAAAATTTATAGCAGTAAAAAAATCGAAAAAAACAAATCTAATGCTATTAAGATTATTGAAGATGCGTATGCAGAAGCTAAGACAATAAAGAAAGAGGCTATCATTGAAAGCAAAGAACAGGCTCAAAAATTCAAAGATGAAGTTGAGCTGGAAGTGAAAGAAAGACGTGCTGAAGTTGTCAAACTTGAAGAGCGTCTCAACCAAAGAGAAGAATATATTGAGAAAAAAGAACTTGCTGCAGACAAGAAAAACGAACAACTTGACGAAGAAAAGAAAGAAATTGTTTCAATGAAAGAAAATTTGGAAAAATTGAAACAAGAACAAGAAATTTTGAAAGAACAGATTTTGGAAGAACTTGAAAAAACTGCCAAACTTTCCAAGCAAGAAGCAAAAGATATGCTTATTGCAAACATGAAAAATGATGCACAAAAAGAAGCTGCTGTCATTGTTAAGAAAATTGAAGATGATGCCAAAGAAGAAGGGGAAAACAAGGCTCGTTGGATCATTGGCCAGGCACTTCAAAGGTGTGCAACTGAAACAGCCAGTGAAATGACAGTTTCTGTTGTTTCTCTTCCAAATGACGAAATGAAGGGAAGAATCATTGGTCGTGAAGGGAGAAACATCAGAGCAATTGAAGCCGCAACAGGTGTTGAACTTATTGTTGATGACACTCCTGAAACAATCACAATTTCTGGGTTTGATCCAATAAGAAGAGAAGTTGCAAGACTTTCTCTTGAGAAGTTGATTGCTGATGGAAGGATTCACCCAACAAGAATTGAAGAAATTGTTGAAAAAATGCAAAAAGAAGTTGACAGAATCATCAAGCAAGCTGGTGACGAAGCTTGCAATGAAACTGGCATTTTCAACTTGAATCCTGAACTTGTGAAAATTCTTGGGCGTTTGAAATATAGAACAAGTTATGGACAAAATGTTTTGAAACATTCCATTGAAACTTCCATCATTGCAGGGCTTCTTGCAAGTGAAATGGGAGCAAACATCAAAGTTGCAAAACGTGGCGGACTTTTGCATGACCTTGGAAAAGCACTTGATCATGAAATGGAAGGAACGCACGTTCAACTTGGTGTGGAATATGCAAGAAAATATGGCGAAAGCGAAGCAGTTGTTCACTGCATTGAAGCACATCATTTTGATGTTGAATTCAAATCCATTGAAGCAGTGATTGTCCAAGTGGCAGATGCAATTTCAAGTTCTAGACCTGGTGCAAGAAGAGATAGCTTTGAAAACTATATCAAACGTTTGCAACAACTTGAAGAAATTGCAAATGGATTTGAGGGTGTTGACAAGTCCTATGCTGTTCAAGCAGGAAGAGAAGTGAGAATCATTGTTAAACCTGACCAAATCTCTGACAGTCAAGCAATGTTCTTGGCAAAAGAAATTGCGACTAAGATCGAAAACGAAATGCAATATCCTGGACAAATCAAAGTTAATGTCATCAGAGAGAGCAGATTTATTGAAACTGCAAAATAGGTTGATATGCAAGCGGTTTGATTTCAATTGATTTTGCTATTGAAATTTGAAACCGATTTGACATATAAATTATTAAAAGGAGAGAAGAAATGGCTGAAAAGAAGAAAAAATCATCATCTTCTAGTTCAAGTTCAAAAACTGTGACCAAAACAACAAACACATGGTCTTCAACAAAAATTTTGGATTGTATTGCTTACTTTGCGATTATGTTTATTGCAATCGCTTTGTTGTTGCAAGCAATTTTCAAAAGTGTCAATGCCAATGTGTCAGTTGCAAACGCATTTGAAGACATCGGTCAATGTGTTGCTTACATTGTTGCCATTTGGCTTGGTTTCTATTGGACTAGAAGAAAAAGAAATATTTGGTGGTTGATTTGTTGGATTGTTGCAACCGTTGTCATTGTTGTGCTTTATATTCTTAATATAACACTCTAATGAAAACTGTTTTTTGAGGAAGTAATGGCTTATATCATCTCAATCGTTGCCATTGTGTTGGCAGGCATTTTTGCCATCTTAGAAAGCGTTTGGGCAGGTTTTGCATATTTTGTGCTTGCCATTCTTCTTTTGTTGTCTTTGTTTTGGGGCTGTTGGCAAATCTACAAATATTTCACTGATTTCCAAAAGGAATTGGAGGAAAGATTTAAGATTTTTAGAGCTGAAACAATCAACAACAAACAAACTACTGCTGAATATTTTGACAACAACATTGCACAATTCAAAAAAGAGTTTTCCAAGAAAACACTGAAAGACAAAATCGTCAAATGGTTTGTGATTGCATTTTGTTTTGCGTGTGCTGTTGCATTTTTGCTTGGAATGATTTTCTATTAAACTAAGAAAACAAATCTTTTATGGTTTGTTTTTTTATCGCAATTTTGCGATTATTTGAACAAATCATTTTGATATGTTGGTTTTTTTTGTTATACTTTATGATATTGGTTTTAGGGGTTTTTATGTTATCTAAAGTTCAAAGTTTTGGTTTGACTGGCATTGATGGCTTTTTAACTCAAATTGAAACAGACATAATCGGTGGTGTTCCTCATTTTGAGATCGTGGGTCTAGGTGACACTGCGGTGAAAGAGGCAAAAGACAGAGTCAAGTCTGCAATCAGAAATTCTGGTTTTGAATATCCCGTCAAACATTACACAATCAATCTCGCACCTGCAGATGTCAAGAAAGAAGGGCCTTTTTATGACCTTGGAATTGCAGTCGGAATCCTGTCCGCATCAGAACAAATCAAAACGAAAAAATATAAAGATTTCATTTTTATTGGAGAATTATCTTTGGACGGAACAATCAAAAAAGTTCGAGGAGTTTTGCCCGTTCTAATTAGCGCAAGGAATATGGGTCACAAGAAGTTTATTTTGCCAAGTGAAAACAGCGAAGAGGCGAAATTTATTTCAGGAATGGAAATTTATGCCTTCTCAAATTTGAGAGAAGTGGTTGAGTTTCTGAATGATGAAAATCAAACTCCTGTCGAGAGATTGGAGACAAAATCTTTTGAAGAAGTTGCAAAAACAAACAACAACAAACTGGACTTTGAAAATGTCAAGGGACAAGCATCGGCAAAGAGGGCATTGGAAATTGCTGCAGCTGGTGGCCATAATGTTTTGATGATTGGACCACCAGGAAGTGGAAAAAGTATGCTTGCAAAGTGTTTTTCTGGAATTTTGCCAGACTTGACATTTGAAGAAGCGCTTGAAGTGACAAAAATCCACTCTATTGCGGGTGAACTTGACTTGAAGAAGGGGATAATCACCGAAAGACCCTTCAGGACACCACATCACACTGCATCAACTGTCAGCATGACTGGTGGTGGCAATCACAGCAAACCAGGTGAAATCAGTCTTGCACACAACGGAGTGCTTTATTTGGACGAATTTCCAGAATATTCAAGACATTTGATTGAAACCTTAAGACAGCCTCTTGAAGATGGGAGCATTACTGTGGCAAGAGCGAATCAAACTGTCACATATCCTGCAAGTTTCACTCTGATTGCAAGCATGAATCCTTGTCCATGTGGAAACTATGGCTCAAAGGACAGAGAGTGCAAATGTTCGCCGGCACAGATACATAAATATTTATCAAAAATTTCCGGACCAATTATGGACAGAATTGACATTCATGTTGAGGTTGACAACATTTCATATTCTGATTTAAACAAAGAGCAGAAGGAAGAGAGTTCTGCAAGCATCAAACAAAGAGTGGATAAGGCTAGAAAAATTCAACTTGAAAGATTTAAAAACTCTAAGACATTTTCAAATTCCAAAATGAGTGTTCCACAGACTAAGAAATTTTGTCCACTTTCAAAAGAATGTCAAAACTTGATGGAACAAGCATTCACAAGTTTGAAGTTGAGTGCCAGAGCACATGATCGAATTTTGAAGGTCGCAAGAACAATTGCCGACCTTGCTGGAGAAGAAAACATTCAACCACAGCACATCGCAGAAGCAATTTCATATCGTGGGCTTGACAGAAAATATTGGAACATATAATAATATTGAACCATTGCCAATTGAAAGGAGAAAAGATTGTTTTCAGATAAAGATAGATTGTTGGTGTTTTTATCAACATTTGAATTATCAATAAAAAAGCAGGAGAGCATTTTGGACTCTCTTGATGATTTTTCTGTTGACGGTATGTTGAGAAACCCTAAGATTTTGAACATCTTAACAACAGAAGAATATCACAAAATTGTGTCGAGTTATGACAAAAGAGTGCTTGATTCTTCAATTGAAAATATGCAAAGAAATGGCATTGAGATTGTGACAATTTTTTCTGACGAATATCCCGAAAAATTGAGAGATTTGCCAGACAGACCATTGATTTTGTATGCTAAGGGCGATTTAAGTCTTGCAAATCAAAAATCTGTTGCGGTTGTTGGCACACGTATGCCATCAAATTATGGCAGAATTGTGACGGAGAAATTTTCAGAAAAACTTGCGCAAAGTGGATTGGTTGTTGTAAGTGGACTTTGCTATGGAGTTGATGAAATTGCACACAAAAAGACTCTTGCGGTTGGAGGAAAAACAATTGCTGTTGTGGGCAGTGGGTTTAACAACATATATCCAGCCACAAACACAACTCTTTCTTTGGAAATCGCAGAGAGGGGATTGTTGCTCTCTGAATATCCACCATCTTTCAAACCAAAGAGATACACTTTTCCGCGAAGAAACAGAATTGTTGCCGGACTAAGTGATGGTGTGTTGATTGTTGAGGCGGGGATTAAGAGTGGAACAATTCACACAAAAGAATATGCTTTGGAATATGGCAAAGATATTTTTGCTGTTCCTGGCAACATAACCAGCAACAAAAGCGAATTGACAAATCAACTTATCAAATCCGGTCAGGCCGAATGTGTGTTGTCCGCCGATGAAATTGTTGATTTCTACGGAATGAAGAAAGCAGAAAAACAAAAGATGTTGACACTGAGTTTTGATGAAAAATCAGTTGTTGATGCTTTGGCTGATGGGGAAAAAGATTTTGATTTCTTGTCAAGAAAAACCAAAATTCCTGTTAATATTTTGAACAGTTGTTTGACAACATTGGAAATTCGTGGTTTAATAAGAAAGTTGCCAGCGCAATGTTACGCTTTGATTTGATAAAATAGTCAATCACAGCAGAGAGCGAAAAGGAATTTGCAAAGTGATTTTGTATATTCTTAGAAAGGTGACATTTGACTACATAAAAGCAAAAAGGAGTTTAAATTTTGAAACTTGTTGTTATAGAAGCCCCAGCAAAAAGGGACACATTGAAAAAATATCTCGGAGACGGCTATGAGGTTTTTGCCACAAAAGGACATATTAGAGATTTGCCAGCAAAATCGTTTGCCATTGATTTGAACAATAATTATGAACCACACTATGAAAACAATCCTGACAAAAAACAACTCATTGAAGAACTCAAGAGCAAAGCAAAAAAAGCTGATGAAGTTTTGATTGCAACCGACCCTGATAGAGAGGGGGAGGCGATTTCATGGCATGTTGCTCATGTTTTGGGATTGGACCCAAACACAAAATGTCGTATTCAATTCAACGAAATTTCAAAGAAAGCAGTTTTGAAGGCATTGACAGAGCCAAGAGCGATTGATTTGAATCTTGTCAACGCTCAACAAGCAAGGCGAGTTATGGACAGAATTGTGGGCTATAAACTTTCTCCAATTCTTTCCAAAAAAATCGCTCCAAAACTTTCAGCAGGTAGAGTTCAATCTGTTGCCTTGAAACTTGTTGTTGACAGAGAAAAAGAAATACAAAACTTCAAACCTGAAGAATATTGGACGGTTACTGCTGAGCATGAAAAAGACGAAATCAAATTTAAATCTTCTTTGACTTCATACAAGAACAAGAAAATCAAACCAACAAACAAAGAAGAGGTTGAAAAGATTTTGTCTGCAATCAATGGCCAGAATTTTGTTGTTGAAAGCATAACTAAGAAAAAAACAAAATCTCATGCGCTTGCACCTTTTACCACAAGCACAATGCAACAAGATGCTTTGAACAAACTTGGAATGAGTTTGAAAAGAACAACTGCATCTGCTCAGGAATTGTATGAAGGTGTTGAGGTCAAAGGCGAAGGCAAAATTGCGCTTATCACATACATCAGAACAGACTCTACAAGAGTTTCCATTGAGGCGCAAAATGCTTGCCGTGATTTTATTGTTGAAAAATATGGCAAAAATTACATTCCAGAAAAACCAAACATCTATGCATCAAAGAAAAATGCACAAGATGCACACGAAGCTATCAGGCCTATTTCGATGCAAATCACACCAGAGAAAGTTAAAGATTCTCTTTCTAAAGATAATTACAGACTTTATAAACTTATCTACGAACGTTTCATTGCAAGCCAAATGAGTGAAGCGGAATATTCAAATGTCAATGTCACATTTAATGTGAATGATTACAACTTTAAGGCAGTTGGAAAAACCCTCGAATTTGCGGGTTACACTGCAGTATATAAGGAATATACTGACGATGAAAAGCAAGAAATAAGCAAACTTCCTGTCCTTAATGAAGGGGAAAGTGTCAAAGTCTTGAAAATTGTAGATGAACAAAAATTCACAAAACCGCCAGCAAGATACACTGAAGCAAGTCTTGTGAAAGCTATGGAAGAAAAGGGAATTGGTCGTCCTGCAACTTATGCGACAACGATTACAATTTTGACAGCAAGAAACTATTGCACAAAAGAAGGGAGATATCTTGTTCCAACCGAGCTTGGAACAAAAATAACTGAGTATCTTGAAAAATTCTTCCGTGGTGTAATTAATGTGAAATTCACGGCTCATATGGAAAACCGTTTGGACGATATTGCAGAAAACAAAGATGATTGGCACAGTGTTGTCGACAGTTTTTGGAATGGTTTCAAAGACTTGCTCGCAAATGCTGATGCAAGCAGTGTGACCATGAAAACTCAACCAATCGAAACTGATATTGTATGTGATAAATGTGGTCATAAGATGGTCATCAGAGAAGGGAGATATGGAAAATTTTTGGGCTGTTCTAACTTCCCTAAATGCAAAAATGTCAAACCTCTTGAAGATGACTCAAAAAAGCCGGTTGGGAAATGTCCAAATTGTGGAAAAAATGTGTTTCCATTTAAGACCAGGAGAGGAAAAATTTTCTATGCTTGTGAAGACAAAGATGGGTGTAACTTCATGAGTTGGGACATTCCTACTGGTGAGAAATGTCCAGAATGTGGAAAATATCTCATTAAAAAAGGAAATAAAATCAAATGTTCTTCTTGCAGATATGAGGTTTCAGCAGAAGAATGATTGAAAATATCACATCAAAATTTTCAAAGAAACCAATAAAGATTGTTGGTTGTGGGTTGGCTGGTGCAGAAATTGCTTTTATACTTGCCAACAATGGTTTTGATGTGCATATTTTTGATTGTAATTTTGAGAATAAAAAAGAAAGAAATGTCATTTCTGAAGGAGAAATTGCACGTGGTGTTTATAAAGGTCAAAATCAGCAGGTTGATGACCATGAACGATATTACAATGACATTTATGACACTTACTTGACCGACAATATGAAATATGAATTGGAGTGTCTTAACAGTCCACTTGTTTCAATTGCCAAGAGATATGATTTCAATGATTTTGGATTTATTTATGATGACAATTTCATGAACAAAGTCAAAAAACTGTTGTTGTCAAATCCAAGAGTTAAAATTTTCAATATGAAGATTGATACAATAAACGAAACTGAAACAACAGTCATTGCAACAGGTCATAACACAGAAAAAGTTTTGCTTGACGAATTGAAAAAATATGTTGGGAAATTTCATATTTGTTATTTTCAACCTGAGAATATGGTTGTTGATGCCACTACGGTTGACTTGAACAAACTCAACTTTGTTTCTGATGATGTATGTTACATCAATCTCTCGGAAGAGGAATATAATAGTGTCTATAAGACAATAATTGACTTTGACAAGGAATATGTGACACCTTCTGAAATTGCAGATGAAAAACAAATTTCCGTTGAAAATACAGCAAGAAGAGGGCAAAGTGGTCTTAGGAATGCAATATTCAGACCATATTTCAACGGAGAGATCTGTCAACAAAAAAGACCTTATGCCAGTCTGAAATGCCGCTATGACAACAAAGAAAATGTGTTGATATTTGAAGAATTTTTTTCTGCTTTTGATGACGAGGATCAGGAAAAGATTATTAAAAATATTGAAGTTTTAAAAAATTGCAACGTTGTGAGATTCAGCAAAATAAAAAGAAAAACTTTTTTGCTGACACCAACTTGCCTTAATCAAAATTTACAAATTTTGGGGCATGAAAATGTCTATGTTTGTGGCGGACTTGCAGGACTTGCAGATGCATTTGAGATTTTGTTGATGGCAAATTATTGTGCATACTCAATTGTTGCAGAAAGAAAAAACAAATTGGGTGTGGAACTTTTGAGAGACAAGACTTGCATCAGTGTCATTCTTGACAATTTACTTAAAAAAAGTGTTGTAAATTTTAGGTTATTCAATCTGAAATATGATATAATCAATAAAGAAGACAAGGACTTGCAACTTTTCAATAAGCAAGTTGAAGTTCAAAAATTCTTATCTAAATCACAAATTGAAAAATTTAAGGAGAAATTTTATGGAAAGTTTTTTTAGAGGAACAACTATTTGTGCCGTTAAAAAAGATGGAAAAATTTGCGTTGCGGGCGATGGACAAGTCACCATGCAAAACAGCATAATTTTCAAAAGCAATGCAAGAAAAGTCAGAAGAATCTACAACAACAGTGTTGTCATTGGATTTGCAGGTTCTGTTCCTGATGCTTTTTCACTGAGTGAAAAATTTGAAGAAATGCTCAACAAATTTGCTGGAAATTTGCTCAGAAGTGCTGTGGAACTTGCTCAAACTTGGAGAGAAGGGAAGGCTGGGCGTCAACTTGAAGCAATGATGATTGTTGCAGACAAAAATCAAATTTTGATTGTTGACGGAACTGGTGATGTCATTGAACCACAAGATGATGTTTGTGCAATTGGTTCTGGTGGAAATTATGCTCTTGCGGCAGCAAAGGCACTTGCACAAAACACCAATTTTTCTGCGAAAGAAATTGCTTATAAGGCACTTAAAATCGCCAGCGAAATTTGTGTTTTCACAAATGATAACATCATTGTTGAAGAATTATAATTTTTCAAGATAAAGGGAGAAAATGTATGAATTACACACCTAAACAAATCGTTACAGAATTAGACAAATATATTGTTGGACAAACCAAGGCAAAAAAAGCGGTGGCGGTTGCTCTTAGAAACAGATACAGAAGGAGCAAACTTCCAGCTGAAGTTCGTGACGAAATCACTCCAAAAAACATTGTGATGAGTGGACCTACTGGGGTTGGTAAGACCGAAATCGCAAGACGTCTTGCAAAACTTGTTGGCGCGCCTTTTGTCAAGGTTGAAGCAACAAAATACACTGAAGTTGGTTATGTCGGAAGAGATGTTGAAAGCATGGTTCGTGACCTTGTTGAAGTTGCTGTCAGAATGGTTAAAGACAAAAAGAAGAAAGAAGTTGAAGACAAAGTTATGCCAATCGTTGAAAACAAGATTGTTGATGCTCTTTTTCAAAACAGAAGAGTCACAATGGTTGATGTCAACAGAGACAACTTGTTTGAAGAATTGCATAGTGGAAAATGTGAAGACGAGGTGATTGAAGTCGTTGTTTTGGAAACTCCAAAACCAATGATGGCTATTGGTGGAAACGAAATCAATCTTGGTTCGATGTTTGACGGTTTGACACCACAAAGGCACAAGAAGAAAAAAATGACTGTTAAGCATGCAAGAGAGACCTTATTGCAAGAAGAAGCTGACAAAATCATCGACATGGACAATGTGAATGAAGAAGCCATCAGTTTGGCTGAAGAACAGGGAATCATTTTCATTGACGAAATTGACAAAATCATTGGCAAAAGTCAGGCAACAAACAGTGCTGATGTTTCAAGAGAGGGTGTTCAAAGGGACATTTTGCCAATTGTTGAAGGCAGCACTGTTCCAACAAAATATGGAAATGTCAAAACAGACTTCATTTTGTTTATTGCTGCGGGTGCATTCCATGTTGCAAAAATGGAAGATATGATTCCAGAACTTCAAGGAAGATTTCCAATCAGAGTGGAACTTGAAAGTTTGACAAAAGAAGATTTCAAAAAGATTCTAAGCACTCCAAAAAATGCTGTGACTGTTCAATATTCAAATCTTTTGAAGGTTGACAACATAAATTTGGTGTTCAAAGATGATGCACTCGACGAAATTGCAGAAATGGCAGAAAAAGAAAATGAAACCAGTGAAGACTTGGGTGCGAGAAGGCTTCACACAATCATGGAGGCACTCTTGGAAGATGTTTCCTTCAATGCAACAGGAGAACATCCTATGCTTGACATAATCATTGATAAGAATTATGTCAACAATGTCTTCAAAGATAGACAGAAAAAATTTGATCTTAAAAAATATGTATTATAATATTCAAATTTAAGACACTATGGATTGTTGTATTATGCAGGAAAATATTGAATAGTACCTCAATATGTTGTACTTAAATTGAGAGGAAAATCTATGTGGAATGACAGAACAAAAGCACTTATTGGAGATGTCGGCATCAAAAAACTTAAAGAAAGTCATGTTGCAATTATTGGTGTTGGTGGAGTTGGCGGATATGTTTGTTTGATGCTTGCAAGAGCAGGTGTTGGAAACATAACATTGGTTGATTTTGACAGAGTTGATGAAACAAACATAAACAGGCAAGTTGTCGCAAATGTAAATACAACAGGCATGCTGAAAACAGAAGTTATGAAAAACATGATATTAAGCGTAAATAGAGATTGCAAAGTTGAAATATTTTCTGAAAGATTTTGTGCAAAATTTGCGGAAAAACTATTTTCAAAAAAGTTTGATTATATTGTTGACGCTATTGACAGTGTTTCAGATAAGGTGGATCTGATTGTTTATTGCAAGCAACATGGCATCAATATCATATCAGCAATGGGGGCCGGCAATCGAATTGATATACCACATTTTAAGGTTGTGGATATTTATAAAACATCAAACGACGGTTTGGCAAAAATAATGAGAAGAAAACTGAGAGAAAATCAAATTGATAGTCTTGATGTTGCAACAAGTGAAAGTCCAGCAATCAAAAATGACGAAAATAAAAACATAATTGGAAGCATATCATATTATCCAGCAATGTGTGGTTGTGTTCTCAGCGCTTATGTTGTCAATAAAATTTTAAATTAAAAAGGGGAATTGTTATGGAACAATTAACAGAAAAGAATTTTGAAGAAAAAACAAAAAAGGGGATTGTGGTTGTAGATTTTTTTGCAACTTGGTGCGGACCTTGTCGTATGATGACTCCAATTCTTGAAAAAGTTCAAGAAGAATTAGAAGATTCTGTGAAAATCTTTAAGGTTGATGTCGACGAAAATGAAAAATTGGCAAGAAGTTTTGGAATCATGAGCATTCCAACAATTTATATTTTTGTTGACGGAGAAGTCAAAGAAAAACATATTGGACTTTGGATGCAAGAAGATTTGACAGAAGCCATCAAAAAATATCTATAATTCATAATAGATTTCACTGATTGTTGTAGGCGAATTTTAATTATTGCCTATTGACAATCTTTTTTGTTGGTGTTAAAATTGTTACATAAAAGGATAAGAGCATGGAAAGAAAAATTTATTTGGATAACGCATCAACAACTTTTGTCTCTAATGAAGTTTTAAATGAAATGTTGCCTTGTTTCAACACAATCTATGGCAATGCAGGTTCTCTCCATAGTTTTGGTCGTGATGCCATGGCAATTGTAGATAGAGCAAGAGACAGAGTCAAAGAGGCAATAAATGCAAGCAAAGCCAATGAAATCTATTTCACAAGCGGCGGAACCGAAGCTGATAACTGGGCTGTTATTGGTGTTGCTCACGCTTATGAAAAAAAAGGAAAACACATCATAACAAGCCAGATCGAACATCATGCTGTCTTACATGCATGCGAACAATTGGAAAAAGAAGGATATGAAGTGACTTATCTGCCAGTCGACAGCACAGGTCTTGTTAAACTTCCAGAACTTCTGCATGCAATAAGAAAAGATACAACTTTGATTTCAATCATGTCAGTAAATAATGAGGTTGGAACAATTCAAAACATCAAGGCAATTGCAAAAATTGCTCATGATTATGGAATTATTTTCCATACTGATGCAGTTCAAGCAATTGGAAACATCAAAATGGACGTTCAAGACATGGAAATTGATTTGATGTCGATGTCATCTCACAAAATTCATGGACCAAAAGGTGTGGGGGCTTTATATGTCAAAAATGGTGTCAGAATTGACCCTATAACTTTTGGCGGAAACAATCAAGAAAGAGGAAAAAGGGCTGGAACGGAAAATGTTGCAGGAATTGCTGGCTTTGGAAAAGCAATTGAAATTGCAACAAAAAATTACATCATAAACAACAAGAAACTCAAAATGATCAGAGAATATTTCCTTGAAAAATTGTCAGAAAAGGTCCAATTTTTCCAAGTCAATGGTCACCCTCATCAAAAATCAAACGCAATATTGAACATATCGTTCTACGGCATTGAGGGAGAATCAATTTTGATGCTTCTTGATCTTGCTGGAATTGCAGTTTCAACATCTTCAGCTTGCACTTCAAAATCACTTTTGCCTTCTCATGTTTTGAAAGCAATGGGAATAGCTGATGAGATTGCACAAGGAGCAATTAGAATTTCTTTTGGCACAAACATATCAAAATCAGATGTTGATTATGTTGTTGATGAAATAGAGAAAGTTGTGACAAAACTTAGGGCAATTTCGCCAATTCAAGCAGGGAGGATTTGATTATGATGTATACAAAAACTGTTTTAGATAGATTTCAAAACCCCCGTAATGCTGGTGGTATGCATGGAGCAAATGCCATAGGGCAGGTAGGAAGTGCCACAACTTGTGGTGATATCATCAAAATGTATTTAAAAATCGATGATAACGGAATGATTGAAAATGCAAAATTCAAAACTTTTGGATGTTGTGCAGCAATCGCTTCTTCTGATATTGCTTGTGATTTAGTTAAAGGAAAATCTATAGATGATGCTTTGAAAGTTTCCAACAAAGACATTATTAAAATTTTAGGAGAACTTCCATCTCAAAAAGTTTATTGTGCAATTTTGGCTGAAGAATCTATAAGAGCTGCAATAGAAGATTATTACAAGAAAAAAGAAAAAGAAACAAAAGCGGAAATAAGAAAAACTAAGAAAAAAGCTGAAGTTTCTGTTGAATCTGTTGAAGAAGAATAAAAAATAAAAACATCTGCTAAATTTTGGTAGATGTTTTTTATATTCATAATAGGTATTATGCAAATTAACTTTTCAAATAAAATGCTCAAAAAATAAGAATGGCATTTTGTTGCATAACACAATATATAGTTGAATAATTCGTGCATATTACTCAAAATATAGCCTATCTATTCGTAAAACTTATGTTTTGCGAATAGATATAAATCGGTATTATACAATAAAATTTGCGAAATTTGGGTAATCCCCAGTCAAATTTATGGTCTAATTTCATCAATTATTTCAACAACCTCTGCATTGCCAACAAATAGAATTTCTTTTGTTTTTTCATTTGATGTTTGTGACTGTGACCAATATTCAACAGCTCTATTTTTGTAATCGTTGAATGAGAGCCCCTCTCTTCCTATGCCAACTTCTTTTGCAAAAAATATCTCTCCTGTCACCTTCACAGCAATTGCTTGATAGAAGTCCCCTGGATTTCTCACTGCAAAATTTTTTGATTGTGATAATGTGTACTTCTTATATTTGTCAAAGGTTTCCATCATATCTTCTTTGTGTTCTGAAAGATACATACAGAAGAAGCGAGAAGGTAAATCTGGGAATTTTTCTTTTCTGACATCTTCAAGAGCAATTTCTCTCATAAATAAATCATAGTTTGCAAGAGCCTTTGCCATTTCAAAAGTTAGATTTTTGTCTCTAAACATTCGTTTTTTCAAATCTTTGAAAGCAAGTTCATGTAAAGGTTTCCCATCTATATTAAATGAAAAATTAAAAATCCTGGATTGTCCATTAATTTCATTTCCAAAATAAAGTTTGTCGCCCACTTTAAAATTTCTGTTGGTCGCAATCTGATAAAAAATTTGATCTTTGACTTTCATTTTTTCCTCGCAATAAGAATTTAGAATGTTGCAGTGATTTTATATTTTCTTAAAAAATCCTCTTTAAACTCTGCAAAATAGCCCCCTAAAATTGCTTCTCTTGACTGTTCTGCAAGTCGAATTAAAAATCTTAAGTTATGAATTGACAATAGTTCTGCACCCAACATCTCTCCCGCATTTATTAAATGTCTGATATATGCTCTTGTGAAGTGCTTACAAGCATAGCAATCACACCCTTCTTCGATTGGTCTGAAATCTTCTTTGAATGAAGAATTTTTTATGACCATCTTTCCCGTGCTTGAGAATGCCGTTCCGTTTCTTGCAATTCTTGTTGGTAAAACGCAGTCCATCATATCAACGCCTCTTGCAAATCCTTCAATCAAGCAGTCAGGGCTCCCTACACCCATCAAATACCTTGGCATATCATGAGGAAGAATTGGATTCAAGAAGTCGAGCATATCATACATGACACTTTTCTCTTCTCCGACAGAAAGTCCGCCTATTGCGATTCCACATTTTGCAAATGGTGCACAATATTCAACACATTTTGCACGCAAATCTTTAAACATATTGCCTTGAACAATTGGAAAAAGAACATGATCTCCTCCTTTATGTTCTTCGTAACACTTTTCAAGCCAAATTTTGCTTAATCTTGCCGCCTCTTCTGCTTCGGCATATGTTGCTCCCGCCTCTGTGCATTGGTCAAGAGCCATATTGATGTCACTGTCAAGAGCATGCTGAATTTGCATACAAAGTTCTGGTGTCATCAAAAACTTTTCTCCGCTTAAGTGAGAGCGAAATTCGACTCCCTTTTCAGACACCTTTCGCAGATCAGACAAAGAAAAAACTTGAAAACCACCACTATCGGTAAGTATTGGTTTTTCCCAGTTCATAAATTTGTGCAAACCGCCCGCTTTTTCAACAATGTCTTCTCCAGGACGCAAAAAAAGATGATAGGTGTTTGACAAAATTATTTGAGCACCCATTTCATTCAAATCTTCAGGTCTAAGTCCTTTGACAGTTGCTTGCGTTCCAACAGGCATAAAAACAGGTGTTTTTATGTCCCCTCTTGGAGTGTGAAAAATTCCTGCTCTTGCACCAGTTTTAGGACATTCTTTTATTATTTTATAACTAAAGTTTACATTTTGCATAACTTTTTAACCTTTTAAATTAATCTTTTTATTTTTTCTTGTCGTATATCTTTGTGAACCTTGTATAAGATTTTCCGTCTTTTTCAACAATATCATTCCACATTGAAACTGGTCTACACCAAACTTGTCCCTCTCCATACAGAGCTTTATAGACCACCATATCTTCCAGCGTTTCACTATTTTTTGCAACAGTCAAAACTTCGTATAAATTCCCCTTGAAATGTCTATAAGTTGCTCCAATTTCAATAATATCATTCTTTTCCATATGCTCTATTCTCCGTGGAAATATGTTTTGTTTATTTATAGATTTATTCTTCAGATATTTTGCATGTAAACTCATCAATATACATTTCAATAAAATCTTTCATCAATTTAGTTTTCTTCTTTGCAATTTTTTTTGCAGTTTTTGTGTTCATAAATTTTCCCAATCGCAAAAGTTTGTTGTTGATATGATGAATTGATGAAGCATCGACATCTTCTTCTCTATATTTGTTTTGATATAATGGGACAGTTGGATCATAATCTATAACATTGTGAGCAATTCCATATTTAAAACATCTTATAACTCCCATCGCGCCAATGGCATCAAGATTGTCTGCGTCTTGAAGGATTTTGCTTTCAATATCTGTAACCTTCACACCATCACTAAAAGAATATTCTTCGTGATGTTCAATTGAATACAAAATGTGTTGTTTTTGATCAAATGTAATGTCAAGTTCTTCCAAAAATTTTTCAACTACAGGAAGGCTTTCCTTTGGCGAAACAAATCTATTTTGTTCGTTGCTCATAATTCTATGTATGTCATGAATAAATGCAGAAATCCCGACCACAACAACATCTCCTCCCTCCTTTGATTGGAGATATAATGCAAAATTCAGTGTTCGCTCAAGATGGTCAATACTATGACCACTTGCATCTTTTTTGAAATAGTCCTGAATTTTTCCTCTCAATTTGTCAATGTAAACTTTTACATCGACATTTTTATTTTCATGCTTTTTGCTGATTTCCATACTTTCTCCTATTTCGTACGAATTGAAATTATTTTGTTTTTTTATTCAATAAACATGGCATCGCCAAAACTAAAAAATCTATATTTCTCTCTGACAGCAAGTTTATATAAATCGAGGGTCTTATCAATATCGCCAACAAATGCCGAAACCAACATGATTAAAGTGCTTTCTGGCAAGTGAAAATTGGTGATAAGTGCATCAACCATTTTAAATTTGTAAGGTGGATAGATAAAAATTTTTGTCTCTCTTTTTTGGGCTTGCAATTTCCCACTTTCATCAACACCACTTTCAAGAACTCTGACCGATGTTGTGCCGACTGCTATAATTCTTCTTCCCTCGCTTTTTGCCTTATTAATTTTATCTGCAACATCTTGGGAGATTTCAAAATATTCGCTATGCATTTCATGGTCTTCAATATTATCTTCTTTGACAGGTCTGAAAGTTCCAAGTCCAACATGCAAAAGCACTTCCAAAATCTCCACGCCTTTCTCTTTAATTTTTCTTAGAAGTTCTGGAGTGAAATGAAGCCCAGCAGTTGGAGCCGCACTCGAACCATCAACTTTTGCATAAACCGTTTGATAACGATTTTGGTTTTTCAGTTTTTCTTTAATGTATGGTGGAAGTGGCATTGTGCCGATTTCCATCAAATGTTCTTCAAAAGTTTTGTCGTCTGCATAATCAAACTTAACTTTGCAAGAGCCATAGTCACCTTTTTCAGTCACCGTGCATTTGATGTTTTCATTAAAAACAATTTCTGTTCCAACGTTCAATCTCTTTTGAGGTTTTGCGATAACTTCCCAGTTTTTCAAATCAATTCTTTTTTGCAACAAAACTTCGATTTTTGCTCCCGTTTCAGCTTTGTAACCAAACAATCTTGCAGGAAGAACTTTGCTGTTGTTTACAACCAAAACATCGCCAGGTTTTAAGAAATCAATCACATCATAAAAGTGTTTATGTTCAATTTTGTTAGCTTTTCGATTGTAACAAAGAAGCCTTGAGTGATCTCTTGGCTCAATTGGTGTTTGAGCAATTTGCTCTTCTGGAAGTTCATAGAAATATGTGCTTTTTAAAAGTTCTCTTCGCATCTTAATGTCCTTTATTTTCTGGGTAGTCCACTCCCAAATGATGATATGCATTTTCAAGCGCAACCCTTCCCCTTGGAGTTCTTGCAATGAAACCAAGTTGAAGAAGATAAGGTTCATAAACATCTTCAATTGTGCTTGAATCTTCACTTATTGTGGCAGACAGAGTGTCAAGACCAACTGGACCACCACCAAATTTGTAGATTATGCTTTCCAAAATCTTTCTATCAATGAAATCAAGTCCCAATTCATCAATTTCCATTTTCGCAAGAGCTTGGTCGGCAATTTCTTTTGTGATTCTTCCCGTTCCCAAAACTTCGGCATAATCTCTAACTCTTTTAAGAAGTCTATTTGCAATACGCGGCGTGCCCCTGGAACGTTTTGCAATGTCAAGACTGGCTTGTTCGTCTATGTCAATATTCAAAATCTTGGCAGAACGTTTGATAATAACTTGAAGTTCTTCGTTTTCATAAAGTTCCAAACGGCAAATAACACCAAATCTGTCACGCAATGGACTTGTGAGCATACCCGCCTTTGTTGTTGCTCCAATCAATGTGAATGGTTGAATTTTAAGCCTCATATTTTTTGCAGATGGACCTTTTCCAACAATGAAATCCAAAGCAAAATCTTCCATAGCAGGATATAAGATTTCTTCAACACTTTTGTTCAATCTGTGAATTTCGTCAATAAACAAAACATCATTTTTGCCCAAATTGGTCAAAATTGCCGCAAGGTCCGCTGCATGCTCGATGGCAGGTCCTGAAGTGATTTTGAATTGTGAACCAAGTTCGTTTGCGATGATATGTGCAAGTGTTGTTTTTCCAAGTCCTGGTGGCCCGTACAAAAGAACATGGTCCAAAGCATCTTTTCTTGATTTTGCAGCTTTAATATAAATTTCAAGACTTTGCTTGACCTTCTCTTGTCCAACATATTCAGAAAGTTTTGTTGGTCTGAGAGAGTTTTCAATTTCTGCATCAGTCCAATTTTTTGTGCTTGTTATATATCTATCTTCCATATTTCACATTTCCTTTTTGTTGTGTATTATTCAACACAATCAATTGCATAACACACAATATCCTGTGTTTTTATTGATTATCTACCAAGTTCTCTGAGAACTTTCAAAATGATTTCTTCTGCAGTTGTGTCAGCAGTTGCCTTGCTTCTTGCAAGCCTGTATGCTTCATTTTTGTTCACACCCAAATTGATTAAAGTGTCAACAGCATCATTCAGTGCATTTTCATTATAAGATGTATCAGGCAAATCTGTTTCTTGAAGATTGAATGAAGTTGTTGAAATCTTATCTTTAAGTTCCAAGCAAATTCTTTCGGCAGTTTTCTTTCCTAGTCCCTTTATTTTTGAAAGAAGAGTGGAATCTCCGCTCACAATTGCAACAACCAAATCTGAAAGTTTCATGCCGGACAAAATTGTGATTGCCATCTTAGGTCCAACTCCGGAAACCGTGATAAGTCGCAAAAACATCGCCTTTTCTTCTTCTGTTGCAAAACCATATAGACAAACCCCAGTGTTTTCGCTCACTTGCAGATATGTCAAAACTTTGGTCGTCTCTCCTTCCATAGGCAAACTTACAAGAGTATTGTTTGAAATTGTCAATTCATATCCAACACCATTGACATCTATAATCAACAGATTTTCTCTTTTTTCTTCAATTGTTCCAACAAGAAATGAAATCATATTTTCTCCTTAATTATTGCATCATATTAACATTCAAGCGAGGGTTGATTTGACTGTGACATAGTGCAACAGCCAAAGCATCTGCCGCGTCATCTGGTTTTGGAATTGAAGCAAGCCCCAAGACATTCTTTACCATAAATTGCATCTGATGTTTGTCCGCCCTTCCATTGCCAGTAAGAGCCTGTTTGATTTGAATTGGCGTATATTCAAATGTCCTTCCACAATACTTTTGACTTGCAAGCACAATAACTCCCCTTGCTTGAGCCACTTGAATGACAGTTTTTTGATTTTTGAAATAGAACAATTCTTCAATCGCAACTTCATCTGGTTTATAGGTTTCAAAAAGAACTCTCAAAGACTCGTCAATTCGCTGAAGACGAACTGGAAAAGTTTCTTCTTTTGGGGTTTCAATCACACCATAATCCACCACAGCATTATCTCTGTCTGTGTCAATAATTCCGTAACCAACAATCCCATAGCCCGGGTCAATTCCTAAAATTCTCATAAATTAATTCTAATAAAAAACGCTTATTTTGTCAAATGAAAAAGCATACTAAATCAAAGCCAGGACATAAAAGAAAAAGCAGGTCACCCCTGCTTATTGTCACTTTGGTTATCATTTTGTTCTATTATGATTTCATTGGTGTTTTTTGTATTCTGTTCTTGCAATTTTCTATATCTGCGCTCCAATGCCTTTTTCTTCTTTAATTCCCTCTCTCTCTTTTTGGTTATGGCATACAAAATGATTTGTATCAACAAAAACACCCCTCCAGCAATTGTCAAGCCAAGTCCACAATAATGTGTTGTTTGATTTTCAGCAGTTGCCAAAAACACTGCACCAAAACAAATTGAGAG
This sequence comes from uncultured Clostridia bacterium, assembly GCA_944372585.1. Taxonomy (GTDB): domain Bacteria; phylum Bacillota; class Clostridia; order Christensenellales; family UBA1242; genus Caccovivens. Next base: position 71,153 of record CALVZQ010000003.1, read on the forward strand.
CAAAATCAAAACCGAAACAAATATCGTTATTGCATTAAGAAGATGCATTTGCCATTTCTTCAGTTTTTTGTCCAGAACTAATGATAAAGCAAAATTTAGGTAAAGATTTCCAAAAATTTCGGCAAATATTTCAAAAAGAAAAACGAAATCCATAAACAAAAATCCCTTTCCACAAATTTACAGTTCAAGAGTGTCAAGATCTTTAGGAATGATGATGTTTCCATTATAAACTTCTCTTGCTTCTTTCTCATATTCCTTTTTTATTTTATTATGGTTATCTTGACTGTGCCACAAAATTAAATTTTCTGCTTGAAGTGTTTCTGCCACCATTGAAGCCTCTTTAACTGTTTTGTGTTTCTTTAAAGGAAGTTCTTTTCCAGCTCTTTCTCTCTCAAGACAAAAAGCTTCCAGACATAACCATTTTGAATTTTTAAATTTATCATAATACTTAGGGTCCAAAGGGACATCTCCACAGAAATAAAATCCCTTTTCTTTCACATAAAATGCCATTTGAGGCATATCTGTTGCACAGGTGTCAAAGAATATGAAATCAAGCCCCATTAAATTTAAAATTTCTCCATCTCTCACTTCCTTGAAATGAATAAGATTGTCAAAATATTGTCCACAAGTTTTTTCACCCATTGTGACAAGCATAAGCATTCTTACTGCATCAATGCATTGTTTCATTCCATAAAGAGTGAATGGTTTTGTTCTGGTTCCATTCATAAAACCAACCAAAACATATCTCAAAATCCAAGCAAAACCCAACATATGGTCAGCATGGTTATGAGAAACAAAAGCATATTCAATATCATTCAAATTTAAATTTTGCAAACTTAGTTGCTTTGAGATTCTGTTTCCATTTCCAGCATCAACAAGTAAAAATTCTCCTCCATCATTTTCCATAACAAAGCAAGTATTATAGTCATCAAGAACATCTGCATGTCCTGTGCCCAATACATGAATTTTCATAGAGATCTCCTTTATGCGAAAACTTTGTTATTCTTCTTCAGAAAGGTTTACGTTGTGATATACTTCTTGAACATCGTCCAAATCTTCAAGAGCGTCAATCATTCTTTGGAACTTTGCTTCTTGATCTGCACTCAAGTCAACATACATATCTGGAACAAGTGCAGTTTCTGATGAAACGACATTGTAGCCCTTCTTTTCAAGAGCATCACGCATTTTTCCATCTTCGTTAGGTTCTGTTATGATTTCCACAGCTTCTTCATCTTCAACAACATCAACTGCACCTTCTTCGATTGCATCAAGCATAAGTGTGTCTATGTCGCTGAAATCTGTGACAACAACAATTCCTTTTCTCTTGAAAAGATAGGATACGCAATTTGTTGAGCCAAGACTTCCACCGTGTTTGTCAAAAGCGTGACGAACATCTCCAGCAGTTCTGTTTTTGTTGTCTGTTAAACATTCAACAATAACAGCAGAACCACCTACTCCGTAGCCTTCATAAGTGATTGCTTCGTAATTTACTCCAGAAAGTTCGCCTGAAGCTTTCTTGATTGATCTTTCAATGTTGTCATTTGGCATATTGTTTTGTTTAGCTTTTGCGATTATATCTTTTAATTTGCTGTTTACATTAGGGTCAGGACCGCCTGCTTTAACGCAAACTGCGATTTCTCTACCAATTTTTGTGAAAATCTTTCCTCTTGCGGCATCTGTCTTACCTTTTTTAGCTTGTATGTTGTGCCATTTTGAATGTCCTGACATTTTTGTAATCTCCTTTTGTTAAATTCCTTATATATAATAATAAAAATTGACATTTCTGTCAAATTAATCGACGATTAGAAATTTTTTTTGTTTATTTCATACATAATGATTGAACCGGAAACTCCTGCATTAAGGCTTTCAATTCCCTTTTTCATTGGAATCATGACAGTCTTATAACATAAAGCAGCAATTTCGTCACTTACACCCTGCCCCTCGTTTCCAACAACAACTCCAAGATGTTGTTTATCACTCGGATTGGTCTCGGAAAAGTCGAAAATGTTTTCTCCATTCATATCACACATAATCAATTTGAAAGAGTTTTCTTTTGCATAAGTGACAAACTCTTCTCTTGACATTTGATAGACTTTGGAATTGAACACTGCACCGACAGAACTTCTGATAAGTTTGCTGTTTTCTCTGCGAACAGAATTTACCAAAAAGATGGTTTCAAATCCGCAGGCAAAAGCAGAACGAATGAGTGTTCCAACATTTCCTGGGTCTTGCAGTCCATCCAAAACAAGAAAGTTTGTTTTAGGCAATTCCACAACATTTTGTGTTAGGTATGCAATGCATAATACTTTTTGTGGTGTTTTTGTGTCTGCCAGTTGTTCAATCGTTTTTTCATCAACCTTATAAACCTGACAACTTTCACACTCAAATGGAAGTTCGTCAAGGCTGGTTAAAACACATTCCGGCTTGATTGAACCACCTTCTAATGCGTCTTTGATTATTTTCACATTATCCAAAAAAAGCAAAGACTTATTTTCTCGTTTTTGCTTTTTAAGGTTCAATATGAAATTATTTGTCGCCTTCAACATGAAGTTATGCCTTCTTAGCAACTTCAACAAGGTTGGCAAAAGCTTCTGGTTCTCTTACAGCCATATCAGCAAGAACTTTTCTGTTAAGAGTCACATTTGCTTTCTTGAGTCCGTTAATGAATCTGCTGTATGAAATGTCATTCAATCTGCAAGCAGCATTGATTCTTGTGATCCAAAGAGCACGGAAATCTCTCTTCTTTTGTTTACGTCCAATATAAGCATATTGTCCGCTCTTCATAACTTGTTCTCTTGCTGTTCTGTAAAGTTTACTCTTTGCTCCAAAGTAACCTTTTGCTTGTTTTAAAATTTTTCTACGCTTCTTAACTGCGTTTACTCCTCTTTTAATTCTCATTTTCCCCTCCTAATTACTTGCAGAGCAATGTCTTGATGTTGCTTGCATTCTTTCCAGCAATATAAGACCCTTTTCTGAGTTTTCTTTTACGATTTTTGTTTTTGTTTGTCAAGAAGTGACCTTTGTTTGGTCTTGCATACTTAACTTTTCCTGTTGCAGTGAGTGAAAATCTTTTCTTTGCACCACTGTGTGTTTTCATTTTAGGCATTTTCCTTTTCTCCTTTTATTTTAGCTTTTTTTAGGGTTGATTACGACAAAGACATTTCTGCCCATAATTGCAGGCTCTTTGTCAATTGAACCATATTCTGACAAATCTTGGACAAACTTCTTCACAATCTCAACGGCATTTTGTGAATACGCTTGTTCTCTTCCTCTCATGCGCAATGACACTTTGACTTTGTCCCCGTCTTGCAAGATCTTTTGAGCATTTTTAAGTTTGAAGCTGATGTGATATTCATCAATTCTCATTGAAAGTTGAATTTCTTTAACTTCACTTATTTTTTGATTTTTGCGAATTTCCTTTTCTTTCTTGACTGTGTCAAACTTATATTTGCCATAGTCCATAAGTTTGCAAACTGGTGGATTTGCGTTTGGTGACATAAGCACCAAATCCAACCCTTGCTTGTCAGCAATGTTTTGTGCTTCTGATTTTGAGAGAACTCCAAGTTGCTCTCCTTCTTCTCCAATCAATCTAACTTCCTTTGAAGTGATTTGATCATTGATCAATAATTCCTTAAAAATTGTCGTAATCTCCTTTTTAATAAAAAATTTGGTAGGACGCAAAGTTCTACCAAAAATCACACAAATCAAAAATTATCATCAATAAAGATATTCAAATTTTTGACCACATCAAAACGAAATTCGATGGGTGAGAAGGAGAACTTCTGCTTTCTTACTGCAATATAATATCACAATGAAATTTTTATGTCAATCATTTTTTCAAAATTTTTTCAGCATTTTCTGATTTTTTGCTTTTATCATCAAAATCATTGTTCTTGTTTTTATTTCCAACTTTATTTTTTCTGAACTTAATCCCTTTTATCAATGCCAGCGGAGATGTCTCCATTATGCTTGCTGTTTTCATGACGACATTTTCACACTTATCAACAGAATATCCTTTCATGACTGCTTTTCCAAAGATTGTCAATCCTGCAATCAATGCACTGACAACACAAGTCACAATGAAATAAATTGTTTCATCTTGCAGATGCATATTAAGAACAAGACTGACACCTCCTGCACCACTCAAGATTCCGCAAATGTCACCCACAACATCTCCGCAAAAAGAAGAAACCTTTTCTGTGTTTTGACAAAGCTTAATAGCCGTTTGATAGCCCTTTTGTTTGGAATATTTTTCAATCTGTTCAATCTTGATTGATGTTACTGCGACGCTTATCATGTCAAAAATCACACTGATAACAATGAAAAACGCAATGATAAAAAGTGAAAGAAAAATTGATAGATTTGGAAAAAGGCTTTGTGACACAACACTGAACACAATAGATAAAAATATGGAGAGAATAAGTGTCTTAAATGCCCACCTAAGATTGTTTTTCTTCATATTTTATTATATTTTGAATTGCTTTTGTTTAGGACAAACAGTGAAAATTTATTTATCTATGTTAAGTTTTTTGAAGTTGACAAGTTCTGGCTTATTCTTGATGAACCAATCAACCGAATCATTCACACTTTCAACAACATCTCTTGGTTTGAACTTGAGTTCTTTCTTTGCTTTTTCATTGCCGAAATTGTGATTTACGTTCAAAGTGTAGAGTGAATATTTTGAAAAGACAGGTTTCTTTTTTCTCATTTTGTAATACAAATTGCTTAACCCTGCAAACATTCTCACAAACCACAATGCAATCTTTGGCGGAAGTCTTTTTCGCCCAAGTTTCTTGTTGATTATGCTTAGAAGTTCTTTCAAATCAACAGCACGACCACTGACAATATAACCTTCACCGTCACGTCCCATAGTCACTGCATTGACTGCAGAATCAACGACATCTCTGACATCGACAAAGTTATATCCGCCTTTGACATAAGCAATAAGTTTATGGTTCATATAATCCAAAATGACTTGGCCAAGTTCGGAAATTTTGTAATCATAAGGTCCCAAAACACCAGAAGGATACAAAACAGAGGCTTTCAGTCCTTTTTCTTTGCAAGCATCAAAGATGTATTTTGTTGCTTCCAATTTTGTTTTTGCATAATTCCCCACAACCTTATTCTTGTCAAAGACAGTTGGTTCAACAAGAATGTCTCCTTCATTTTGTGGGTCGATGATGTGAACAGTGCTGAGATATATCAATTTTTTTGCTTTGTTTTCAACACAAGCATCAACGACATTTTTTGTCCCTTCCACATTGACCTTTCTAATAATTTCTTCTTGCATTGTTCCTATATCAATGATTCCGGCCAAGTGCATCACAATGGAATCTTTTTCAATCAATTTGAAAACCGCTTCTCTGTCTGTGATGTCACCATAAACAATTTTCAAATTCAAATCTTTAATTGGTGTTAAATCTTCATTTGGCAAAACAAAAGCAGTCACATCTTTGTTCTGCTTGCAAAGTTTTCTTGCCAGAACATTTCCAATGTGACCTGTTGCTCCTGTAATTATATACTTTTCTTTTTCCATATAATTCACCTCTTGCAAATATTATAGTGCGAGAAAATTAATTTGTTAAATATTTTTGCAAATTCTTACGGCTATTTATTTTTTTTACAAGGTGAAAATTTGTCTTCAAGTTTTTGTTTGAATATATCGTTTAATTCTTCAACTGACCCTTCTGTGATTTTATCTTTTGGAAGAAGATGTGCTTGAGATGTTGAAAGATATAGAAGCCAATATTTATCAGTTTCTTTAACCATGTAGATGTATGAATATTCACTTTCTGTGAAAGATTTAAAAGTGTCACCCTTGGTTTGCTCAATTGTGAACTTGTTATCATCAAATTTGTATGTTTCAACAAGTTCATCTTTAAGCAGCAGAGATGACTTGTTGTTGCTTTTTGAAATTCCTTTAGTCAGCAATATGCAAAGTGGTGTAAACAAAACTCCAATGACAATAAACACAACCGCAGTTGCAATCATTCCTGGGTCTTCGATTATCGTAAGCACACCCAACAAAATGAATATCAGCGAAAACAACAAATATAGCCACCAAATTTTCTTCATTTGGAAATTTGTTATTTCTTTGGTTGCATTTTCGTCCAATTTAGTTTTGATTTCAACCATTATCAAACTCCTTTATAAAGTTTTTTCAATTTCATCAATCTCTTCTTGAATCATGACCTTGAGTTCTGGAATTAAGTCTGCTATTGGGATAAACAAAGGTTCGCCTTCTTCTCCTCTGACTGTGACTTCCGCTGTTCCGTTTGCCAGCGTTTTTGGACTTATGACAACCCTTATTGGCATACCCATAAGTTCGCTGTCAGTAAGTTTGATTCCTGCAGAAATGTTTCTGTCATCAAACAAAACTTCAATGCCTGCGTTTTCCATCTTTTTGTAGAGTTCGTCTGCAACTGCACTGACATTTTCGTTATCAAGTCTGATTGGGCAGAAGTGAACTTGCCAAGGTGCAATTGTCATTGGCCAAATAAGTCCCTTATCATCTGCTTTTTCTTCGATAATGCTTGCAAGACATCTTCCAACGCCAATTCCATAACAGCCCATGATAGGTTCTTTCACGGTTCCGTCTGGCATTGTTATTTTCATTCCCATAGGTTTTGTGTATTTTGTTCCAAGTTGGAAAATGTTTCCAATTTCAATACCACGGCTCAAATGCAAAGGTTTATGGCAAACTGGACATAAATCACCTTCTCTAACCAAAGAGATATTCACAAAATTGTCAACTTTGACATCTCTTGAAATGCTTACATTTTTCAAGTGGAAGTCTTTTTTATTTGCTCCAGTAACAAAACTTTCCAATCCTTTCAAAGTTTCATCAAAGAACACAAAAGAATTTTCTGGAACATTCAAGTTTACGCAACCAATGTTTCCCGCTTCCAATCCATATTTTTCCACTTCAACAGGATATAATTCACTTTGCACAAGTTTTTTCAACTTTGTTTCGTTCACATCGCAGTCACCACGAAGAAAAGCAACGACAAGTTTTTCATCTAGTGTCTGATAATAAACCGCTTTTGCAGTGTGTTTTGAATCAGTTTCAAGGAATGCACAAACCTCTTCAATTGTGTGAGCATTGCCAGTGAAGACTTCTTCCATTTCCCCTGTCATCTGTCCGTCATTTTCTTCTTTGATTGAATCTGCAACTTCCATATTGCTGCTGTAGTTACATTCAGAGCAAAGCACAAGTCTGTCTTCCCCAGAATTTGTCACAGCCATAAATTCATCAGCAACCTTTCCACCCATCATGCCACTGTCACTTTTGACTGATATAAAGTTTTTAAATCCAATTCTTTTATAGATTCTGACATAAGCATCATACACTTTTTTGTAGAAGTTTTCCAAATCTTCCTGTGATGTGTGAAATGAGTATGCATCCTTCATTGTGAACTCTCTCACTCTGATAAGTCCACCACGTGGTCTAGCCTCGTCTCTGTATTTGGTTTGAATTTGATAGATCATAAAAGGTAATTGATCATAACTTTTGATGGTGTTCAAAGCCATATGAACAGCTGCTTCTTCATGAGTCATACCCAAAACCATGTCATGTCCATTTCTGTCTTTAAAACGCAAAAGTTCTTCTTGAATTGTTCCGTATCTTCCAGACATTTCCCAAAGTTCGCGTGGCATGACAACAGGGAAAAGAACTTCTTGCCCACCAAGATTGTTCATTTCTTCTCTGATGATGTTTTGAATTTTCAAGTTTACCCTTTGTGCTGGTGGAAGCAAAGAAAAAATTCCTGTGCTGACTTGTTTTATGTAGCCCGCACGCAAAAGTAAAATGTGACTTTTTAATGTTGCATTGTTTGGAGCATCTTTCAAGCGTTCTCCAACAAGTTTGCTTATTTTCATACTTCCTCCTCTGTGATTTGGTCAAGTTCTTTCTTGATTTGATATAATTTTCCTGTTGTTTTGGAAAGTTCTTCTTGAGAGAATTTTGCGAGATCGCTTGCACGCTCAAAAAATTCTTGTGCTTTCTTCAACGGCAATTGCTCATTCTCAAGTTTTTCGATTATTTCTTCCATTTCCTTTATTGCTTCTTCGTAACTCATAAATCACTCCTTATTTTGTGGCATTGCTTTCACACAGCCATCTGAAAAGTTGATTTCAATTTGACTGCCAAAGTCAACGTTTTTTGCCAGTCCGATTGGTTTTCCATTTTGTTCTATTTTAGCATATCCCTGTGACAATATGTCAAGCGGATTAAGTTTCTTTAATGTGGCAAGTTTGAGTTTGAGTTCATAGTCTCTCTTAACCACAAATTCATTCAACTTGCTTGATATTTGACTTGTCAGTTTCTCAATCTGCAGTTTTTTATCTGCCACCATATCTTCAACCATTGAAACAATGATGTTTTTTGTCCCCTGAAATTGCAATGTTTTGTCAGCAATGTAGGTGTCAATGTTTCGAGAAAGACGTGATATATCCTTCTTTAATGCCATTTTGTGCGATTTTGTGTCTTTTGCCAAAAGCTCTGCTGCAGCACTCGGTGTTGGTGCTCTAAGGTCAGAAACAAAGTCTATGATTGTGAAATCAGTCTCATGTCCAACCGCCGACACAATCGGCTTTTTGCAGGCATAAGTTGCACGAGCAACAAGTTCGGTGTTGTATGCCGACAAATCTTCCAAACTTCCGCCTCCACGGGCAACAATGATAACGTCAACCTTGTCATATTCAGAAAAGAATTCAATACCATCAGCAATTTCTCTTTCGGCTCCGTTTCCTTGAACTTTGGTGTCATAAAGCACAATGTCAATTCCGGGGTTTCTTCTCCATGTCACATTCTTGATATCTTGAATGACTGCTCCATCTTTTGAGGTCACAACTCCAATTCTCTTGATGTTTGTCGGCAGTTGTTTTTTGTGTGATTGGTCAAACAAACCTTCTTTTTCAAGTTGTTCTTTCAAAAGCAAGAATCTTTGATACAAAAGTCCTTGTCCAAACGGCTCAATCTTGTTTACAACAAAATTAAATCTTCCGCTCTTGGCGTAATAATTTGGACTTCCAGTGACGACAACCATGTCGCCTTCTTTGATGTCTTTTGCAAGTTCGCCATAAAAACAAACACAAGGCAAAGAACTTGCCTCGTCTTTAATGGAAAAATAAACAGCAGTTTTGGAAAGAGAAACGCCAAAGACTTCCCCAGCAATCTTGACATTGTGGAGCAACTCTTCGGCGTTGAAAATATCCCTTATTATTGTGTTGAATTTTGTTACTGTTAAAGTAAAATTTGAATTTGACATCTATTCTAATTGACTATGGCAGAAACTAGTCCATTAATAAATTTTGAAGATTTCTCTGTGCTATATTTTTTTGCAAGTTCCAATGCTTCATTGATTGCAACAGCCTTAGGAGTTTCGCAAAATTTGATTTCTGTGACTGCAAGATATATTATTGCCAAATCGATTTTAAAAAGTCTGTCATATTCAAAATTCTTCAAATGCTTTTCAATTTCTTCTTTGAGAAGTTCTTTATGTTCGTTGAAGTTTTTCATTATGTCTTCAAAAAACTTGTTGTCATCTTCTTTTTTCAAGACAGTCAAATTTTCCTTGGAAAGCAACTGGTCATATTCATGAAACAAACTTTCAAAAATCAATTTGAAGGCGTTCTCACGAGCGTCGTTACGCATTTTCCACCTCTTTGTCACATTCCACATTGATGACATGAATGTTGATTTTAAGTGGTTTCAATGCAACCATTGTTGCAAGTGAGTTTCTGATGTTCTCTTGAACTCTGTATGCGATGTCCGGAACGCTGAAGCCAATGTAGATGTTGATATAAACATCAACAGTGAGTGCTCCATTTTTCTCAAATTTGATTTCCACCCCGTCGTCATAACGATTGAAAAGTTTTTTATACCATGGACGAGCGGAATTTGTCACACTCTCAACGCCATTGATTTCCTTTGCAGCCAGATTTATGATTGAAACAAGAATTTTTCTGTCCAAAGTGATTTTTCCATTGTTGGTGTCTTGGTTTTTTACTGCCATAACCTTCTCCTTGTGTTAATAACAAAGATATTTTATCATAAGTTATAACATTTTGCAAATTATTCTGCTGGAATTATCACAATATTTTTAAGTTCTGTGCCAAGTTGTTCTTTGACAATTGTTGAAATTTGAGCAACTTCATTTTCTGTAAGTGTTGTGCTCTTGACAACAACATTAACTTTTGTGTCAGAAATTGCAATCACACAGTCAGAAAATCCTTGTGCTTTTATGAGCCCTTCAACAGCAAGTTCTTTTTCCATTGTTTCAATAAGGTCAAGTTTTGCTTGTTCTGCTGCAGCAATTGCCGCTTCTGTTGATGATGCACTGTCAATGATTGCATCATAATACAAAATTTCTTGATCACGAGTGCTTTCTCTGTCATTGCGATATGATGTGAAATAACTTGTTGTCGTCACACCAGTGTTTGTTTCTTTGATTGAATTGTTCAAAACAATGTTCAAATATCCTGTCACTCCCAAGAGGACAATCATAAGTGAAAGAATGATGATTTTTGTTCTTTTTTTCATGTTTTATCTCCTTTTATGAAAGAATTGTTATATTGTCGCTGTCAACTTCCAAGACAGTTTCAACAGCTTCTAAGATGTCCATCTTAATTGAAAAGTTTTCTGCACCTTTTGCAACAATCACCACCCCCTTTATGACAGGATAATTTTCCTTGATAATCACAGGCTCATTAGAAACAAGAATGACTGTTTCTGTTGTTATTGTCGTTTCTGTTCCACCTGAAACTGTGGTTTTCGTGTCTGTTTCGGTTGCATACTCATAAGAAAAACCACTTTCCAAAGTGATAATCACACTGCAATCACCCACGCCAGAAATCCTGGACAATACATTACATAACTTATTCTCAAGGTAGTCCACATATTCCTCAGCGGAAGAGTATTCTTTTGTCGTATCATTTTCAATGCTGTCGTTTTTTGGCTGTGAGAAGAAAGAGAAATAAATCACACAAACCAAAAGCCCAATGACCACAGCAACCCAGATCTCAAAATGTCTAATAGATTTCAGTTTCGCCCAAAATTCTTTAATTTTGCTCATTAAATTCAACCTCCACACCATCTAAGATGGAAAAACCATCTATGATCTCTCTTATTTTCAACTTCGCTGTCACAATATCTTTACTTTCAAATTTTTCGTCATATTCAATATCGCATAAATCGACATAAACACCATAAATTTCCAGCGTCTGTGAAAGCACATTTGCATTGATTGAAACCTCCACATTGTTCATTCCCTCATTTTGAATTTTCTTTGAAAGATCTTCATTCAAGGTTGTAAGTTTGTCCAAGTTCAGTTGATATAAATAATCTTCCTGCAGTGTGCTTTCACTCGTTCCAAAGTAGTCAGACAAATCAAAATCTTTTCCAAAAATGGAAGGAAGAGGCATGATGATGACAAGCAAAATGACGAATGAAAAAATGACTTTTGTGTATCGATTTATTTGTCCTTCTGGAAGAACAAATTCAGCCAAGACACTCAAAATGATGACGCCAGCAATTGACAACAACCAACTTGATATCGCACCCATTTCCCCTCCTTTTTGATTTGTTTTCATAAGAAATTTGCTTTTGCTTTACTTTCGGATTTTGTTGTCACAAAAATACAATTTTCAAGTTTTTTGAAATTTTAAATCACCAAATTGGCACTGCACATAATCAGCCCCGTCATAACCAAATACATGAACGAAACCGCAACAAGAAGTGCAACAAGAAGAGACAAACTTTTGGATATGTCGCTTATGAAATTTGCTGTCTTTTTGTCGCCTATTGGTTCGATTATTCCAGCCATAAACTTCAGCGAGAGAATGAATATTGCAAGGTTAATCACTGGAGAGATCACACTGGAAAAAAGCAAGAAAAGCCCAACACCACCAACCGCATTTTTAATCAACATACTGCTTGCCATGATGATGGAAAGTCCGTCAGAGACATATCCGCCGACAACAGGAATGTAACTCTTGATTGCATATTTTGCCGTCCTTATTGAAAGCCCGTCAACGGCCCCTGCCATGATCCCTTGAATGCTCACAAACCCAAGAAAAATCGTAAAACAAAGACCAATTGTCCACTTAAACGTACCTTGCAAAAAAGAAACAAATTTGTCCAGTTTTATGTTGTTTGAGAGATTTCCGACAATTGAGAAAACCATAGAAAAAATGAAAAGTGGAAGCAAGATATATGTGATAAGAGAAATGAAAACATTGCCAAGAAGTGCAATTGCTGGCTGATAGATCCCCACCGAGACTGTTCCACCGACTGCTGTCAAAAGTGTGAGCAAAATTGGAAAAATCCCATCAAACATATTCTTCACTGATGTGAGTGTTGTGGTCGTCACTTTGATGATTTCCACAAGCGAAACTCCAAGAAAAATGATGACAACGCCATAAGTGACAAAGTGAATGATGTTTCCAACAGATTTTCCATTTGTGTTCGGTTTCAAGTTGGAAACCATGCCACCCAAAATGGAAATGGATATTATGCTTCCGATGATTGGAAGATAATCTTTCAAACCCTGCCAAAAGATTGAAAGGACTGCGGAGAAGAAATTTTCAGAACTTTCGGCATATTCACCAGATATGACATAACTTACTTTTTCAACAAAGGAATTGGAATTGAAAAGATTTTTTGCATCAGTGCTCAATTTTGAAATTATGTCCTCAATGCCAGAAAAATCAAGGTTTCCAATTTGTTTGTCAATTTCTTCTTGGAGCATCTCTTCCAACTCTTCCGTGCTTTCAGCCTCGTCCGAAGAAGTTGCATAAGCAATTGTATTGTTTCTTTCAAAGCCAGTCACAACGTCAAATCTGCCATAAAAACAAGAAACAAAAATCAATAAGACAACAAAAATTGGATAAAATTTTCTCCGCCTGCTCTTCCTTTTTGGCGGACGAAACAATCTTCTCTTCATCATTGTGGCAACAATTCCATAACAATGTCCAAAATACTTGTCACAATAGGAAGAGCCATGACAAGTATGATAATTTTCCCTCCCAAAAGCACTTTATCTCCAAGGCTGTTATTCCCCGTGTCACTGCAAATGCTCGCCGTAAACTCTGTCAAATATCCAACACCAATAATTTTGAAAATCACTCCATAAAGCGAACCATTGACTCCAGAAATTTCAAAGATGTTGTTGAAAATGTCAAAAATTCCTGAAAGATATGAAAGCAGAAAAAAGATGATGATAATTCCGCCGACAATAGAAATGAAAATCGCAAAATCTGGCCGAACAGGTTTGATTATCAGACAAGTCACACAAGTGATAAGTGCGATGCCTATAATTTTGAAAATTGTGTCCATTTGCCCTCCTTTTTGCTATCTTCGTTTTTATATGAACGGCAACAAACTGAAATTGAAAATGGTTTTGATTGAAGTGAACAGTTCGCTGATAAGCCCCAAGACCATAAACAGAACAATGACAACACCAGCAAGTGTCGCCAATGTCGAGATGTCTTCCTTTCCACTGTTCTTGAGAATTTGACTTATCACAGCGGTCAAAATACCGATTGCCGCAATTTTGAAAATGATGTCAACATCCATAAACACTCCTTCTTGGAATCTGAACTAAAGCAAAATAACCACCCAAAACAACCCCGCAACAATACCAAGTTTCAAAGACAACGAGCCATATTTCTTTTGTTCGGTGTCGCACTGAGTTTTCATTTCATTAAATCGAGAAATAAAGTTTTGAATTTCTTTTGTTTGATTTTCAACATCGCTTCTGCCCAACGTTTTCAAAAATAACAAAATGAAATCTTTCTCATCATTCTTTAAAACATCGGCTTTTTTGAAAATGTTTTCAGATGTGAGTTCAATTTTTTTGTCCAAATACTCCACAAATTTTTCATCAATTCCAAGAAGGTTTTTCTTGTTTGCAGAGTCAAAATTCTCAAGCAACACCTTTAAACGCTCTCTTGAAAAATTGATTTCAAGTGACAACTTGTCAGCAAAAATAATCAAAGAGTTGAAGAACTTTTTTCTTTTTTTATATTTGACTGAAAAAATGTATCCTACAAGTGCACACAAGCAAAAAATAAAAACAATCAAGACATATTTCATAACCCCTCCAAAAATCATTTGAAATTGCTGAAAACTCTTGAGAAGTTCTCATCATAAATTCCTTCGAACGTCCCGGGACCATTTCGCTTTGAAAGAAGAACATATCTTTTGAAAACCTTCTCTTTGATTAATGTTTGAAAAAGTGCTTTTTTGCAAAAAGTTTCCATGTTGTCAGCGTGCGTTGATGCCAAAACTTTAACCCCACAAGAACTTGCATATCTGATTGCTTCAATGTCTTCTTCCTGCCCGATTTCGTCTGTCACAATAATATCTGGTGACAGCGACCTAATGCCATTTTCAAACCCAACCTTTTTTGTTGCAAATGCAATCTTATCAGTGAACTTTGAGTTTATTCCGCAGTCAAGTTCCCCTCTCTCGTCCAAAAGAAGAATGTTGTATGGAAGATTACGTTCGCTGAGTTGGTAGACAAAATCACGCAAAAATGTCGTCTTTCCGCAAGCCGGCGGAGAAATGACCAGAGTGTTTGCCACTCCATTTTCAGAAACCATAAATGGATAGGCTGTCAAACTGCAATTTTTCACGACGTGTGGAACTCTGATGTTGCAACTGCAAAAATTTGTCATTGTTTTTATGTGTCCGTTCTCTTCAATCAAATTTCCACCAATACCAATTCTGACAGCATCATCTGTGACAATAAACCCCTTTTTTATCTGTTCATTGACGGAGTAGATGGAACATTCGCTTGCCCTGAAAATGACATCTTCAATCATAATCTTGCTGGCATAAAGACTGTTGTTCACATTGCCAGTCACACCATTGTCGGACAAGAAATACATCTTTCCGCTGACATTGATCACAACCGGCTTGTCTGCACGAAGTCTGATTTCGTTAACCGCTTTTAAATTCACTTTTTCGGACAAGATTTTGTAGAACTTATCAGGCAAGATTTTCTCTAACATACTCCACCTCTTTAGAGCATTGTATGAAAACCCCTGCTTCGTTTTTGTGAAGAAATTTGAATGGTTTTATTTCATTTTGTCGAAAATTTAAAAACATGAATTAAACAGGATAAGCAACTCAAACAAAACAAAAGAACATCAAGTTTTTCGTTTCTACACTTGACATAACTTTGAAAAATGCATATAATAATAAAACTAGGCTAGATGGGGAGTTAGCGGTGCCCTGTAACCTGCAATCCGCTACAGCAGGATTGAACGCTTGCCTAGGTGCAATTTGGTTGAATATGTGCGTAGTTTTTTGATGGTGAAATTAAGGTCTTATGCAATTGACTCCTTCGAACCATGTCAGGTCCTGACGGAAGCATCATTAAGAAGATAAGTTGATGTGCCATGAGGAAACTTTGGTGGAGTTGAAAAACTGCGAGGCAGTCAGTCAGATTGTAACGAAGCATTCGCCTAGTATGAAAAAAGCAAGGTCAATGTCCTTGCTTTTTTGTTTTTTGAAACAAATTTAGTTCTATGATTTTGTTTT
The DNA here is from genome assembly GCA_944372585.1 of uncultured Clostridia bacterium. GTDB lineage: Bacteria > Bacillota > Clostridia > Christensenellales > UBA1242 > Caccovivens. Next base: position 86,700 of record CALVZQ010000003.1, read on the forward strand.
CTCTCTTGCTTTCGCCCTTGAAAAACTTAGGATTTCATCAATGCAATCAATCCTTCTAATGCCATCTTCAACAGGCAAATCTTTGTTGAAATTGGACGTTGAAAGGAAAGCTTTCCCGCGACCATTTTGTCTGAAATATTCTGCAACTCTTGAAACAATATTTAAATCATCATCAACAAAGAAATCAGCATTTTCCTCTTCGCAGATTTTTTCTTTGTCAATTCTTCCGATATAAACCTTGTCATAAGGAAGATGATTGTTTTTCAGCCATTGCAAAGTAATTTGTTCTGGTTTTGTGTGCCAATCTGTTGCCCTTGCAGTTGCAATGACAATTTTGTGTCCCTGTTTATGTAATTTGTTCAGCACTTCCGTCACATTTGGTTTGGTTGGAAAATGCAACATCATTTCGTCACCAAATTCCTTGTACCATTTGTTTGCAGTTTCAAAATCCCAGTCGAACTTTGCCTCTGCAAATCTGACATCTTTTACAATTTGTTTATATGGTAAATTATGTGTTATGAAAAAGTTTGAGATATATTCTTCACTATACCCATCTGTATCACAAAGTGTATCATCTAAATCAAACACAAAAACCATAGAACATCTCCTCTAAATTTCGGTATAGAATAAACAATTTAGAAAACTTTGTCAAGACCTTAAAAAAACAGAGCCATATTCAGCTCTGTTTTTTTATTTATTACTTGATTTTTCTTGTTGCTTATTCTCTTTTTGTGGTTTTTTGACTGCTTCTTTCAAGTTTTCAACTTCTTTTTTTACGGCTTTTTCACCCTTGTTGACAAGTTTTTTTGCATCTTCACAATGTTTGTAAAGAAGTGCCCCTGTCACGAGTCCCGCGCCAAAACCAACAACCATCCAAATTTCTTTCATTTGCTCCTCCTATATGTAGGATTTGCAAAATGTCGAAAAATATACAACATTGCCGATCAATACTTAAAATCATCAAGCATTTTGATTATCTTGCTAAAGTCAAGTTGAGAATTGTTTTTTGTGATAAGTTCGTCTTGAAAGATTGTCTTACTCCCGTCACAAATTGAAAGAAAAGATTGAGGATTTGCAAGACGAATGAAATTTGCAACATTGACAAAAGTCCTATAAACATCATCACCAAACAAAAGATTTGGACAGTCAAACAACAAACTTTCCACCAAAATCTGATTTGGAATTTTGTTATATTTTTTTGAATAAAGAATGTTTATCAATTTGATCATGTCGACATAGACAAGCCCACAAGTTTTGACTTTGTAAGCGATATTAGAAAATCTGTTGCCAAAGTCAACAACGAAATATTTATTTTTTTGCTGGTTATAGATTTTGTAAAGGTTTTTGTGAGAATCATAGCAACAGACAATAATATTGATTCTGACGTTTGTTCCAAAATCATCAATTCCAACAATTGAAAGATGAGAATTATATTCATAAACAACTGATGTTTGTCTCAAATAATCTGCCAAAGTCTTGACAATATCATGTTTAAAATCAATCAGATTATATTTGTCAACAGCGGCAACGGAAACACTTTTTTTCTCTTTTTTATATTTCTTTTTGCCCAATCGCCAAGAAGCTTTGAATTCTCTCCAAAAATTCTTCCAAAAATTGCTCTTTTTCTTGGAATTAAATTCAATCTGAGGATTTTCAACACCAAGAAAATATGTTAATTCTGACAATTGCGAAACTGCACCTGTGTAAAGTTCGTTAACAGGGAAAAACACACACTTGTCAGGTTTGATAAAAGGCGATTTTAAAGATATGTCACTGATTGTGCAAGAAATCAAATCATACATTTTGTCGTTGACATTATCCAAAAATTCTGGATTGTTACTTTCATTAAGTTCCTCAATCAAATCTCTGTTTAATTGATTTTTCATAACTTCTTCCTTTCATCTTTTTGTTTCATATTGCCATTTGGCATCATCTATTTATTTCTTTTGCATGATATAAACACAAAGGTCAACAAGTTTGTTTGAGTAACCCCATTCGTTGTCATACCAAGCAACAAGTTTAACAAAAGTTGGACTGAGCATAATTCCGGCAGTAACATCAAAAATACAGGTTCTTGGATCACCGATGAAGTCGCTTGAAACAACAGGTTCATCTGTCACACCAACGATGCCAGCCATTTCATTTTTGCTTGCTTTTTTAACCGCTTCAACAATTTTTTCATAAGTTGTTGGTTTTTTAAGACGGCAAGTCAAGTCAACAACGGAAACATCAAGAGTTGGAACTCTGTAACTCATTCCTGTAAGTTTGCCCTTAAGGTCAGGGATAACCTCTCCAACGGCTTTTGCGGCACCAGTTGAAGATGGAATTATGTTGTAACTTGCTGCTCTTCCACCTCTCCAATCTTTTTTGCTTGGGCCATCAACCGTGAGTTGTGTTGCTGTTGTTGAGTGAACAGTGCTCATGAGTCCTTCTTCAATTCCAAATGCATTATTAATGATTTTTGCAAGTGGAGCAAGGCAGTTCGTTGTGCATGATGCGTTTGAAACAACATTCATGTCTGGAGTGTAAGTTTCATTGTTGACACCCATAACAAACATAGGCATATTCTTTCCTGGAGCAGAAACGACAACTTTCTTTGCGCCTGCATCAAGATGTGCTTTTGCTGTTTCATATGCTGTGAATTTTCCAGTGCATTCAACAACGACATCAACCGCGTCATCTTTCCAAGGAATGAGAGCAGGTTCTTTTTCAGCATAAAAAGAAATTTTTGATCTGCCAACACAAAGTTTTCCATCTTTAACCTTCACAGGCACATCAAAATGTCCATGAATAGAGTCATGTTCCAAAAGATACTTCGCGTAGTCAATTGTGAGGAATGGGTCATTTATTGCCACAACCTCAACATCGTCTCTCTTTGATGCAATTCTAAGAGCAAGTCTTCCGATTCTTCCAAATCCATTGATTCCCAATTTTACTTTTTTCATAAATCACACTCTCCTTTTTTTGTTGGTTAAAAACCGATTTTTATATCTCTTCCGCACGACCATAGCGAAGTTTCCCAACCGCCACAGTTCGTGTGAAGTTGATAATCGAAATAAACATCAAAACCAGTGCAATGATGAGCCATGCAACAACCAAAATTACAATCAGCACTTCCAATGGTGTAAAAACACAAATGCAAATTCCTCCGGCAAGACTCCCAAGAAAGAACAAAACGCCCAAAAAAAGATTGAATATGTTTTTCGGTCTGCTGTAGTCTCTTCCAACTGGTTTTTCCAAAGTTGTCACTTCTTCAAATTCCACACCCACATATTTGTTGATTCGAGATGCCATGGAAAGATTTGAACAAACACTCAAAAGGTCAAACATGGTCTCACCATAGCAAATTGCAGAGATGTCTTCAAAGTAACTAAAGCCAAAGAACTTCATAACAACATTGCTCATAAAGTTTTTGATTGCTCTTGAAAATTTGTTTCTGTTGGACTTCAAAGTCACAATATCCTTTGTTGACTTTGTTAAAGACAATAATTCTTCATCATTCAAAGGTCGTCTAACAATCAAAATTTTTCCCCTTTGCAAATTGCATGAATGAAGAGAATTGATGATTTCTTCTTTCCCAGATTTGGAACTAAAAACATGCACTTCAACATTCTTTGATTTAACACCAAACTTGTCAGCCAAATTCTCTTTTATTCCAACAAAAACTTTTGAATCTTTTGAATTAACTTTTTTTATAAATTCCTCAAATTTGTCGACATTCTCAACAATGGGAACAATAATATTTATCATTTGTCCTCCTTGATTTGTCCTGAGATTTTTTTTAATCTTCTGGCATGACGACCACCTTCAAAACTTGTTGTCAAAAAAACTTTGACTATGTTGATTGCTTTTCTTTTTTTCAAAAAGTTTCCAGGCAAACACAAAACATTTGCATCATTATCTTTTCTTGCAAGTGATGCCATGGTTGTGTTCAAACAAAGTGCAGCACGAATTTTTGGATTACGGTTTGCCGCAATGCTCATGCCAATTCCTGAGCCACAAATGAAGATGCCGACATTATTCTTGTTCTCCAAAATTTTTTCAATTCCAAGTTTGGCAAAATCGGGATAATCAACAGGCTCTTTGCTGTATGTCCCAACATCAATGGTGATGATGTTTTCTTGATTAAAAAACATCTTAAGTTCTTCTTTAAGCAAATAGCCTCTGTGGTCGCTTGCCATAATAATCATAGTGCACCTCTTAAATTTTCAATTTTTTCAAGCAGGACATTAACGTTGTTTTCAATTTGTTTTGCTGTTTGAAGATAAACTTCATTGCTTTGCCCATATGGGTCATTCACTGCACCCGCCAAATCTTCAAAACTCAGACATTTCTTGGAGTGTATGAAGTCTTTGTGAGCATTGGTAACAGCGACATAAATGGTGTTTGGCTTGATTTTTGAAAGTTTGACACTTTTCCTTTTGCGTCCGTCATAGCCAAGTTTTTTCAAGGCAAAGACAGCACCATCTGTGATGTTTTCTCCCTTCGCATAGATGCCTGCCGAAGAAAATTTGACACCTTTGATTTTTCTGTCCTTGAAAAGTTTTTTTGCAATTCTTTCAGCCATAACAGACCGACATGTGTTTCCTGTGCAAACAAAGCAAATATCAATCATAAGTTCACCTAAAGTGATTATAACCCAAAAAACAAAAAAAACAAAGCAAAATACTTTGTTTTCAAAAATTTCGAATTTTTTTAATTTAATTGCTTCAAATAGAAATCTTTTTTGGTTTGTAAAGTTTGTCCAAATTATACTTTTCTCTGACCTTTTGCAGAAAAATATGAAGTGTCACATGCGGAAAGTCAAAAACAATCCACTCCCCTTTGAAATATCCTTCAATTTTTTCGTTGTAGTCATATTTTTCAGCAAGAATGTCTGCAACCTTTTTGCTGTCAGTCACTTTGCTTGACGTAGAAAGAATTACAAACTTTTCTTCTTCAGAAGTTGAAAGATTGTAAACTGAAACATTTTTGATTTTGTTGTCTTGCAAAATGGTTACAAGTTCCTTGATGTTTATCATATTTAAATTGTAACAGCACAAACATTTTTTGTCAAACAATTTTTTGATCTATGACTGATTAAAAAAGGTAAAATTGTCAAAAATTCTGTCATGAGAAAGATTAACCTTATATTTCAAGAAATTCTGAAGTTCACACTTATCTATCTTTTTTGCTTCGTTTGGATAAGATATTTCATAAAAAAATTGTGGCTGTCCGTTCTTCTCACATTCATACTGACAAGTCTGATCTATCTCATCATTTTCTGCGTGCAGAGAAATAAGCAAAACAAAACCGGTTTGAAGATGAAAGAAAAAGAAGATGCTGAAAATATGTTCTTGTCCTTAGCCTGCCAAACTGACCCTATGGATTTTTTTGTCAAACTCGCCTCAAAAAAGCACAAAAACATAACAAAACACAAGAAATACATTGTGATTAACCATGTCGAAGAAAAAGTGAAAACTCTGCTTTATGTCGATGTTTCTTTTGAAGGAATGACAATTTCAAGATTCATGAGCATCTATAACAGTGTCAAAAAAGAAAAAGCAACAAAGATTGTCATTTGTTGCAAAGAAATAACGGACAAAGGACTCAGCGCTTTTTGCCAAAATTTTAATGAAAAATTTTTGATTTTGGACACCTATGCCACCTACGAAAAACTTTACAAATTCTATGATTGTTTCCCTGAAATAACTCATCAATATAAAAAAGAAAAGAAACTTGCATTCAAAGACTTTGTTGCCTATTCGTTCAATAAAAAAAGGACAAAGGGCTATTTGTTCTCCGCCATCATCCTTATCATGAGCAGTTTGTTTATCAGAATGACAATCTATTATTGCGTCGTTGCATCAATATTGGTGATTTTTGCTCTTATTTCACAATTCAATCCATATTTCAATGTTAAGACCGAAAGCGAAATCCTATAAAAACAATTGCATAACATAAAATCACATAGTAAATAACATAAACAGTGAAGCAAACTGGTGCATCTGTTTCATGTTGTCGATGTCAACATGACAAATTAAGGCAATTGAATGTGTTTGAAATCTTTTCGAGTTGATTTTTTGTATAATATGAAAATATTGCCAATCACTTGCACCACTTCAGCATTCGTTTTTTGTGCAATTTCATTTGCCAAATCTTTAATTTCATAGTCACAATTTTTGAGCATTTTAATTTTGACAAGTTCTCTTGCTTCCAAAAGCAAGTTGACTCCATTAAGCACATTTTCAGAAATGCCATCTTTTCCAATCTGCATAACTGGGTCAAGTGCATTTCCAAGACCTCTCAAATACGCTCTTTGTTTTGTTGTTATCATATCATTTCCTTTTAATTTAATCACAATATGTTGTGTATTATGTTGCATAACACAACAATCTAAAGTGTAATATGCAATTATTCGATATATTCAAATGAAATATCTTTAATCACAACTGTGTCACCCTCTTTCAAGCCTTTTTCTTTGAGCATATCAATGACACCCATTTCTTTAAGTTTGTTTTGGAAATAAGCAAAAGACATTTGGTCAGAAATCACAACACCTCTTGCCAAGTTCTCAATTCTTCCACCAGAAACCTCAAAACTGCCATCATCATGTCTTGTGATTTCGATAGAAGAAAAGTCCTTTTTGTCAAAGTCAAACTCTTCAACTGCAAGAGCCTTTTTCTTTGGAATTTTCTTCAAGTTTTCCAAAATCTTCTTCTTTAAGGTTTCGACACCCTCTCTAGTGTATGAAGAAATGCAAACATAATCAGAAATCTTCAAGGTTTTTGTGAAATTGTCTATTTTTTTCTTCAGTTCTTCTTCGTCAAGCAAATCACACTTAGAAAAGACCACGATTTGTTTTGTTTTGAGAAGTTCTTTGTTATATTTTCCAAGTTCATCATTGATGATTTTGTAATCTTCCACAGCACTTCTTCCTTCACTTTCAGATATGTCAATCAAATGAACAATAAGTCTGACACGCTCAACGTGTTTCAAGAAATAATGCCCAAGACCAGTCCCTTCACTTGCTCCTTCAATAAGTCCAGGAATGTCCGCAACAACAAAGGTTTCTCCCAAAACTTCACATACACCCAAATTGGGATATATTGTTGTGAAAGGATAGTTTGCAATCTTTGGATTTGCGTTTGAAATGACCGACAAAAGTGTGGATTTTCCAACATTTGGAAAACCCACCAATCCAACATCAGCAATGGTTTTAAGTTCCAAAATCACTTCTTTTGGTGAAGTTGTTTCTCCAAGTTGAGAGAATGTTGGTGCCTGTTTGATTGAAGACTTATAGTAAGCATTTCCATGTCCGCCAACACCACCTTTCAAAGCCACAAAGACAGCGCCATCTTCATTCAAATCAGCAATGATTTTGTCCGTTTTAGGATTGATCAAAACCGTTCCAGTTGGAACAAGAATAATCTCATCTTTTCCACTCTTTCCGGTCTGATTTTTTTGATGTCCGTCTTCGCCATTTTCAGCGACAAATTTCTTTTTGAATCTGAAACTATACAACGTGTTCAAGTCATTAGTGGCCTTGAAAATCACATCTCCACCCTTTCCGCCATCGCCACCATCTGGACCACCATTGGCGGTTTGAGCGGTACGCAAAAAAGAGGTGGAACCTTTGCCACCGTTTCCTGCTTTTATTGAGATTTTAACTCTGTCAAGAAACATAAACTCTCCTATTTTTTTGTTTTTGCAGCTTCCTTTGTTTTTAAGTCTTCTGGCGGAACGCCAATTCTCGAACTTGGACAATTTGCATTAAAGACACAGTTTTCACAATCTGGCTTCATTGCCTTGCATACATATCTCCCAAACAAAACCATTTGATAGTGCAATTTTGACCATTCATTTTTTGGAAAGATCTCGCATAATTTTTCTTCACATTTGTTTGGATCCTTGGTATTCACAAATCCAAGACGATTTGAAACTCTAAGCACATGAGTGTCCACAGCAAAATTATCTCCTCCAAAAGCCACAGCCATAACAACATTTGCTGTTTTTCTTCCAACTCCCGCAAGCGTCAAAAGGTCATCAAAATTGTCAGGAACTTTCCCGTCAAATCTGCTTATGATATCTTGGCTTGCGGACTTGATTGATTTTGCTTTGTTATGATAGAACCCACAAGAATGAATTTTCTCTTCCAATTCTTCTTGTGAAATATCGACAAAATCTTGTGGTTTGTTGTGAGTTTTAAAAAGTTCATTTGTGACCTGATTGACTCTCTTATCTGTGCATTGGGCAGACAAAATGACTGCAACCAAAAGTTCAAAAGGAGTTCTATGTTCAAGTTCACATCTTGGATTTTCAATCATTTTATCAAGACCGCTTACAACACTTTTGCTATCTATCATCGCACAACCTCTTTTGTTATTTCATCAATGGGAAAAGCACAACATCTCTGATGTTTGGGCAATCGAAAATAAATTGCAAGAATCTGTCAATTCCAAAACCCAAACCTGAGATTGGTGGCATACCATGTTCCATTGCAAGCAAGAAATCTTCGTCAACGTCCATAGTTTCTTCATCGCCAGCCTTCTTTTCTTCAAGTTGAAGTTCCAATGTTCTTCTTTGAGTGATTGGATCAACAAGCTCAGAATATGCCTTAACCAGTTCTGCACCACCTGCAACCACTTGGAAAACATCAATAATTCTTTCATCTTTATCATTTCTTCTGGCAAGAGGAATGAGAGATGCTGGATAGTTGTAAAGAATTGTAGGATTGACAATGTCAGCACGAATTTTACGCTTATAGACATAATCAATAAGGGTTCTGACAGTCTTACACTCTTCAAGTTCTGTATAACCAAAAAGTCCTCTGTCAACAACAATCTTTTTCAATTCGTCAACATTATCAATTGAAAGAAAATCACAACCCAAAAGTTCTCTCATTCTTGCAACATAATCAATTCTTGGCCATTGTCCACCAAAGTCAATCTCCTGGCCCTGATAGTTGATCTTTGTTGTTCCCAGACACTCTTGCATAAGACTCGTCAGCATTGTTTGGAAGAATTTGATGTTGTCTTCAAAGTTCCAATAAGAAGCATACCACTCAACCTGAGTGAATTCTTGAAGGTGAGATGGATCCATTCCTTCGTTTCTGAAGTCTTTTCCAAGTTCAAAAACTCTGTCAATTCCTGCACCGATACATTGCTTCAAATGACACTCTGTGGCAATTCTCAAGTTACATTCAATGTCCAAAGCATTGTGATGTGTGAAGAAAGGTTTTGCACTCGCACCAGAAACACTTGTCTGCAAAATTGGAGTTTCAACTTCAATGAAACCATTGTCTTCCAAATATCTTCTGATAAATGAAACAACCTTGCTTCTTGTTAAGAAAATCTTTCTGCTGTCTTCATTTGTGATAAGGTCAAGATAACGCTGACGATATTTGATCTCGGTGTCTGCAATTCCGTGGAATTTTTCTGGAAGCGGACGAAGTGTTTTTGAAAGCAAAACAACCTTTTCTGCCTTAACTGTGATTTCGCCAGTTTGCGTTTGATAAACTTCCCCTTCAACCCCAATAAAGTCACCAATATCAATCATCTTTTTGTAGAAATTATAGTCTTCTTCTGAAAACTCATTTCTTCCAACTGAAATTTGAATTTTGTCATAGATATCTCTGATTTGGCAGAAACCAAACTTTCCCATTATACGACGAAAAATGATACGACCAGCAATTTTGACATGTTCGCCCAATTTTTCTCTTGCTTCTTTGATTGTGCAAGTTCTTTCAAACTTCTCTTTGTATGGAATTTCTCCCATTTTCTTGAGTTCTTCGATTTTTTGTCTTCTTATATCAATTTCGTTTGATAAGTTTTCTTCCATTTAATGCCTCCGCTTTTTGAATATTATGTTTAAATATAACATATAAAACAAAGTAAGTCAACAAATTAAGGGTTTTGTCATTCGTCAAAATTCGCGCATACACAAAGTGATGAAACATATAAAAATCATTTGGAAAAGAAAATTTTGTATGCTAAAATAAAAAAAGTCCAAAATGGACCATTAAGGAGAAAATTATGATTAAAATCATCGTTGATAGTACGGCATATACTCCAAAAGAATATGCTGAAGCAAATGATATAACTGTTATTCCACTCAGAGTTTTATACAAAGACCAAGAGTTTGATGAAGGGTATCCTGGAACATATGATGCCTTTTTTGAAGATTTCACAAAGACAAAAGTTTTTCCAAAAACAAGCCAACCTTCTTTGGAAACTTTCATTGAAGAATATGAAAAAGCCATTGATAAGGGAGATGAAGTCATTGTTTTCACAATCAGCAGCAACCTTTCTGGCACTTATAGTGTTGCTTGCCTTGCAAAAGATCAATGCAAAGATCCAAGCAAAGTTCATGTGATTGATTCTCAAGGAAACACCCAAACAGTTTTGGGATATGTAATGGAAGCGGTTAACATGAGAAATGCCGGTGCCACTTGTGAAGAAATCATCAAACGTATTGAAAGCCTTATTCCAAACAGCGCAGTTTCTTTCATTCCTGACACTTTGGAATATCTCGCAAAAGGTGGAAGAATTGGAAAAGTCACTGCCACAATAGGTTCAATTTTGAAAATCAAACCAATAATCACCTTTAAACAAGGGACATTATCCGACAAGAAAAGCATTGGTCTTCAAAAAGCAATGAAGGACCTTATTGCTTCTATCCCTGAAAAAATAAAAAGATTGTTCATTATTCATATTGCCAACACAAAATTTTTTGAAATGTTAAAGAAATTTGTTTATGAATATCTCGCAAAACGCCCAGACAAAGACAAAATTGAAGTTTATGAAGGTGAAGTGGGCCCAGTTAATGCTGCACACGTTGGCCCAGCAATCGGTCTTGCATGGATTGCTGAATCATAATCTGTCAGCTTTTCCACTTCGTTTTTGAAGATTAATAAAAACAAGTGTTTCACTTTTTAGATATTGTTTTGTTAATAAACAACCTTCAGAAAGTTGTCATCAATTTTAGGTTCTTGAAAAAAGAACTATTTTCCTGATGCAATCTATGTTATAATGTCAATAACAAAATAAAAATTGGAGGATTAAAATGATAAAGAAAACAGCAATAATCATTGGTGCTTCAAGTGATATCGGACTTGAAACTGCAAAACATATGGCTCAAGAAGGATTTAATTTGGCACTTACATACAACTCAAATCAAGTTGATTTTGAAAAAGAAATTGAAAACAAGAAAAACATTGAAATCAAAAGTTATAAACTTGATTTATGCCAACCTACACAAATTAAGAAGGTGTTTGAAGAAATGGAAAGCGATTTCAAGTATTGGGATACTTTGGTTTTTTGTTCTGGCGTTGCCCAAAAAAGACAACTGATTTTTGATGTGTCTGATGAAGAAATCGACAATCTGTTTGAAGTAAACATCAAATCTGCAATCAGATGCATAAGAGAATTCACAAAGCGCACAATAAACAAGAACCCTGCAGGCATAGTTTTGATTGGCTCTTTCGTCAACAAAAACGGTTGTTCCTGTGAAAGTGTTTACACAGCAACAAAAAGTGGACTTTCCGGCTTGTGCAAATCATTGGCAAGCGAACTTGGAAATCTTGATGTGAGAATAAATGTCGTTGCACCTGGCTTCATTGACACAAAAATGAACAACAATCTTTCACAAGAAGAAAAAGATGAATTTTGTGAAATTACCCCTCTCAAAAGGCTTGGAACAACAGATGACATTGCAAACGCAGTTGCATTTTTGTCAAGTGATAAAGCATCTTTCATCACCGGTCAAACCTTGTATGTAGATGGTGGTTTAGTGCTTGAATAATTGCATAATACACAACATCTTGTGTGATATGCAATCTAATTTTGAAAATTTTGATAATTTTTGTTATTTTGAATTTTTTTTGCTTTTGTTGGGTTTTGTTTGTGTTTCGTGTCGAAATGTGATATAATAGCAATGAATTTTGGATATTTTTAATTTTTACAGAAAGAGAAAGGAGCAATTTATGGCAAAAGAAAATGCTTACGAATTTAACAATTTAACAAAGGCTCAACAAGATTGTTTATCACTTATTGAGTCTTTGGGAATTTACGAACTCAGAGCCCTTGCAAGAGTTTTTGGCGACAATTCCCCTACCACCCTAAAAAGAAATGACCATATCTCCATTGTTATGAACAAAATAATCTCTGGAGAAGACTTGAAGCCAATTCCTCTCAGACAAGGCAGACCATACAAAGAACTCAGCAATATTGAAGGCATTTTGGCGGAACTTTCTCAAATCACTGGAAAGGACTACTCATTGAAGTCTAGCCAACAAAGAGGGACAAACAGATTGCAAAAAGTTGTCACTTTCAGACAATTGGAAGACGATGTGGTCAAACAAAAGCTCTTTCCAATCAAAGTCAAAGGAATTCTTTGTGAAAGAAACGAAAAAGAATTTTTCTTCTACAACCAACAAATCTCAGAGAAAAAAGGGTTCGTTTTGGTTAAAAAGAATATGGACACCAGACTTAAACCTTATGACTATGTTGTTGGAACCGCCGTCATTATGAATGAGGAAAAAGATTATATTCTTGACAGCATAGAATATCTCAACTTCCAAAATTATCAAAACTATCAAGACATAACAAATGAATATGAACAGACTGTTCCAACTCAAAAACTTGTTTTTGAAAATAATGAAATTGTTTTAGGAAGCAGATATATGTTGAAACAAAGCAAATTTGTTGATAATGTTGACAAATTCAAAAATTTGCTTAAAAAACTCAATGAAAACAAGATAGTCACTTTGGGAATCATTCCAAATGTTATGTTTGAAGATCAAGAATCAATCAAAAATCTTGGTTTCAACAGTTTGTTTGTTCTCAATTATAATGACCGCCCACTCTCTGCGTATGAAACGATGCTCATGGTCATTGAACATGTCAAGCGTTTGCAGCAACAAGGATTGAGAGTTGCTTTGTTTGTGCAAGACATAACAACCCTGGCAAACGATGTTGATTTTGCTTTCAAAACAAACACAAAAGTTCTCATGGGACACACGGAAAATGCCGTTGACATAATCAAACAACTCATGCTTTTGGCCAAGGCAGGTGGAGAACATAAACATACAACCATTTTCACCACCTTGGACGAAACAGATATGTTTGACCAAATGTATGTTTCAGCTGTTTACAAAGTTTCAAAAAAGATTGAGTTATAAGATTCAACAAACAAACGATTGTCATTGCAAATAGGCGTTTTTATGAATTCATAAGAACGCTTTGTTTTTTGTTTGACTTTATATGTCTAAATTTCTATACTTAATAATATAATTTTAAGAGCAACCTCGCCCATTCAACTGGAGGTATAATGAGCAATATTATTCTTTCAATACCAAGTGGTTTTGACCTGTTTGGTTGGAGAGTGAATTTCTACGGAATTATCAGCGCCCTCTCGTATCTTTTAGGCATCGTCATCACTTGTCTTGTCGCAAAAAAGAGAGGCTTCAAAATTGAAGATATAGTGACGCTTGCTTGCTATGTCATTCCTTTTGCCATTATTGGTGCAAGACTTTACTATGTTTTGTTTAGATTGGAATATTACACAAACTTTTGGGATATCTTTAAAATTTGGGAAGGCGGACTTGGGTTCTACGGCGGTTTGATTGGCGGAGCATTAGCAGTCCTGCTTTATTGTCTTATCCACAAAAAAAACTTCTTTGCCTTGATTGATATCATCGCCCCTGCCCTTATTTGTGCTCAAGCACTTGGACGTTGGGGAAACTTCTTCAATCAAGAAGCATATGGCCATCCGATTGACAATCCAAATTGGCAATGGTTTCCATTTGGAGTTTACATTGACCATTGCACACAACCTGACTGCACCTGTGATGGAAGTGGCTGGCATTTGGCAACATTTTTCTATGAAAGTTTGTGGAATTTCATATCCTTTGCAATCTTGATGATTTTGCTTTACAAGGTTAACTTCAAAAGAAATGGAATGGTTGCTTCATATTATCTCATTCTCTATGGCATCGGAAGAATGTTCATTGAAGGGTTGAGAACTGACAGTTTGTATTTGGGTTCAATCAGAATCTCACAATTGCTGAGTGTGCTGTTCATAATTCTTGGGCTGGCAATAATCTTATACAACACCCTGACCAAAAAGAAGAGCAAGGACAGTTTTGACAAGATAATGGAAATTGTGAAAACCGACCTATAAACTTATATAAAACAATCAATGTTCAGTTTAAAACATAAATTTATAAACATAATAACTCCATGAAGGGAAGAGTGTTTGGGATTAAGAAAAGTCTGCTGTTGAAAATAACGGCAATTTTTCTTTTTTTATGCTTTGACATCACAACTTTTTTCGCGTTTTACTCCCTGAAAATTCCAGACCTTTGGTTTTATAATTTTTGCATTTGCCTTGGTTTGTTTCAAATTGTCAAGAGCTTTTTCTTTAAACTTGACAGTGCCCTTTACATTGGATTTTTACTTTTGTTTGTTGGAATTGCCGGGTATCTTTTTTGGTTTTCGGAGTTTCGTCAATATGCCCCATTCTTCATCTCTTCATCATTCATTTTGGCATCAATTTTCACCTTTGTTTTCACTGGACAAAACTTTCACCTCATATTTGCTTATTCGCTAATTTTCGTGACTATTTTTGCTCTTTTGCTGGCAAAAAATTTTATAACATTGCCTATTTTTATTGCTTTTATATCTCTATTTTTGGTATCATTAGTTGTAGAAATATTATATGACAAAAAATGGAGAAAGTAGGTATGTTTTCACAGGAAACTGACGGTTACAAAAAATCAGAAGTAGACAGTTACATTCAAAGAATGAAAGCAAATTATGAAGCAAAACTCATGGAAGAAAAACTTAAGGCTTTGGATTCTGAAAAAAAAGTTTTGGACATGAAAAATGAACGCTTTGAAATTGAAAACAAAGAAAAAAACATCATGACCGCTCTCAATGCCATTGAAAAAGCAAAAAAATTTCAAGAAGAAGGTTCAAAAACTTACTATAAGTTGATCATGGACAAATTGGAATTGCTGATTAAGGAGTTGTCATTGAAATTTCCAGAACTGAAAAGAAATCAAGACTTCATGAATTTGCTTTACGAATTTTCAAACATCATTCATGATTATAAAGACAAACTTGAGAAAGCTTCTGTCATCACCCAACCAATCTATTCAGAAAACGACAGCATGCGTCTTCTTCTAAACAAAATGCAAGACTATAAAAAAGGGCAAGAGCCTCCAAAAGAAGTCCATATTTCTACCATAAAAAAGATGCCAAAAACATTGAAAGATGTCCCAGTAAGTGAAAGCGGCTTTGATTTTGAAGAAGCTTTGAATCCAACAGAGGACTTGGAGGAAATCATGAAGGCATTTGATTTCTACAATCAAAACTAAAACAAAGGAAGGGAGAGAAAATGATTGAATACAAATTTGACACACAACTTTTGATCGAAGGAAAAAATTTGTCCGATGAAAAAATCAGACAATACATCACAGACAACATTGAAGGAGATTGTTTGCTTGTTGTTGGAGATGAAGAACTTATCAAAATTCATTTCCACACAAACACTCCATGGAAAGTTCTGGAATATTGTGACTCTCTTGGTGACATTCAAGACATTGTTGTCGAAAACATGGAAAGACAGGCAAATGGCTTGCATGGTTGATTCAAATCAAAATACATCATTGATTTGCCATGTTTTTGTGTTAAATCAACATAAAAAGCACCGTCAATTTGATGGTGCTTCTATTATTTACACTTACAAATTTTAAACTTTTGTTGTTTCTTGTTAGAAAAAGATTGTCAAAAACATTCCAGAAATGACACCTATTGCATACTGCATGGCAAGGATACCAAAATTTTCAAGCATATGTTTTTTGTTTCTCGTGAACAAAATGATAAGCCCGACCCCTGCTCCTGCAGTAAGCCCTGCGACCAATGCCGGAAATGAGAGCGTTCCATAAATGAACAACTCAACAAGCAAAACAGAAGATGCACAATTTGGAATCAATCCAATCAAACTTGCAATCAGAACTTGAAGATACATATTTGTTGTGAGCAAGTTTTCAAGTGTTTCAGTTCCACAATAACCTATAATCAAGTTGATGATGAATGTTGCAACAAAAATATAGATTGTAATGCTGAAAGTGTGCATAAAGGCATCAAGAAAAATGTTGTTTGCACAGCAACCATGTTCATGTCCACAATCTGACGCACATCTGTCCGTGTGAATATGTCCACATTCATGAATATGTTCATGAGAATGTTCGTGCTCGTGATGTTCTTCATGTGAGTGCTCATGATCTGCATCAGCGTCTATTGCAATTTCATGAGTCCCCGTCTCAGCAACTGGAACACTGACTACATTTGGAACACTTTTTTTCTTCTTAGAGGTTTTGATCGCTCCAATCGTCAAGTCAATCAAATATCCCCAAAATATTGCAAGTGCGATTTTGACACCAATGAGAAGCAACATCCAAAGAATTTGGTCTGTATTTGAAATCATGATTGGAATTGCCTCATCGGAAGTTGCCACAAAAACCGCCGCAAGAGTCCCCAAAGAAACCGTCCTTCCAGAATATAAATCCGCAATGACTGATGAGAAACCACATTGAGGAACACAACCTAAAAATGCAGCATAAAGAACACTTGTTTTTTTGTTTTTTGAAAGAAATCTGCTGAACTTGTGGCTGTGATCGTGTGATAGATAAGAAACAAGAAGATAAGCGAGAAAAAGGACTGGAACAACCTTAAGGCAGTCCAGCACAGCATCATATAAGCTTTCAACAAAGATTTCCACAGTCACTTATCTCCCAAAACTTTTGTTATTATAGCACAAAATCAAATAAATTACAAAATAAATTATTATTTTTATTGTTTGATTATTTGCTTCTAATATGGTATTATAAATACGAAACTTTCTATTCAACAATTTTAGATAAAAAGAATAAAGATTATATCAAAAAGCAACTTTAATCTAGTTAAGGAGCAAAAATGGATAAAGAATTGAAACTTATCAATGTCAACAAAAAATACAAAATGTCAAATAAAGAAACCTTCCAAGCTCTTTATGATATCAATGTCGAATTTGACAAAGGAGAGCTTGTTTCTATTGTCGGCGAGAGCGGAAGTGGGAAATCCACCCTTATGAATCTTATTGGTGGGCTTGATTCAGACTATACTGGGTCAATCATCGCCGGTGGAGAAAACTTGAGCAAATTGTCCGAAAAAGAACTTGATAAATATCGCAAAAATAAAGTTGGATTTGTTTTCCAATCTTTCAACTTGATTTCACACTTGTCAATCTTGGATAATGTCACACTTGCCTTAACCCTTTCAAATGTTGGAGAAAAAGAAAAAATTGAAAGAGCAACAGATATTTTGAAAAGAGTGGGTCTTGAAAATCAACTCAAAAAGAAACCTACACAACTTTCTGGTGGACAAAAACAAAGAGTGGCAATTGCAAGGGCTTTAATCAATGACCCTGAAATCATAATTGCAGATGAGCCAACTGGTGCTTTGGACAGCGGAACTTCAATGCAAATTTTGGAAATCTTGAAAGAAATTGCAGACAGTGGAAAATTGGTTATCATGGTGACTCACTCCGAGAAAGTCGCCTCAATTTCTTCTCGTGTTGTTGAGATTTCCGATGGTAGAATTGTTGATGACAAAATTAACAAAAATTACAAGAGAAACAAAAACGCAGAATTCAAATTGCAAGAAGAAATTCCTGAGACAACGACAGAAAGTGTATCAAAGAAAAACAAAAAATCAAAAAATTCAAAAGACAAGCAAAACCTTTCTATGTGGTCCGCAATAAGACTTTCTTTTCACAATATGTGGGCAAGTCGTGTGAAGAATTTTTTGATGGCATTTGGAGTTGCAATTGGAATTGGAAGTTTGATTTTGATGATGAGTTTCAGTTCTGGGATCACGGACTATATCAACAACACCATGAAATCATATTCCAACCCAACAATTGTGACAATTTCAAAAAAAGGTAGCGGTGACATTTCAAGCATGATGATGCCAAATTTCTTTAATGATGGAGAAAAAGAAACCTTAATTGAAAACATCAATGCATATTTGTCAGAAAACAATTGTGACTTTCAAGTCACTGAAGATAATGTGACTGAAGGTTTCAGCATGATGACCGTTGCGACAGGTGCAAAAGTTTATTACAGCCCAAGCGGAGATTATTTTCAAAGCAAAGATGACCCTGAAGCAGACTATGTCTCACTTTCAATCATATATCTCTACTCCACACCACCATATTACAGTGACAGCAATGTAATTGAAGGCGAAATGGGAACATCAACCGGTGGATTTATGTTTTCAAAGGGCATCAGCAGTTTGTTTGAAGACGGCTCTGCAGTTGGAAAGGAAGTTGAAATATCTTTCACCTTCAAAACGTCTCAATCAGATCCTGGCACAGTGATAGAAAAACAAGATACAATTTGTGGAATTATGGACACATCAGTAATGTCAAATTTCCTTGTTATGTATGTTGACTACGATTACATTCAATCCATTTTTGAAGAAAAAGGAGTTGGCGACCATTTTGCCCCAACCTCCCTCTACATTCAAACTCCTTCTGAAACTGTGACAAACGCAATCAATGACTATCTCGCAACAACAGAAGGATACACTGGTTCCATCGAAGACCAGCTTGCTGGAATGTTCAACAGTATGTCAAGCATAATTGGGACTTCACTTGTCGTGATCTCCTGCATTTCACTCTTTGTTTCTGCAATGATGATTTTGGTTGTTCTCTACATGAGCGTAACAGAAAGAACAAAAGAAATCGGAGTTCTCAAGTCAATCGGTGCAAGAAGAAAGGATATCAAAAGAATTTTTACCTCAGAAAGTTTCTTGGTCGGTGTGCTAAGCGGAATTTTTGGAATCATCTTCAACTTGATATTAACTTTGACCGTTTGGTTGGTTCTTACCTACACAATAGGACTTGCCCCAATAAGTTACCGCTGGTGGTATTTTGCCATCGCACTCGGAGTTTCAATTGTAATCAGCATGTTGGCAGGACTTTATCCAGCAAGCAAAGCAGCAAAACTCGACCCTGTTGAAAGTTTGCGAAGAGAATAATAAAATTCCAAAACTTATAAAGGTATTTCTATGATAAACGTAAAAAAATTTTTAAAAGATAATTCAGATTTGCGTTATGCAGAATTCAATAAAAAATTCATAAATACACGCTATCCAATCATCGGAGTTCGACTTCCAACACTGCAAAAGTTTGCAAAGGAAATTGAGCCTGAATATATTGAATTTGATGAAAACCTATCTCATGAAGAAATTATGTTGTACATCTATTGTGCTGGATGCTTCAAGACAGAAGACGAACAACTTGAATACCTTGAAAACATTTTGCCTTACATCGACAATTGGGCCACCTGTGATTGCACTGGAGCATTGAAGAAATTGAAAGGTGGAAAATCTTTTCGATTTTTTTCCAATCTCCTGAAGAGCAAAAAAGAGTTTGAAATTAGAGTTGGAATAATTGGTTTCATAAAGAACTTTCTTAAAACAGAAAAATTAATCGAAATCTTGGCACAAATTAGAGAAGTAAAGTCAGATGCATATTATGTTAAAATGGGAATCTCCTGGTTTTATGCAGAATTGTGCGCCTTTAACAGCGAACTGGCCGTCGGAGAAATCAAAAACACGAAAGATAAATTCATTAGGAATAAATCAATTTCAAAAGCAAAAGAAAGTTACAGAGTTTCAGCCACAATCAAGGAAGAATTGGAAAAACTTAGAATGAAATAACAAAAACAAATAAAAGAAAAGCCCATAAAATCCATGGACTTTTTTAATGTAAATCTAAATGTTAAAAACCCCTCTATGCTTTTTCATTTCGAAAAGAGCTGTTATGAATGACGGATAATAATTGATAAACATTCCTTTCTTTATCAATTGAAGTATTTCATCTAAACCAGCCCATCTGACAGCTTGAACCTCATTATCAAAAAACTTGATTGTTTTGATATCAATATCTTCTTTCAGAATATAATAGTCATCAAAACCATTATCAAAATTAACTGTCAAATAAGGTCTGTCACCGCCAAAATCATGTTTTATAAACAATTCTTCGTTAAGTTCTCTTTCGGCAGCCTGTTGTGAAGTTTCTCCAGCCTGAACATTTCCCCCAAGTGTTATATCCCAAACATTTGGAAAGTTTTTCTTGCTGGCACTTCTTTGTTGGATTAATAATTCACCTTTTGAATTGAAAATACAAATATGAACAGTAAGGCGAAACATATCTTTCGTAAACTCCGTGTCTCTTTCCACTTTCAAATTTGTTTTTTGTCTGTTTCCATCATAAATATCCCACATTTCCATAAAATCCCTTCCTTAAACCAAAAAAGAGAGAAACACCTCTCTCTTAATTGAATTATTTGTTATCTGCTGATTTAACTTTTGCTGCTTTACCAGTGAGTTCTCTAACATAATAGAGTTTTGCTCTTCTTGGTTTACCTTTTCTTACCACTTCAATAGTAGCAATTTTTGGTGAATGAACTGGGAATGTTTTTTCAACGCCAACACCATAAGAAATTTTTCTTACAGTGAAAGTTTCTCTGATTCCACCGTTCTTTCTGGCAATAACAACACCTTCGAAAGCCTGCAATCTTTCCTTGTCGCCTTCTTTGATTTTGACAGTAACCTTAACAGTGTCACCGATGGCGAATTCAGGGATAGAATCTTTCATGCTTTCTCTTTCCAATTGGTCAATAATATTAGCCATGACTTATCTCCTTTTTTCAGATTTTCGACATGATGCTCATAAAGTAAAAACCCAGCGGAACACCCGAAGTCTATTTGATTATAGCACAACCTAACACACAAAAACAAGTGTTTTTACAAAGTTTTTTGTTAATTTGTCAAACATTTTTCAGTAAATTAGGATTTTAGGTTACCAAAATTTTTAAAAACCATACAAAGTTGCCATAAAGTATAATTTACCTTCATTGTCAATCATAACAATATTGCAAGCAAATGCTTTATTTTGAGTGATAAGTTGAATGCTGGTTTCTCCGTAGGAAAGAACATTTGTAAATTGCAAAATGTCCTCATACAAATTTTTTACTTCTGGAGAAAATGCTTGAATTTCTGATTCAGAAAGAGTTGAAACATCAACATCATTCAACATAATCTTATATGATGTAAATGAATATGCTGGGTAAACATCTGCTCCTGTATATACATCAAAAACATAGGAAACTACAAAACCTGTGTTTTGACTGTCATCAAAAATCAAAGTTGAACTTTTTCTTCCAACTTCCACTTTGCTCTGAGAAATTCTCATGCCACCGGTAAAACTATCTGAAAACTCTCCATCATCAAAATGCGAATAGCTCCCATCATTTGGTGTTTCGTCTTTGATAACTTGCATATTTACAAGTTGATAAGTTTTTTCTTCAATAAATTGTTCTCCACACCCTGCAAGACTGAAACCACCAAGAATTACTAAGCAAAAACAAGCAAGAATAGATAAAACTTTTTTCTTTGTCATAAATCCTCCCCTTTTCATGTAATATACAATACCCCAAAAAAACAAAAATGTCAATACCGTTTGCAAAACATTAATTATTGAAAAGCATTTTTCACATGATTAATAAAATCATCACAGACTTCAATAACATCAAATCTGACATCATGATCATACATATTTTTCATCATCAAATAAATTTCTGCAACCCTTTTGATTTGATTTTGTTTGTGTAATGTGACAGCTTCAATAGGTCTTCCAAAAGCAAACGTTGAACGATTTTTAACTTCAACAAAGACAATGACATTGTCCTTTTCTGCAATGATGTCAATTTCACCAATCCTGTTTTTGTAATTAGTTTCAATGATTTTATATTTCTCTTTCTTTAAAAATTGAACAGCCCTTATTTCGCCTTTGTTTCCTTCAATTTTGTTCTTCACCTTTGAAATATCTTTGTTTTCTTCTTTCATAATCCACCTAAATAAATAAAAATGGTTATCTTTATATAACCACCAATCATTTAAATTCAATCTATTGTCATTTTCCCCAAACGACCTTTTCGGAAGTCATCAACAACACTTTTGGCAGTTCTTTCCATGTCAACTTCTCCACCATTTTTGACATATTTTCTTACTTTCGCAACACCTTCAAGTGTTGTTTCTCCATTATATCTGTTTTTAATATTTTCTGGATAAAGATTTGTCAAAAGAGAAAGAAGCTGTTCTGCAAGTTCAACAAAATCCAATATTTCATCTCTAACACTGCCTACATAAGCCAATTTTTTTGCAACTTCTTGATCTGCAATGTTTGGATATAATGTACCTGGGGTGTCATAAACTTCAATGCAATCTCCAATTGGAAGCCAAAGTCCATGCTTTGTCACCCCCGCCTTGTCACCTGTTATTGCCTTTGCCTTTTTACATAAATTGTTGACAAGTGTGCTTTTTCCACAATTAGGAATTCCAACAACCATTGTTCTGATACTCGGTTTGATTCCCTTGCTTTTATATTTTTCAATTTTGTTTTTCGCAAGTCCTTTGATTTTGTTGATAATCAAATCAGATTTACCAGACGCTGTACTGTTGAACAAAATATAATCACTTGTCTGGGTTTTAAATTGTGGCAAGAAAGATTTAATTTTATTTTCGTCTGCCGTATCAATCTTGTTAAAAACATACAAGACTGGTTTGTTTTGTGTGAGTTGATTTAAAGATGGATTTAATGAAGATAATGGAATGCGTGCATCAAGAATATAAGTCACAACATCAACTTTTTTAAGTTGCTCACTTATATCTTTAAGTGCCTTATTCATATGACCAGGAAACCAATTAATCTTCATAATTCTCCTATATCTTGTGTATTATGCATTGCATACCACAATGCATATGGTATTATTCAACATTATCAAGCAAATCATTTCTCAACTGTTTGGTTCTCTTTACACTTTGCTCTTTTCGCCATTTTTCCACTTCTTGATGATTTCCAGAAACCAGCACATCTGGAACCTTTAACCCCATAAATTCTTGAGGTCTTGTGTATTGAGGATACTCCAACAACCCATTTGAAAAACTTTCACTCTCCAAACTTTCCTTTGAAATGACCCCATCAACAAATCTTGCTAAACTGTCAATAATCACCATTGCAGGAAGTTCTCCGCCGGTCAGAATGTAATCCCCCACTGAAATCTGTTCTATGTCAAACAATTGAAAAATTCTTTCATCAACACCCTCATAGTGTCCACAAACAAAAATCAAATGCTGAAATGTTGACAACTCTTTTGCTTTGTTTGTGTTGAAGGTCTTTCCAATTGGTGAAGGGAAGATTATCTTTGCATCTTCTGTTATAACAGAATTTATTGCATCAAACAAAGGCTGGACAGACATCAACATTCCTGCCCCGCCACCAAAAGGATAGTCATCACATTTTTTGTGTTTATCCTTGGAAAAATCTCTGATATTGACAATGTTTATTTCCAAAATTCCGCTTTCAGTCGCCCTTGCCAGAATGCTGGTTTTGAGTGGAGAAAATGCTTCTGGAAACAATGTTAGAATATCAATTCTCATTCTTGGCTTACCTTTGCTCCGTTATATTCACTTCTTATAGCGTAGATTCTCTTTCCATCTTTTTTGAATATTGCCTTCTTGAAAGGAACTTCATACATATGGTCATTTTCTTTGATTATCAAAATGTCATCAAAGCCATAGTCGGTCACATCCATGATTTGACCAATAAGTTCATTATTTTCGTCAAAAATCAATGTTCCGACCAAGTCTTCAATCAAGAAATCGTCGACAGATATTTTGTCAAATTCTTCTCTTGTGATGTAAACTTTTTTATTGCGATATTTTTCTGCTGTGTTTCTGTCTGGTATTTCTTCAAACAAAACATAAGCATATCCAAGTCTGTATGTTGCAGTCTTGAACGGCGTCTTTTGCTTTTCAATGTAAAGCGCATGTTTACCATTAAAAATCGCAGGAATATCAATCAAAGGAAGTATTTTAACTTCCCCCTTGATACCCTGCGGTTTAATGATTTTCCCAACAAAAACAAATTGCATATCAGTCCTCAAACTTCACAAAAACTTTCTTGTGGGTTTTTGATGCAACAGACCTCATGATTGTTCTTATGCTTGTGGCAGTTTTTCCATTCTTACCTATAATTTTTCCAAGGTCAGAACTTGCAACTTTAACACGATATGTTATTGTCTTTTCGTCTTCCTCTTTTTCAACAGAAACACTGTTTTCATCTTCAACTAATGTTTTAACGAGGAATATCAATAATTCGTCCATAAAGTTCTCCTTAAATTACTGAATTTTCATCTTGTCGATGAACTTTTCATTTAAAACAAAAATATTGTTTCTGTTTATTAAATTATTTGTTTTCTTGTTGAATAGCACCACTCTTAACCAAAATTGATTTAGCAGTTTCTGTTGGAAGAGCGCCATTTTTAAGCCATTTTTGAGCTTTTTCGTTGTCAATTTTGATTTCTGCTGGATTTGTCAATGGATTGTATGTTCCAAGCAAATCGATGTATTTTCCATCTCTTGGACTTTTGCTATCAGCAACAACAACACGATAGAAAGGTGCTTTCTTATCTCCCAATCTTGTCAATCTAATTTTAACAGCCATTTTTCTTCTCCTTATATTAAATTTGCTTCAACAATTTGTAAAGCATTTTCGCCTTACATTATATCATACAAAATCAAACTTGTAAAGTGTTTTATCACAAAAAATCAAAATTGTCTACAATTGTTAAAATTTTAAGTTTCCGTTATAAACATATATATAAGTTAATGGTTTGCAAATGTTTGAAATTGGACTGTTTACATTAACCTTTATAAGTTGATCTTTTATGCTCTCAAATTGGTTTCTGCTTAAAATTCTTTCTATAATTTGTCCATTTTCTCTAATTTCCAGAATGCCAGTACCAGCCCAAAAATCAGTCATTGATGATTTGCTTGAACCTATATGCAGCCAAGATTCACCACCAGGTCCTAGACCGAAAGAAAAAAGCAAAGGAATATTATTTTCTTTTTCAAAAAAGTCATTACCACGAACTTCATAATCAGCATCTAGAAATGCTTCATTGAATATTCGTGACTTTTTATATAATTCATTTTTTTCGCTATCCGAAAGATCAGTATAATTGACTACACCATCAAGTCTAAAATTAGTTCTTGCTTTTTGTATCCTTCTCTCTTGATCTTCTGGAGTATAATTATTAAAACGTTCGGTATATTCAGGAATCATTTCCTCAATTCTTGCAAGCAACTTTTGTTTGTCAAAATTATAACTTTTATACTGTTCTCTTGCTAAACTGAGCTTCATTTCAACAAAATTTTGTTTATTATTAAAATATTTTAGTGCTTGTCTGAATGTTTTTGTATATTCGTCCAGTCCGGATTGAGGAATATTGTTCAATTCACTTAAAATAATTTCCTCACTTTCGTACTCAATTGTCCCCCCCCCGCTATAATTAGCAAAAATAGGCACAAGATATTCAAGCATGAATTTCATATTAAAAATTTCCGCCCAATCAATCGTAGGGTATGATGGTGTCCACCAATGTTTATAACCACCAAAAGATGGAACAAAATTTAATGGCAAATTTCTTTCAATAATATTATTTAACTTTGCTTCAACATCAATTCTCACTTGTGGATCAATAGAATACTTCCTAAATTTTTTGGCAAATAATCTATCTATCATTTTTGTTTCAAGCTTAGTACTAAGATTATTTAAATTTAGTAACTCATTATTTAAATAATCGTTAACAATTGTCATTAAGTCATCCATACAACACCTCATAAACACATTAATTTTTGGAAACTAAATTTAAAATTAATCACTTTTAAAACATTCGTCTGAAACCTTTTTTATTCTTAAGTTGTTTCATCATTTCTTTTGATTGCTCAAATTGTTTCAAAAGTGTGTTGACTTGTTGAATTGTTGTTCCACTCCCTTCTGCAATACGTTTTCTTCTGCTTGCTTTAATGATTTCTGGATTGAGTCTTTCTTCTTTTGTCATGCTTTGAATGATTGCTTTGTTGACAGCAAGTTGTTTTTCGTCAATGGTGATCCCTTTCATTTTGGAAGCCATACCAGGAATCATACCAATCAAATCATTGATGTTTCCCATTTTCTTCAAGCTTTCCATTTGAGTCAAATAATCCTCAAATGTGAAAGAGTTTTCTCTAAACTTTGCCTCTAATTTCTTTGCTTCCTCTTCTGTCACAGCTTCTTGAGCCTTTTCAATCAAAGAAAGAACATCCCCCATGCCCAATATTCTGCTGGCAATTCTGTCTGGATAAAAAGGTTCAAGGTCACCTATCTTCTCCCCAACACCTGAGAACTTGATTGGTTTTCCGGTTATCGCCTTGATTGAAAGTGCAGCACCACCACGAGTGTCACCATCAAGTTTTGTAAGCACAACACCTGTGATGTCCAAATCATTGTTAAAGCTCTCTGCAATTGTCACGGCATCTTGTCCAGTCATAGCATCAACAACAAGCAAAATTTCAGTTGGTTTAACTTCTTTCTTGATGTCTTTGAGTTCTTGCATCAACTCTTGATTGATGTGAAGACGCCCTGCTGTGTCGATGATTACAACATCGTAGCCTTGTTTTTTTGCATGTTCAATTGATTGTTTTGCAGTCTTCACAGGGTTTTGAGTCCCTCTTTCAAAAACTTCAACATTTGCTGATTTTCCAACAACTTGCAACTGATTGATTGCGGCAGGTCTGTAGATGTCGCACGCAACGAGAAGTGGCTTCTTTCCACTCTTTTTCAAGTGATAGGCAAGTTTTCCGCACATGGTTGTCTTTCCAGCACCTTGCAAACCACACATCATGATGACAGTTGGCGGATTTGATGCGATTTGCAATTTCTGATTGTCAGAAGAAATAAGTTTTGTAAGTTCGTCTTTGACAATTTTGATGACCATTTGACCTGGAGTCAAACTTTTCATGACATCTTCGCCAATCGCCTTTTCTGTGGTGTCAGCAACAAATTTTTTGGCAACCATATAGTTGACATCTGCTTCCAAAAGAGCAATTCTGACTTCACGCATTGCTTCCTTGATTTCAAGTTCGGTCAACTTTCCACGCTTGGTGAGTTTTGAAAAGATATGATTAAATTTTTCTGATAATGATGAAAATAGTGCCATTATAATTTCCTTAAAATAATATCGACTTTTTCTGAAATTTCTCTTTGAGAGTTTTTGTCCGCGAGTGTTTTGATCTCTTGCAAGTTCAAAACAAGATTTTGTTTTGTTTCATTCACATGCAAAGCATTTTCAAACTTGTCCAATTTTTCACAAGATTTGTCAATTGCATCAAGCACAGCCTGCCTTGTGACATTTCGCTCTTCTGCAATTTCCACAAGCGTCATGTTATATTCAAAATATGATGTCATGATTTTTTGCCTGTCTTCGCTCAAAAGTGAGCCATAAATTTCAAACAATCTCCCATATTTCACAAAATCTTGAAGTTGAATTTTTGACATTTTTGCTCCTTGCTGACTTAAAACTTTATGTCGCAATTATATCATAATGTTTGATTTATTGCAACTTATTTTCATTGAAACAAATTCGCAATGACAGTGTTACTGATGTGATAAAAAATCGGATTGAGAAAAACTTTTTCTCCATTTTGCATCAAAATTCCTTTGGCAATATATTCATCAAAATAAGAATTTTTTGTCAAATCATAACCCAGTTTTTTCACTTCTAACAAATCAACTCCCGAATTGCATCGAAGTCCCAGCATGATGATCTCTTCAATTTGTTCTTGATTTGTCAAAATTTCTTCTTCGATTTTTCCAAGTTCATAATCTTTCAAACTTTCGGAATTTTTAAATCTTTTTCCGCCAACAAAAGAGTGTGCTGAAAGACCAAAGCCCAAATATTCTCCTCTTGCCCAATAATTCAGATTATGTCTGCTTTCATAACCAGGAAAGGCAAAGTTGCTTATTTCATATCTCTCCATGCCGTTGTCACACAAATAGTTTGACAGTTTGTTGAACGCTTGAATTGTTTGGTCGTCGTCAAGCGGCTTATATTTCCCCTCTTTTGTCATTTGAAAAATTTTTGTGTTTTCATACACTTCCAACAGATAACATGAAATGTGTTTAACCCCCAGTGCAAGCAACTGTTTTGCATATCCACATAAATCTTTTCCACTTTCATTTTCAAGTCCAACAATCAAATCAGCAGAAACATTGTCAAAATACTTCCTTGCCAATTTGATTTTTTCAAGTGCCATTTTTTTGTTATGCAACCTTCCGAT
Organism: uncultured Clostridia bacterium; assembly: GCA_944372585.1. Lineage (GTDB taxonomy): Bacteria > Bacillota > Clostridia > Christensenellales > UBA1242 > Caccovivens. The sequence continues at coordinate 114,953 of CALVZQ010000003.1, forward strand.
TTTTTTTAAAGTTTTGTCATTAAGAGATTGCACACCAATGCTCAATCTGTTTATTCTCAAACTTTTCCACGTTTGAAGAAGTTGTTCTGTGATTGAATTTGGATTTGCTTCGATTGTGAATTCTGCGTCTTCATAAACATCAAAGTTTTCAAACAGGGTGCCAACAATTTTCTTTATTTGCTCCCCAGTCAGAACACTTGGCGTTCCGCCACCAATATAGATGGTTCGAACAACCTTGTCGCATTTTCTTCTTCTGATTTCATCACAAAGCAAATTGATGTATTTTTCTTTTATTTCATCACTTGCACAGAAAGAGTTAAAAGCACAATAATTGCACTTTTGTTCACAAAAAGGTATATGAATATAAATTGAAATATCTTTATTTTTCATCGTCTAATTTCAAAATGCTCATGAAGGCTTCAGAAGGAATTTCAACCGAGCCAATCTTTCTCATTCTCTTTTTGCCTTCTTTCTGTTTCTCAAGCAGTTTTCTCTTTCTTGTAATGTCACCGCCATAACACTTTGCAAGAACATCTTTTCTCATGGCAGAGATGGTTTCTCTGGCAATAATCTTGTTTCCAATGCAAGCTTGAATTGGAACTTCAAACAATTGTCTTGGAATGATTTTTTTCAATCTCTCAGCAAGTTCTCTTCCTCTTGTGTACGCCTTATCTTTGTGAACAATAAGTGAAAGAGCATCACACTTCTCTCCATTAAGCATCAAATCAACTCTGACCAAATCTGCAGGTTCAAATCCTGCAAGCTCATAGTCAAAACTTGCATAACCTTTTGTTCTTGATTTCAGGTTGTCAAAAAAGTCATAAATTATTTCGCCCAAAGGCAAAGTGTATTTAAGTTCCACTCTCTTCTTGTCGAGATATTGCATATCTTTGTAAATTCCACGCTTGTCTTGGCAAAGGTCCATGATCGTTCCAACAAATTCTGGTGGTGTGAAGATGTTGACTTTGACAATAGGTTCTTCAATTCTGTCAATTTCAACTGCTGGTGGAAGATTTGATGGATTGGAAATTTCAAGCATTTCTCCGTTTGTTTTGTAAACATGATAAGAAACACTTGGAGCGGTGGTAATAATGTCCAAATTGAATTCTCTTTCCAATCTTTCGGTTATGATTTCAAGGTGCAAAAGCCCCAAGAAACCGCATCTGAAACCATAGCCCAAAGCAGACGAAACTTCTGGTGTGAAATGCAAACTTGCATCGTTCAGTTTCAATTTTTCAAGTCCATCTTTAAGTTCATAATATTTCGCTCCATCGACTGGAAAAATTCCACAATAAACCACAGGCTGAACCTCTTTATATCCAGCAAGCGGAGCATCAATAGGATTGTCAGCAAAGGTGACAGTGTCGCCCACTTTGACATCAGAAATTGTTTTGATTGAAGCCGCGATATAGCCAACATCTCCAGCAGAAAGACTTTCGACCTGTTTTGTGTTTGGAACAAAAATTCCAACTTCAGTGACTTCAAACACTTTTCCTGTTTGCATCATCAAAATCCTGTCACCTGCTTTGACTGTTCCATCAAAAACTCGAATAAGACAAATTGCCCCTTTAAAATTGTCATAGTGACTGTCAAAAATCAGTGCCTTAAGAGGTTTTGTTTCGTCCCCAACTGGTGCAGGAATTTTTGTTATGATTGCTTTCAAAACTTGATCAATGTTTGTTCCTTCCTTTGCTGATATGCATGGACAATCTTCAGCATCAAAACCAATGACATCTTCAATCTCAAGTTTGACTTCTTCAACTCTAGCCGAAGGCAAATCAATTTTGTTGATGACTGGCACTGTTTCAAGATTATTATCAAGTGCAAGATATGTGTTTGCCAAGGTTTGTGCTTCCACACCCTGCGATGCGTCAACCAAAAGAATTGCCCCCTCACAAGCAGCAAGAGAACGTGAAACTTCATAGGTGAAATCGACATGCCCTGGTGTGTCAATCAAATTCAAAGTATATTCCTTTTCCTCATAGTCATAAATAAGTCTTGTCGGAGCAAGTTTGATTGTGATGCCCTTTTCTCTTTCAAGGTCCATGCTGTCAAGGATTTGACTTTGCATATCTCTCTTTGAAACTGTTCCGGTCATTTCAATCAATCTGTCAGCCAAAGTGCTTTTCCCATGATCTATGTGTGCAATTATGCAAAAATTTCTTATTAAGCTTAAATCTTTCAAGTAATTTTCTCCTGATAAGATTATACACTATCACGCAAAAAGTTTCCAAACAAAATTTCTTTACAATCAAAAAATCGAACAAAAAGAAAAAACTTTATAACTTTATTTTGAGAAAACAACAAAATTTGCTATTATATTTGAAAAGGAGTTTGTGAATGGGAAAATTATATTTCAAATATGGTGCAATGGGTTCTTCCAAAACTGCTTCTGCCTTGATGTGCAGATTCAACTATATGCAAAAAGGCATGAATGTTCTTTTGATGAAACCTAAAATTGACACAAGATACAAAGAAAATGAAATGGTTTCAAGAATAGGTTTAAGTGCTCCATGTTATGCTTTTTCATCTGATGAAAACCTTGAAAAATTTTTTGAAAAAGAAAATGAACTCAGCAAAATTGATGTTATTATTGTTGACGAATGTCAATTCTGCACAAAAAAACAAATTGAACAACTCAGAAATTTGACAAACAAGGTCCCTGTTTTGTGCTATGGACTTATGACAAACTTCAAGGGCGAACTTTTTGAAGGAAGCAAACGCCTTGTCGAAATCTGTGACAGTTTAAGTGAAATCAAAAGTGTTTGCGAATGTGGACGAAAAGCAACAATGAATGCAAGATTTGTTCACGGGCTCATTTGCACCGAAGGAGATGAAATCAGCATTGGTGCGGACGAAAAATATAAAGGTATGTGTTATTCTTGTTTTGTTAAAGAACAGAGAAAAGCCAAAATCTATGAAAAAATAATCAAATACTTAAAAATTTTGAAAAACAAAGGAGATGCTGGAAATTGGTCAACAGATTTACCAATGGATAACGTAGTTCTGCAAAAACCTTTTGTAGTCTATGATGATGACGTAAAAGCTTTTGTTGACGATTTCAAAGAATTTGAAATCAAAAATCCGGAAAAGATTTTGCTTGTTGGAGATGACATCAATGCACTCCGCAAAATCACAATGAAAGATAAAGATTTTGATTATATGATGGCACTCATTTCATATGTTCTCAAACTTGAAAAAATTAAACCGGGGCTTCTCAAAGCGCTGATTGAAGACAACACTCTGACAAAATGGTTAAAGCAAATAAAAAAGAGTGTTGACCACGAAAACTTTGAATAAAAATTTAATTTATTGTTTTTATAATTTAAAAGAAAAGCATATCAATTTGATATGCTTTTAATCATTCTTTTTCAGAAACAACATCTATATTTTGATCATCTTTTCTTTTTATAATTTTAGAAATAAAATACGCCAAACCTAAACTTCCTGTCACAAACATTGGTACCAATGCTGCCATTGATTGTGATAAAATGGATTCATAGCATGAATGAATAAACAAAGTTTCTGTAATATGAACTCTTAAATCCAAATCAAGTACAGAAATATAACTAGACAAATTGATAACAATTATCATCTCAACAAGAACAGAAATCACTATCAATGCCATGTAAACAATGTTCAAAATTTTTGCTGTTGTTTTTTTACCAGAATTTTTATAGCTTATATTTGACAAAATCAAAGATAAAACAACTAAAATCAGAGATAATGACATCAAACAAATTAAAACTATGAAACAAGTTCTGAACTTCTCTTCAAGACCATAATGTGATAATAATTCATAATAACCACTTGTATTTTCGAGATTATAATAATATGATTCAAACCTAAAATTTAATAAAATTAAACCAATAAACCCAATGAAAGCAGATAATAATGCAACTGCAAAAATAATCGTCAAAATTTGCTTTACCAATCCTTTGCTGCTATTCATTATCCCTCCCATTCTCAATTTTGTTTTACTTTATTTATATCTAAAATAAATGACTTTCCATTTTCGCAAATTTGTTTCATTTCTCCATTTTTGAAAATATACGCCTCGCCATAGATTGTTTTTGTTTCGGCATCATCAATAATATATGAACCATCTGTTATTGCAATGAAAGGTTTTCTTTTACTGTCTGGTAAAAGAATTTGTCTATTAAAATCTTCATTTTCAGGTTTGAAATGTGGTTCAATATTTAAGTCGGTAAGCCCAAGTCCCTTCCAATAACGTTTTGGCGCTGTTTCATCAGGAGTTGGCGAACAGTAGACCTCTTTTGCCAAGTTCAAAGCGCCAGCACTTTGTCCAACAATGACACCTTTACATTTTTTGATATGTTTTCGGAGATTCATTTTTTCAAACATTTCCATTTGGACAAATGTGTCTCCGCCAGCCAAAAAAACCAAGTCAGCTTTTTTCATGAGATCTTCGCATTGCTCAAAATTATTTCCATCTAAAATTACCATTTTGTCGAAATTCATGCCATCAAGACTCAAAGAATCTCTTGTTAAATTCGCATAAGCGGCAGTTCCATCATAAAAAGGAGAACTTGCAACAAAGACCATAAGCATATGACCTTTGAGTGAACCTTTAAGTTTGTCTGCAAATTGGTTTGTGTTATTCAATCTACTTACGACTCTTCTTCCATCAACTTTTTTTGATGCTCCTATGTCACTTGTTAAAAAGATTTTCATGTAGACTCCTAAAATTTTTCTGTAGAACTTCTATTACTTAACTTTTTCCATGTACGAACCATCTCTTGTGTCAACTCTGATGATGTCACCTGTGTTGACAAAAAGTGGAACACGGATTACATAGCCTGTTGAAAGAGTTGCTGGTTTCATAGAAGCCTTTGATGTGTCCCCTTGAATTCCTGGTTCTGTGTCCACAACTTCAAGTTCAACAAATGTTGGTGGATAGACTGCAAATGGAATACCTTTATACATATACATTGTTGTTGGCATATTTTCGGTGACAAAATTCAAAGCATCTGCAACAGCATCTTTGTTCAATGGCATTTGTTCATATGTTTCATTATCCATGAAATAATAAAGGTCGCCATCGTTGTAAAGATAAAGCATTTCTTTCTTTTCGATAACTGCATCTTGAAATTTGTCAGATGGGTTGAAAGTTGTTTCCTGAACTTGTCCTGTCATAACATTTTTAATTTTTGCTCTAACGAAAGGAGAACCTTTTCCTGGCTTAACGTGCAAAAAGTCTACCACGTTGTAGACATTTCCGTCCATTTCAAAAGTTGTTCCCTTTCTAAAATCTCCTGCTGTAACCATAATTAATCTCCTATATAAATTTAATCTACATATTATTTTAACATATCATATTCAAATTTACAACTGTTTTGTTTAAAAATTTTAAATCATAAATCAAACTTTGCTTACAGACAAATCAAAACTCAATGCTTAGTAATAACATCAGAAAAATCGTTTCCTTCTTTGTTTAAAGGTCGGACAACATTTTCCAATTCTGCTTTCAGATTGTTCATGTCAATTGAAACCAGTTCTTTTGTCTCCTGATTCAACATTGATGTTGAAACACTGTGGCATAATGCACAAGACAGACATCTAGAGACAAAATCTCCTGCCCTGGAAACGTTGGTATGATGTTCCCAATTTTTACCCCTTGCCATCTCCACAAAAGTATGATCATTTAAATTGTTCTTGTGCAAATGTGTTGGAGCCAAGTAAATTCCTTTTTCTTTTTTGCAAACAAAACATCTTTCTTTTCCTTTATAAAGAGGCAATATGTCAATATCACCATATTCATCAGGCTCCAAGGCTTTTATTTTTTCCAAATCCTCTTCCGAAAAATCAATCTCACTTGTGTTTTTAAGTAAGTTGTTCCAAATCCAATAACCATTCACAAACAACATGTCATCTTCAGGTGATGTAATGTCCAAAAACTTAAATTTTAGTGCGTTGTTGTTTACATAACTTGCATATGAGACAAGAAAAATTTGCTCCAGAATTTTGTCTTGCTCAGTTTCTGTGTAACCAAGTTCTGCCATTTTTTCAGCCAAAATTTTTCCTATATCTTTTGCAACGTTGGCACCATAACAATGTGCAACAAGAGTAACCATACGCATATTTCTACAGGCCTCTGTCAAAGAAAGTCGTTTGTCATTTTTTGATATCAAAGGCACAAACAAATTCTCAACAGCATTCACCAAACCTTGCAAGACTCTTGCACTGCTTATTTTGTCGCCATAAACTGCTCCGAGGATATCTGCATGATCAGCAAAAACTCCAAGCATGCTTTCCACAACTTTGCAATATCCATTTGCTTTCTTGCCATCATAAGTGCCAAGTCCTCCCAAAACAATAACAATCGGTCTTGTGATTTTAAAGTCTCGAACATCAATTTCTTCCCAGTTGTTATGTTTAGGGTCATTTATTCTTCTTCCAAATTCACATCTCTCGCTGAAGTCTACTTCTTTCTCCATCTACTTCTCCTTGACACTCACCTAAATTTTCCCAATTTTTGTCAAATACACACTTTTCATTTCAACACTGTCCTCAGCCATAGTTCCATTAGATTCACAAATCACATGGCAATTCAAATTATTGTCAATCAAACAGTCACAGAAAGGCTCAAATTCAGGCCCATAAAAATTATCCTCAAAAGTCAAGTGTCTTATCTCACCTTTTGCACCATACTCAATTTTTGAAAAATGAACATGAGCATTTCTAGTCCTTTCTTCCCCCAATTTTTCAAATGAATAGTCAAAGATTCTTTGATAATCTGATTTTGATTTCAATGCTCCTTGAGTTAAAGCGTTTATATGCCCAAAATCAAAAGTTGGCATAAGTTTTTCGGAAATCGTGCAAAGGTCAATAATTTCTTTCCATGTGCCAATTTGCATCGTTTTGCCCATAGTCTCAGGACAAATAAACATATCTTGTCCAAGTTCTTTTTCAATTTCAGGCATAAATTCTTCAAATCTTTGTGTCATAAGCTTCAAGGCGTTATCTCTGGTTTCTTTACCACAAGAGCCAGAATGAAAAACCATTCTTTTGGCTCCAAACGCATGCATAAATCTGATTCCTGTTTTGATATATCCCAATGATTTTTCATACATAACAGGGTCTGGGTTTGCGAAATTGATAAAATATGGAGCATGGAGTGAAATCTCAATGCCATATTTTTTGAATTCATCTCCAATCTGCTGTGCAAGTTCGGTTTTCATTCTGTAACCTTGTCCAAAACTATATTCAAACAAGTCAAGGCCATTTTCAAAATTATCTTTCCCCTGTTCTGTCAACCATTTTGCAGTTTCCATTGTGGATTTATGTCCTTGCTCGTAGAATGACAAACTGTTTACAGCAGGACCAAACAAAGCTCTTTCCATACTGACCTCCTTAAAATCTAAAGATAAGTTTCACCCGCTCACTCTGAATTTCACCAATTCCAATGAAAATTTCATTATCATAGATTTTATATCTCCCATTATTATTTTTATTTTGCAAGATTTGACCATTTAGGAGCCTTGAAGTTTCTTCACTTGAAAGAAAAAGTTTTTCGTAATCAAAAATATTTTCGCATGAAATAAATTTGAAATTGCCTTTTTCAATATCTTCCAAAGAATAAGCATCTTTCAAATCAAACATTCCACATTTTGTGCGTAGTATGCATTGCATACTACCATATGTGGACAGTTTCTCCGCCAAATCTCGACACAGACTTCTGATATATGTCCCACTTGAACACTCAACCAAAAATTTGAAAACATTTTCATCAACCTGCTCAAGAAGTTTAAAGTCAAAAATTTCAACAGTTTTTGGTTTCAACTCAACGACTTGCCCCTTTCGAGCTTCTTTGTATGCAACTTTTCCATCAATCTTTTTTGCTGAATAAATTGGAGGCATTTGGTCATATCTGCCAATCATTTCTTTGATTGCTTTCTCAACATCTTGTTTTTCGACATGACATTCTTTTTGTTTAATGATTTTGCCCGATGTGTCAAGAGTATCGGTTTCAAATCCAAATACAAAAACCGTTTCATATGTCTTGGTTTTGTTCAGAAAATAATCAAAAAGTTTTGTTGCATTATTGACTGTCACAGGCAAAAGTCCAGCACCTTCAAGGTCCAAAGTTCCCAAGTGCCCACATTTTTTTGCCCCTAAGGTGTGTTTTACAATGTTGACAACTTTGTTGGAAGAAATTCCCGTTGGTTTGTTTATGAGCACGATTCCACTTTTGTTTCTTCCAACAAAGCTATTTTCCATTCATAATCCCCTTAATCCATTTCGGCATCAATTTCTTAATCTCTTTCAATGAAATTTCAGTTTCAAAAGCAGACGCACAAACATGTCCGCCACCGCCCATTCTTGTTGAAAAATTGACGGTATTCAGTCCATTCGAACGCAAACTGAATTTGAAATAATCTTTTTTGTATTCAATACACAAAATTGAAAGCTCAACTCCCTTAATTTTTACCAAATCATTAGTGTAAAACTTCACATCTTCTTGATCTGCATCAAGGCGTTTCAAATCTTTGAGTGTAAAGATTGAACAAACTGCCTTTCCTCCTTCGTAATAAATCAAATTGTCAAGCATCTGTTTGTATATTTCAAGTTGTTGTTGAGTTTTATATCTATATAAGTAATCATATACATGTTGAATCTCTGCTTTCTTATCATAGAGCAAAATTGCAGTTTCAAAGACATGTCTAGTCAAATTCTTATGTAGAAACCTGTCAGTGTCGCCCATCAGACCTGTGTAAAGATAAGTTGCAATTGTTGGAGTTATCTTCAAATTGCATTTGACAGCAAAGTCCGTCAAAATTTCACATGTTGCAGCATAATCTTCCATAACATAATAATTCTTTGTTGGCAGCTTCTCACCCTCAACTATCTTATGATGATCTATGACAATAATATTTTTGCTCTTTTCAACTTCAGAAACAAATTCTGGAGCTAGACGGTCAATCAAATGCATATCAAGAATTATTACCAAATCATAATCGCCGCTTTTGAAATCTGTCTTAACTTCCTCAAGTGGAAAAATGTTGTCAAGATACCCCCTTTTGTTTTTAATTGCAAAAATATCTGCGTCTAAGTTTAAGTTTCGACAAAATTCTCTCATTGCAAACATTGCACCATAGGCATCTGGGTCTGGATTTTTATGAGCAAAAATTGCAATTCTTTTTGCCAATTTTATTTTTGCCAAAACTCTATTTATTGTCATCATAATTTCCCTCCTCTGTCTCTGCTGGAATATTCAATGATCTCAAAATTTCTTCAACTCTAATTGAATTTAATGTGCTTTTGTCAACGATAAAATTGATTTTTGGAACTTGTGGCATATCAACCATTTGTGCAAGCTCTCTTTTGATGTAACCTTCACTTTTTTGAAGAACCTTGACAACTTCTCCTGCTTCCTCAGGCTTGACAACACTAACTTTCGCTTTGCAAAACTTAAAGTCTGGTGTCACATTCACTTCTGTGATGCTGACAATCTTATCAAGTCTTGGATCATTCATTTTTGTTTGAATAATCTCAATCAAACACCTTTGAATTTCACTGTTTGCTCTCTCCATTCTATTGCTCATAACAACTCTCCTTTATAATAAGAAAAGGGCATAAAACCCCTTAATCTCTTTTTACTTCTTGTTTGATATAGCATTCCAAAATGTCTCCTTCTTGGAAATCAATATTATCTTTAAGTTTAATACCACATTCAAAGCCCTTTGCAACTTCACTCTTTTCATCTTTAACAATCTTCAAAGATTCAACAGTGCTTTCTCCAATTATATCATTCTTACGTTTGATCTTGGCAATTCCATTTCTTTGAATTTTTCCATCAAGCACATAACTTCCTGCAATCTTTCCGGCAGAAGACAACTTGAAAACAACTCTGATCTCAGCACTGCCAACATATTTTTCTTCGTACTTGATTGCCATCATGCCCTTTGAAAGTCTTGTGATTTGGTCAACAACTTCATAGATGATCTTTGACTCAATCACAGACACTTTCAAACTGTCTGCCATTTGAGCAATTTTGCTCGACGTTTTGATGTTGAAGGCCACAATGGTTGCACCAGTGGTTTGTGCAAGAATAACATCGCTTTCTGTGATCGCACCTGCTGCACTATGCAAACAAACAACTTTCACTTCATCATTTCTGATTGCTTCGAGTGATGCTTTCAATGCTTCAACAGAACCTTGAGTGTCTGCCTTGATGATGATGTTGAGATTCTTAAGACTTCCTTCATGAATTCTTGACATAAAGTCATCTGCGCTGACACCAGAAGTATGTTTTGCTCTTTCTTGCTTAATCTTGTTGATTCTTTCGTTGATAACCTGTTTTGACAAACTTTCTTCAACCGCATAAACAGCATCACCTGAGTTTGGAACTTCATTAAAGCCCATAACAGCCACAGGTGTTGAAGGTCCAGCCTTTTTAACGTTTTTCCCATTTTCATCAAACATGGCTTTAACCTTCCCAAATGTAATTCCGGACATGATAGAATCTCCAACTTTCAGTGTACCATTTTGAACAAGAATTGTGGCAACAGCACCTCTGTTTTTGTCAAGTTCGGCTTCAATGACCGTTCCTGTTGCCATTTTATTTGGATTTGTTTTCAAATCTTCCATTTCAGCAACAAGAAGAATCATTTTCTTAAGTTCATCAAGCCCCATTCCAGTTTTTGCAGAAATAGGAACACAAATTGCATCGCCTCCCCATTCTTCAGGCAAAACGTCGTGTTCTGCGAGTTGTTGTTTGACTCTTTCAGGATTTGCTTCTGGTTTGTCCATTTTGTTTATTGCAACAATCATTGGAACTTTTGCCGCTTTGATGTGATTGATTGCTTCAACAGTTTGAGGCATGATTCCATCATCAGCCGCAACCACAAGAATGGCAATATCGGTCACTTCTGCTCCTCTTGCACGCATTGCAGTGAACGCAGCATGCCCAGGTGTGTCAATGAAAGTGATTTTTTCGCCATTGAAAGAAATTTGATAAGCACCAATTTTTTGTGTAATCCCTCCGGCCTCTCCAAGCACCACATTCGTCTTTCTTAATGCGTCCAAAAGCGAAGTCTTGCCGTGATCAACGTGGCCCATAACTGTGACAACTGGAGGTCTTTTAACCAAATCTTTGTCGTCTTCTTCTTTTGAAGCGTCCAAAAGCTTTTCCTCGTATGTCTTGTCAAGTTTAAGTTCCAGTGTCACACCGAGTTCTCCAGCAACAAGTTCACAAGTGTCAAAATCTATGGTGCTGTTTATTGTTGCCATAATGCCAAGAAGCATCAATTTCTTGACAATTTCAGCAACTGGCTTTCCAATTTTTTCGCTTAACTCTTTGACAGTAACTTCTCTTGAGTTCAAAACCGCATGTGTAATTGTTGGAGCAACAACAGTGGCAACCTCTTTCTTCTTTTTGATGAGTTTTCTTGAGCCCATTGTTGTTTCTTCAAAACCTTCATCATCCATAACCAAAATGTTGTTTTGTTTTGAAAGGTTTGCTCTTTGCTTTGCACTTATTCTCTTGCTTTCATCAACATTTCTTCTTTGTTTGTTTTTGTTTCCAAAATTACGTTCTGGTTGAGCCAATACAGCACTGCTTTCAGTTGGTGTTGGAGCAAAGGATTTGAAATTGTTTGCTCTGGTAGACACAAAAGAATTGTTTTTAGGACGGTTTTGTCCGCCCTGTCCCTGTGCGTTTCTATTGAATGAAGCATTGCCATTTCTGTTGAAGTTGTTTCCACCAAAATTCCCTTTTTGCTGAAATCTCCCTTGTTGATTTCCAGCATTGTTGAAATTGTTGCCATTTCTTTGAAAACGGTTATTATTATTTTGTCCGTCAAACTTACGAAAATTATTGTTTTGGTTGTTGCCTTGAGAAAAAATCTTGTGCTCTTCTTTCTTTGATTCTTTAGGTTTCACTTCTGCTTTTTGAGCAATTTCTACTTTTTCTGAATCTGACTTCAAAGGTTCAGTTTCCTTTGCCTTTTCAGCCTTTTCAAGTTCTGCTTTTTTCTTTTCCTCTTCTCTCTGTTTCGCTTGTTGCTCTGCCTGAAGTTTTGTTTTTCGTTCTTGAATGGATTTGGAAAAAGCGTCAATATCCACCTTTGCTTGTTTAATTGACAATAATAAATTCTGCAAAGAGCCATCTCTTTGTATGTTGTTTATTGTTTTAAGTGCGTTTAATTGTTGTGATGCCAAATTGTTATTCTCCTTTTAACAAACATTCGATAATATTTTCGCTTATTGCTTTGTTTTTAACTCCCAAAACTTTGCAATTTTCAATTGAAACAAGTTTTCCCAAATCATCAATCTGAAAAAGCGGGACACCCTTCTTTTTTGAGAAATAATTCATTTCTCGGGAAAGTGAATTTCCTGCATTTTTGTCCATCAAAATCAAGTAGAGTTTTTTTGCATATCCAAACAAGTCATCTTGTCCAATAATGACATAACCTGCCTTTCTTGCTATGTTAATCAATCCGCTAATTTTGTTCAATCTCTTCTCCAATCATTTGATAAACACTCTGAGGAACTTCACATTTGAAGGCTCTATTCAGTGATTTTTGCCTGCAAAGCTTTTCAAAACATTCCTTTGATTTGCAGACATATGCGCCTCTTCCATTTGCTTTTCCAGTTTTGTCAACAAAGATCTGTCCTTCTTTATTTTTGACAATTCGAAGAAGTGTTCGTTTGTCGCTTTGACCACGACAAACAATGCACATTCTGATTTTTTCTTTTGGTTTATTTTGCATAAACAAACCCTCACTTTATTCTTTATCGTCCAAATCTTGAATTTCGTCAAATTCGTTTTCAATTGGTTCAAGTTCTTCCAAGTCGCTCATGTCAAAAGAACTGTCATCAGAAAGTTCTGTAAGTTCATAGTCAACATCTGTGTTGTCAACATCGGTCTTTGGTTTGATGTAACTTTCGGGTTTAACATCAATTTTCCAGCCAGTAAGTTTTGCAGCAAGTCTGACATTTTGTCCTTGTTTTCCAATGGCAAGTGACAATTTGTCATCTGGAACAATAACTTGTGACATATTCAAACTGTCATTGGTTTCAACAGAAAGAACTTTTGCTGGTGAAAGTGCTCTTGCAATATATTCAAGTGGATCGTCAGAATATTCCACAAGGTCAATCTTTTCACCATTAAGTTCGTTCACAATTGTGTTGATTCTGTTTCCCCTGTTTCCAACGCAAGCACCAATAGCATCAACATTTGGTCTGTCAGAGTAAACAGCAACCTTTGCTCTGTTTCCTGGATCACGAGCAATGTTTTTGATCTTAACTTCCCCGCTGGCAATTTCAGGGACTTCCAATTCGAACAATTTTCTAACAAATCCAATGTTGCTTCTCGAAACTTGAATTTGTGGACCTTTGAAAGAATCTCTGATTTTCTTTACATAAACCTTAACCCTGTCGCCAACATTAAACTTGTCACCAGGGATTTGGTCGTTTTTCATCATGACGCCTTCTGTGTTTGTTCCAGCAATTTGAACATAAACATTTTCATCATCAACTCTCTTAACAATTGTGGTCAAAAGTTCATCTTCTTTTTCTGACAATTCGTCTATGGCTTTTTGTTTTTCCATTTCTTTGAGTTTTTGCATAACAACCTGTTTTGCAGTTTGCGCAGCAATTCTTCCAAAATCTTTTGTTGATTCTTCAACTGCAACAATGTCACCAACTTTGTATGACTTCTTTTGTTGTCTTGCCTCCTCCAAAGAGATTTCTTTGTCAGGATCTTCAACTTCGGCAACAACAGTTTTGTATGAGAAAATTCTGATGGTGTTTCTTTCTGGATAAAGTTTAACCATTGCAGATTTTGCCTCGCCATACATCTTCTTATAGGCAGAAGTCAATGCAGTTTCCAAAGTTTGAATGAAAACCTCTTTGTCAATTTTCTTCTCTGCTTCAAGGTCATCAAGGGCCTTGAAAAAATCTTTATTTACCATTTTTATGTTTCTCCTTAAAATTTAATAACAAGTTTGATTGATGCAATTTTATCTCGGTCTAAATTGATTCTTTCCTTATCAGTTTTGATAGTGACAGATTTTTCATCAAAACTTTCCAAAACTCCGGTAAACAATTTCTTTCCATCAAATTTTGCAAACAAAGTCACATCAACTTCATTTCCAATGTTTCTGGATAAATCTCTGTCAGTTTTGAGTGGTCTGTCAAGACCTGGTGAGCTCACAACCAAAGTGTATGGTTTGTCATCTGTTGGATTCATTTCATCAAGAATAGGGTCGATTTTTTTGTTTACAATTTCACAATCATCAACAGTGACTCCGCCGTCTTTGTCAATTGTGAAAATCAAAGACATTCCCCCATTTTCTTTTTCGTAACTCACTTCAACAAGTTCATAACCCATTTCTTCAATAACAGGTCTGAGCTTCTCTTCGCAAATTTGTTTAACTTTTGCCATTTAAACCTCCAAAATTGTCTACTTAACACAAAGAGTGAGCAAAAATTTGCCCACTCCTTGTCAAGATATAAATATTATAACCTAAAAAAACATAAAATGCAAGACAATTTTACATAAATTTAAGAATTTTTAAATCGATTAAATCAAAATAACAGAAAAATAATCATTTTTAAACTTCATTAAGTTTCAAAAGAACTTGCGCAGTTGCAAAAGCATCATTCCAAGCCCTGTGTGCGCCTTCCAAAGTAAGTCCCAAAGCCTTAACAACTGTTCCAAGATTAAACCTTGAAATTTTAAGCCTTGCAACTCTTGCTTCATTCATTGTGTCGATGAGTTCGTTGTCAAAGACAAGTCCAACATTCTCGCCTTCTCTGCGAATGAATTTGATGTCAAAGCCAATTATGTTGTGTCCACAAAGCACACAACCCTTTGAAAATTCATAAAAATCTTTAATCACCAAATCAACCGGTGGAGCATCTTCCAACATTTCATCAGTTATCCCCGTCAAGTTGACAACCTCATATGAAAGTTTTTTTGTTGGTTTGACAAAAGTGGAAAATTTTTCAATGATGTTTCCATTCTCAATCTTAACCGCACCAAGTTCAATGATTTGGTCAGTTGCTGGATCAAGTCCTGTGGTTTCAATGTCAAAAACAACAATCGTTCTGCCAATAATCTTTTTGTTGTATTTGTCCACATGTTCAAACATTGTATCCTGTTCCATTGCAGTAAGTTTTTCAATTTGAACAACTGGTCCCTCATGCTTGTATTCTTCCTTTATCGTTTCTTCTTTCTTTTGGACTTCAGTTGCCAGTGCAAGTTTGTCAATATAAAGACAAAGTTTGTTCATTTGATTGAATTTGACATCTCCATGAACCAAGACATACATAAACTCTTCAAGTGCGTCCATGTCTTTTTCGTTTTTCCTTGGACAAAAATAAATGCAATCCATTCTTCCTTTGCCATCAGCAATTTGGAAATTGTAATATGCCTTTGGTTCGCCAGCATGTTTGCCAGTTTTTCTGATAAATTCTTTTCGCTCAATTTTTTTGATGTAGCCAGCAACAATCACTGAATTTTTTGGTGAAGTGATAAATGAAAGATATTCTGGTTTTGGAGTGGTTCCACTTCCAATCACATCTTTGATGATTTCAACATTATATCTCTGTGCCACTCTGTATCTTGTTTTCATTTCGACATTTTCAATGTCAACTTCATCAATAAGGTTTGGATTTTCAATCAGGTTGATAACAAACTCCACCAAAAAATTATCCTTCAAAAATTTTGCAAGTTCTTGAGTTATCTTATGTTCGCCGAAAAACTCAACCATTCTTGAACTCAATTCGATGTCAATGAGAACATCAATCTCTGTGATTCTGATTGACACATTGTCATCATTCACATAATTTATGATAAGTTTATATTTGCTCTCAAAATAGTTCTGAATAGCTTTTCTGATCAACCTTTCTTCAAGGAAGACTCTCATAAACTTGACTTTGAGTTGCATTTTTTCAAAATTCAAATTTTGGTTAAGCCAATTTGTTATGTCTCTCTTATCCAAGTCTGTAAGTTCTTTTGCTGTTGACGGGTATAAAAAAGTTATCGTGCAAATTCCTTCACGCTTCTTCACAACAACATCTTTCAGTTGAAGATTTTCATATTTATCTCCAAATTCAGCATTAAACTCTTGTTGAAAATTCATAACATAATCATTCTAGAATATAAACAAATTTTTGTCAAGCACAAAAAAACTCCCATGCATGAAAAAAGCCTGACAAGGTCAGACTTTAAAGAACAAAATGCAAGATATCCACAATTATGACAAATGCGAAAAGAATACATATACCGACAAAGTGTATCATGTTTTCCACCTTGCGATTGATTGGTTTTCCTCTTATCCATTCAATTAGTGTGAACAGAACATGAGAACCATCAAGCGCTGGAAACGGCAACAAGTTGAAAACAGCCAAGTTTGCCGCAATAAGCGGAATGAAAATCAAAAGATATGACAAACTTTCAGAAGCAAAAGTTGCAATTGTTGAGATTGTTGCAATTGTTCCACCCATTTCAGTGATTGGAATTTGGAAAGTAATGAGCATCCACAAACTCTTCAAAACAACCCAAGCAAATCCAAATGCCATTTCAAATGAACGACAAAATCCCGACCAAGCATCATAGACATAAGCAACTGTGCAAGGTTCTTCCCCTTCAGAAGATTCAAGACCAATAAGGCAGTTGATATAATCTTTCCCTGCAGAATCCTGAGCCATGACAGGATAAACCACAATTGTCAAATCGACCAAATCTCCATCACGAGATACCGTCATTGTGAAAGAATATTTCTTTCCATCAAGACCATTTTCTTTATAAAAATCCTGAGCCATAGCCTTTTGTTCATTGACAAGTGTGACAAAATTTTCTCCAAAGGCAAAGTCAATTGTTTTGCCATCAATTTTTCTTATGACATCACCCTCTTCATATGGATTGACATAAGTTGTTTGATCAAATCTTGCAATTTGTGGAACGTCATAACCTATTGTGCACAGCAAAACCCAAGAGAATATGATTGCAACGATAAAATTCGCAGTCACACCTGCAAGAAAGACCAAAATTCTTTTCCAAGGTTTTTGATTGTTGAATGCAGTTGGAGATTCTGATTCTTTTTCGTCATCTTCTCCGTCAAAAGCACAATATCCTCCAAGCGGAAAGATACGCAACGAAAATTTTTCTCCTGTCTTTTTGCTTATGTGGGTAAAAATTGGAAAACCAAATCCAATAGAAAATTCTGTTATCTTAAACTTGAGAATTTTGCCAACCACATAGTGACCAAATTCATGGATAAGCACCATAAACAGCAAAATCACAATGGCAAGAACAATGTACCAAAAAATCATCTTAAAATCCTTAAATTAAAGTCAATGTAGGTCTTTTGTTTAGATGGCAAAAATCCAAAAAGCAATCAAGATATAAGGTGCCATGAAGATGTAAGAGTCAATTCTGTCCAAAATTCCGCCTTGTCCAGGCAAAAATTTTCCACTGTCCTTGACACCTGCTCTTCTTTTGATTACGGATTCAAACAAATCTCCGCATTGAGCGACAACAGAGCCAACAAGCACGATGATTAGGTATGCCCATATTGGAAAGATTTCCATAAATGGAGCAAAAGATTCAACACAACCAAAAATAAGATAAACGCAAGCACCAAAAAGAACTGTCCACAAAACGCCGCCCACAGCGCCTGAAATGGTTTTTCCTGGACTTACTTTTGGACACATTTTCTTTCCACCAATGACAGAACCAGTGAGCATTGCAAAAGTGTCTGTAAACATAGGGATTGTTATTGCAGTAACCAAAACAAACAATGAAACATTTGAAGTGATGTCCTCAAGTCTAGACAAAGGCATGTCCATAAAATGATTCAAGAAAATGAAAAGCAAGAACAAAAATGCAGGATAAACAAAAGTTATGAGTGTGTTGAGTGCTTTTTTGAATGCAAATTTTTTAACTGACATGTTGGTGACATTTCTTATAGACATTTCATTCAGAAGTTTTTTCTTTCTGCAAAGCCCAACCAAAAATGCAAGAAGTGACACAACAAGCATAAGACCAACATCAATCAAAAGTGTGTAAAGAACCCAGAAAAAGTTCTCCGTTGCACCAGCATAGAAAACCCCAACCAAATTTGCTGCAAGCAGAAATAATGGGAAAAATATAGCCAAGGCTTGATAATTATAAAGTCCAGTTTTGCTTAACAGTTTTGACATCTCATAACTTGCAATGCAGGCTATTATTGCAAAGAAGGCATCAAAAAAGTAGTCACTCACATAAATTTTTAACACAAACAAAAGTGCCAAAACTATAACAATTGCAATTGATGTGTAAACTCGTTTTTTCATTATTTTCCTCCAAATCTTCTGTTTCTTTTTGAAAATTCTTCAAGTGCTTTATACAATTCTTTCTCATCAAAGTCTGGCCAAAATGTTTTTGTGAAATAGAGTTCACTGTATGCCATCTGAAACAGCATAAAATTTGAAACTCTCATCTCTCCACTTGTTCTGATGAGGAGATCAATGTCTGGTGAAGGAGCAGAATAAAGATTTTCTTTCAAATTCTCAACCGTAATTTTCTTCTCTCCCTTTTCAATTAGACTGTTCACCGCATGAACAATATCATCTCTGCCACCATAGTTCATAGCAAGATTGACAACAAGTCCGGTGTTGTTTTTTGTTTTTTCCATGACTTCAATCAAAACATTTTTCAACTTGTCAGGAAATCTCGACAAATCGCCCATTGCGACAAATTTGATGTTCTTATCTTCAAAATTGCCTCTATTTTCCTCAACAAGATTGTAAGCAACTTCAAAAATATAATCAATCTCTTTTTTCTCTCTGTTCCAATTTTCAGTTGAAAAACCAAAAAATGAAGCATATTTGATCTCTTTGATATCATTTATTGCATTGATAATGTTTTTGAGTGCAACACCACCCTGCTTATGTCCCATCATTTTGTTCAGCCCACGTCTGACAGCCCAGCGTCTGTTTCCGTCCATAATAAAAGCAATGTGTGTTGGAATATTTTGAGACAATTTCTTTTTTTTAAACATATTTACCCTTAAATTTCAGTATCGTTCTTTTGCCTAGACTTTCATGACCTCTTCTTCTTTGTCTTCTGCAAGTTTGTCAGCCATATCTGTGTATTTATCAATAAGTTTTTGAACTTCTTTTTCACTTGATGCATATTCGTCTTCTGAAAGTTCTCCATCTTTTTTCATGCTTTTCAACATGTCGAGGGCATCACGACGAACATTTCTCATTGCAACCTTTGTCTCTTCACAAATTTTCTTGACATTCTTAACAATTTCTTTACGTCTTTCTTCCGTAAGCATAGGGAAAACGAGACGAATCGTCTTTCCATCATCAGTTGGAGTTATGCCGATGTCAGATTGAGAAATTGCCTTTTCAACATTTTTAATTTGAGAAGCGTCCCAAACATTGATATTCAAAATTCTTGCTTCTGAAACAGTAACCGTTCCCATTTGAACAATAGGGGTTGGCACCCCATAATATTCTACCATAACTTTATCCAAAATATGTGGATTGGCTCTTCCTGCTCTAATAACAAGATATTCATTTTGTTGGTGTAAATATGCTTTTTCCAAATCTTCCTTGCAGTTTGAAAAAATTTCATCAACCATTTCGTTCATAAATTCTCCTTTAATTTGTTTCAATTTTTGCAACCACAAAAGCATTACAATTTATGCACTCACAAGGGTCAAATTCCAATTCAATCTGCCTACAAATAAACAAAAAATACTTGACCAAATGAACATTTCTTTCCGTTATAACTAGAAGCACGAACTTGCTTGCAAAAGTGAGTGCGACGTCGTTTCAATGCTTGTGTGAAGTGCGAACTTCAGTGAGCATTTTGCGTAGCAAATAAAATGTGAAACATTTTCTTCCGTTATAACTAGAAGCACGAACTTGCTTGCAAAAGTGAGTGCGACGTCGTTTCAATGCTTGTGTGAAGTGCGAACTTCAGTGAGCATTTTGCGTAGCAAATAAAATGTGAAACATTTTCTTCACACAAGCATTATAACCTAATCAAAAAAATTTTGCAAATTATTTTATCTCATTACCAAAAGAATATAATTGTAAACAAAAAAACGACCATACAGTCGTTTTTATCTTTCAAAAGTGAATAATGTTGTGTCTTGCCCAAAATCTAGTTTGTTGACTTCTTCATTGAGTTTTCTTAATGGAGAAACCAAATCACCAACATTTTCAACAACCAAACTTTCTCCAAACAGTTGTGGTTGTTTGTTTTGTCTTATATCAAAAGTTGTTCTGATTACTTCATCATAAGTTTTGACAATTTCAGATCTAAACAAATCAGTAATTGCCTCCTTGTCATCAAAACAAGAACTCAAATAGTCCATTGTTTTTTCAAAAAGTTGATCAACATTGGAATATTTTTTCCCAAGATTAAATCTTCTTTGTTCATAGGTACTTCTTAGGAGGTTGAGAGCATCTTCAATTTGTTCGCTCGTTTCTATTTCTGCAACAGTGACATCATGTATGTCTTTGCCTTCAATCAAAAATCTTCTTTCGTGAAGCTGTTTAACATCATTTGCAAGAGACAGAACAAAATCTTTCTTTGATTTCTTTGACACACTTTCGTTTTTCAAAATTTTTGGCATATATCTTATGTTTTGGCCAACTGTTCTGATTGAATGTCTTAAGGACTTTTCGCCATTAAGTGTTCTTCTTTCTTTTGCCTTAATCAAATCTTCAATCTTAGATTCAATTTCAAAATTTCCATCAAAGAAAATTTCCACAAACTTATGCAAACAATCTTTGTCAGACATACTCTCCACCTCTATATCTTGCATAACAGCAGTGTTTGTCAATTTTTCTATGATTTTCTTGACGCTGAAATCAATATTGCTTGCAAACAGAGTTTTTCCAAACTCAAAAAACTTATCAAAATATTTTTCATCTGGAAATTCTGCGTCCAACCTTTCAATCTCCTTCAAAAGAATTGAAAATTGCGAAGAATTCATTCCAATCATATACGGGTTTGATGCAAGATATTTTGCAATATCGGTCTTTGATTTTTTGCTTATGATTTCAAGAGATCTAATGTTTTTGGTTGCATTTCTGACAATCTTGTCAAATGGAATTTGATTTAATATGGCAAGATTGATCGGCTCTTCAAAATATGCCTTAAATTGATATGCATACGAGTTTGAAGTGAAATCCGAAACCACGTCAACCAAATAGTTTTCTTTTTTAAACATTGTTGAAGAATTGATTGTAAGCAATGATGAATTGTTCTTCAACCACTTTCTTACCATGATCGTCCTGTATTCCAAAAAAGATAAATTTGGATTTTTTGCGGAAATCATGGCATAACTTTTCTCCAATTTTGGCATCATTTTGCTTTGTAAATAATCAAAAGCATCTTGTATCCTGTCAGTTGATGTGACAAACAGTGAAGGATTAATTTTCAAAATGTCAACAACCTCATGTTTTCTGAACACTCTGTATGCTTTGTTTCTTTCATAAACCATCAACCCTTGAAGTTTGTCAAAAATTTGTGAAAATTTATATGCATACCCCTTTGCAATTAATGATGAACACTTTTCAAAAATTTCAACAGCTTCTTGATCGGTCAAATTTAGCGTTTTGACCAGAGCACTATAGATATATCTGAAATCACGATTAACATCATATGCCTTTAAAGATGTTTCGGCATCTTTTTTCAGGTTCCCATCAGTCAAAACAGAACAATACAAAATTTTGTATGTGTTTATTTTTCTTGAAGAGGTTTGTCTGAACAAATTATCAAGTCGTTCCCTCATTTCTGACAAACTTTCTTTATCTGAAAACTGAGAATAATCCAGTTTTGAAAGAAAAACGTGTCCAACTTTTCTTTTTAATTTTTCATCGACTTGATCAACAAATGCGTCAAGATACGGAAAAACCGTGTTTAACATCACCAACAAGCGACTTTGGTCAATAGATTTTTTGAACTTTTCTTGAAGCATTTTTTCCGTTTCTTCTTTTGACAAAGCAAAATATTTGTAAACTTTTTGAAAAAAATCTTCTCTGCTCATCAAATCATCTCCTTGATGACATTATAAACCGTAAACCATGTTTTGTCAATATAAAAATTTTTAAATTTCGACATTAATAATCAAAAAAAGTCCAAAAAAGAATCAAATTTTTGATTGTTGAAACAAAAAAGACGCCAAATTTTTGACGTCTTTGAAATTATTTTCCTGCCATTTGTTTTGCAACTTCTTCAGCCAAGTTGTCGTTTCTCTTTTCCATTCCTTCGCCAAGTTCATAGCGTTTGAATCTACGAATAGAAATTTTTTCTCCAATCTTAAGGGTTGCTTCAGTCAAAAGGTCTTTGATTGTAAGGTCAGGATTTTTTACGAAATGTTGGTTCAAAAGGCAAACATCTTCATAAAATTTCTTAACTCTTCCTTCAACCATTTTTTCAATGATTGCTTCAGGTTTTCCCTCGTTCTTTGCTTGTGCTCTCAAAATTTCTTTTTCTTTTTCAAGTTCGGTTGGATCAACATCAGCTTCCGCAACATACTTAGGATTTGCAGCTGCAATATGCATTGCAATGTCTTTAACCAATGTTTGGAAATCGTCGCTCTTTGCAACGAAGTCTGTTTCACAGTTAACTTCAACCAAAACACCAATTCTTCCGCCCATGTGAATGTAAGAAGCAACCAAACCTTCAGAAGCAATTCTTCCTTGTTTTTTGTCAACAGCCTTAAGTCCTCTTTCTCTCAAAAGAACAATAGCCTTTTCAAAATCTCCATTTGCATCTGTAAGTGCTTTTTTGCATTCCATCATGCCAACGCCTGTTTGTGCTCTAAGACGGGCAACATCTTGTGCAGTAAAACTCATAATCATAATCTCCTTTCAAAAATAAAATTTTATTCAGAAACTGTTTCTTCAGTTTTAGCTTCTGTTTCAGTTTTTTCTGATTTTTCTTCTGTCTTTTCTTTCTTTACAGGAGCTTTTTTCTTTGGTTTTCTTGCAGGTTTCTTAACTTCTTCTCCTGCTTCTGCATCAGCAACACTTGGTTTTGCTTGTTCGAGCAAACTTTCAAGGTCAACTTCTTCTTCAGCATTTTCTTCGTCGTCCTTCTTCATTGAAACGCCTTCTCTTGCTTCGATAACAGCATCAGCGATTGCGCCAGCAATGAGTTTGACTGAACGAATTGCATCGTCGTTTCCTGGGATAACAACATCAACACCTGATGGATCGCAGTTTGTGTCAACCAAACTTACAACAGGAATGTTCAAAATGTTTGCTTCATGAACACAGATTTTTTCATTTGTTGGGTCAACAACAAACAAAACTCCAGGAAGTTCTCTCATATCCTTAATTCCGCCAAGGTTCTTTTCAAGTTTGTCTCTTTCTTGTTTGAGAAGAGTAACTTCTTTCTTTGGAAGAAGTTCAAATTCTCCAACTTTTTCCATTTGATTGAGTTTGTTGAGTCTCTCAATTCTGTTTCTGATTGTCTTGAAATTTGTTAAAGTTCCCCCAAGCCAACGAGTGTTGATGTAGAACATTCCACATCTTTCGGCTTCTTCTTTGATTGCTTCTTGAGCTTGTTTCTTTGTTCCAACAAAAAGAACGCTTTTTCCGCTTGCAACAACATCACGAACAAAACTGTAAGCCTTGTCAACTTGTTCTGATGTCACTTCCAAATTGATGATATGAATGTCATTTCTAGCGGTAAAAATGTATTCTTTCATCTTTGGATTCCACTTTCTGGATTGGTGACCAAAATGAACACCAGCTTCCAAAAGTTGTTTCATTGAAATAACTGACATAAATTTTCCCTCCTTGTTTTTTGTCTTCCCCAAAGTTTTAACTCCCAAAATCAACCCAAAAATGAGACCATTTTTTTGCAAGTGAACGGATTCAAAAAAAATAAAAATTACGATTGTTCACAAGCGTTCAGGCAACGGATTTTGAAATGCCCTTTGAGTGTTAATTTGTCCAATGACTTTGGCAGTATAGCACAAAAAAAAATAAATTGCAAGCATTTTGACTTTACTTTGCAAAATATTTTTAAATCAAACAATAATTCTCCATTTTATTATGTATCACTTATGGTAACTTTTCCCACTTTCAATCATAAAACCACGATAGATTTGTTCCAAAAGCATAATTCTGAACAGATTGTGGGGAAATGTCATTGGAGAGAAAGAAATTCTTTCGTCACACCTGTCCCTGACACTCTGGCTGACACCATAAGAACCACCAATCACAAAACTGAGCGTAGATGTTTTCAAAGAAAGTTCTTTCAACTTCTTTGCAAATTTTTCACTGCCAATTTCGGTGCTGTTTATGTCACACAGAATGGAATACCCTTTGAGTTTTTTCAAAATCTCTTCCCCTTCTTTTTCCAAAATCATCTCAGGGTTTGAAAGTTGATTCTGTTCTTTGACTTCAATGATATTCAACTTGCAGAAAGCAGAAAGTCTTTTGCAATATTCTTCCTGATGTTCTTTGGAAAACTTTTCTTTCAAGTTTCCCACACAAACAATGTTAATCGTCATCATAACAACCCCCAAATGAATGTCATGATTGTGACAATGGCAGACAAAGCAATCGCACCATAGAGAAAGATTTTGCTTTTGACCGCCGTTTGATCTTGTGACTCTTGTTTTTCTGTTTCAATTTTTTCAACTTCGTCAAAAATGTTTTTCATGTTCTTATCGACAAAATCCATAAAATCTTTCAAATCAATATAGACGACATGTCTTCCTGCATAGTCAACATCCTTCACGTTTGTTGGTTGTTGATTTTTGATGTTTTCAACATCATTGAAGTATGCCTGACGAATGAACATTGATGTAAGTTGTTTTTGTTTTGCAACAAAATTGTAATTAAACGAATCCTTAATCAAAAATTTTGTCGCCTCGATCGCAAGCATAACGAGCAGACAGAGGAAAAGGATAAACATAACCAAACCAAGCACAGAATTTGCAGTCAAAAATTCTGAGATATATGAGAATAGAGTGCCAATCGCCCAGCCCTTTGCTCTGGCAAATGAAAGAAAGACACTTATTGCGTTGTTCATGAAATGGACAATGATGCATGGATAAATTGAACTTGTGCACCAACAAATATATCCCAAAAACAAACCGATTATTGTTGCATAGAAAAATTGCTCAATGTTCAAATGCAAAAGACCAAACAGCACTCCAGAAATGATAATGCTCTTTTTCATTCCAAGGTTTGAATTCCCTTTCAAAAGCATTCCACGATGCAAAGTTTCTTCACAGATTGCTGGCAAGATTGCAGTGCAAAGAAGATTCAACAGGAAAACCCACCAAGTCGCTGGCAAAGAAGTGGTTGACGTTGATGGTTTATATCCAAAAAGTTGAATCAGCGAATTGAAGAAACTTGACACATACACATTCAAAAAGAAAACAATGACCCCAAGCGCAATGGCAACAAGCACAGATTTGAAAGATATCTTTTTGTAACTGAAAAATTTGAAAGTTTCTTTTGTTTTTGCCTTGTTGAGCCATTTAAACAACAAAAATGGCAACAAAAAAAGTAAGCCAACTTGTGTTACGATGCTGATAATATAAGAACCATAAACACCAATTTGAGAAGCAAAAACAGAACACAAAATTCTGATGACAACAAACCCTACAACGACAATAAAATAAATTAGATTAGTATAAAAATTTACTTTATCAATTTTCCTGTTTTCAACCATAGTTTCTCCAAAATTAATATACTCTCTAAACCTTATATTTATAACATTGAAATAACTTCAAAATTTTCAATGAATGACCAAAATCACACTAGATTTAAGACAATGACAATGACTGCAAAAACAATTCCACACAAAATTGTCAAAGGAAGTTTTCCAACACTGAGTGCTGGTGTTTGAGTCACTTCTCCTGTTTTTTCCACTTGAACAATCTTGTGCTTTCTCAAATAATATTTGTCCAAAAGCCAGAAGACAACGCAAGTAAGTCCTGCCAAGAAAATTGCAAGCAAAACAAACCACCAAGTTATGTTGAAAGACAAATCAATTGCATTGATGTTTGATAGGAAACTTATTGTGATTGTTGTGAAATTGTTAAAGAAGTGAATAATCATCGGATAGAGCAAATTGTTTGTTCTGTCCATAACAACAGCAAGCACACAACCCAAAATGAATGGATAGATGAGTTGCACAATGTTTTGATGCATCAAAGCAAAGAGCAATGCACTCAAAAGCACACTTCCAACCTTTGAAAATCTTTCTTTAAGTCCCTGGAAGATCATGCCTCTGAAAATCAACTCTTCACAAATTGCAGGAACGACTGCCAAAATCAAAAGATTGAGAAAATACCAGCCAACGTTGTCAAGTGGAAGAGAAACCGAACTTGTTTCAATTCCCATAGCCGTAAACATTGCACCAAAGCAGCCTTCAATCAACCAAATAAAACCGATAACACTGACAATTCCAACAACTGCTGAAAGCAAACAAGTCCAAACATTCGCCTTCTTAAACGAAATGTTGCAGGCACTGTTTTTGATTCGATTTGTCTTGTTATAGCAGAAAAATAAACAAATGAAAACTATCTCAGTCAGAAGCATGGACAAAATGAGAAACCAAAGTTGTCCATACATAACTTCGCTCATATCTTGCCCTTCGAATGAAACCCCTGTCCCCACCATGATTGCATAACTTACATAGGTAAAGACAAAAGCAATTGCAAATGGCAAAAGAAGCGCATAAAGAAACACCTTCCCAGAGTCTTTGGTGGTGTAGAAATTTCTTTTTTCAAATTGTTTTCTAAGTTCTTTCGTGTTTTCCATATCACAAATAATAACACACTAAAAACAAAAAAACAAACAATTCTGCTAGACAAACCACAAATTTATTGATAAAATCAAATTATGGAAAATTTTATGGGAACAGCAATCAAAGAAGCAAAGATTGCCTTGAAAAAAGAAGAAGTCCCAATTGGAGCAGTGATAGTCAAAGACGGAAAAATCATTGCAAAAGGACATAACCAAAGAGAAAAAAAGAAAAATTCTCTAATGCACGCAGAGATGATTGCAATTTCAAAGGCTTGCAAAAAATTGCATGATTGGCGTCTTGAAAACTGCACAATGTATGTCACACTTGAACCATGCCCAATGTGCGCTGGCGCAATAACCAACGCTCGCATAGAAAAAGTTGTCTACGGTGCAAAAGACAAAACATCAGAAGATGGTTTGTTTGAAAAAATTTTGACCAGCAACCGCCTTAACCACAAAACTGAATTTATGCAAGACACTGAAAACGAAAAGGAATGTTCAAGGCTTTTGACAGAATTTTTTAAGAATAGAAGAACCAAAAAAAACAGAAATAAGTCTTGATTTTTAGATTTTCGTGTGATATATTTTAAGCAAAAGAAAAGGAGAAGGATATGGAAATCAAAGTTAACGTAATTGCATCAACAAAAATCGGCTACAAAGCACCAAAAGAAGAACTTGACAAACTTGGCGGATTGACTGCGGGAATCTGCTATTTGCCTGACACAACAGAAAAACTCTTCAGTGAACCAGAAGAAAAGACCGAAAGAAGAATTGGTTTGACGAAAGGAAGTGGACATCACAGTCCTTATGACCATGGAGAATTCACTTTGGAATTGATTGGAATTCCAAAAATCATTGCCATGACATTGAACAATGAAAAGATGTACACAACAAGCGAAAAATCTGCACGTTACAAAGTTATGCAAGATGTTCCAGAAGACCAAAAAGTGCTTTACGACAAATGGTTAGAAATTTTCAAACAAGAAATTGCAAAAAAATATCAATCAGCTTATCCAAACTATTTCACAGACCAAAAAATAACAAAATTGGCACAAGAAAATGCAAGATACTTAACTTCAGTTTTCACCCCAACAACAATGGCATACACGACTTCATACAGACAATTCAATATTTTGTATTCATTGATTAAAAAAGAAATCAAGAGAATTGAAACTGAAGAAACTCATCCTTTCTACAAGAAATATGCAGAAGAACTTCAAAACCTTGCAAATGCTTTTGAAACACTTCCATATCTTGACAAAGACCTTTTTGATGCCAAAGGCAGAAGTTTGTCTCTCATTGACCACAGAACCGATCGCCCAATCATCAAACAATATGGAGATGTTTACCAAATTTCGTACAAAGGATCATTTGCCCAACTTGCACAAGCACACAGACACAGAACTTTGTCATATAACTTCAGATTGCTTCCACAAGCAGAATATTTCATTCCACCAATCATAAAAGAAAACAAAACACTCGCTCTTTCTTGGTGTAAAGATTGCGAATCTCTTGCAGACAGTTTCCCACAAGGACTGCTTGTTGAAATTGTTGAACAAGGAAATCTTGAAAACTTGATTCTCAAGGCAAAAGAAAGAAAATGTACATACGCCCAACTTGAAATCAACAGGCAAACAACTGAAACAATTATGGAAGTTTATAACGAACTTGAAAAAACAGGACATCCAGGTGCAGAAGAGTTGAAACCATATGCAAAAAAATCATCTCGTTGCACATTTGGAGATTATGTGTGCACCTCACCTTGTGGTTTCAAAGAAGGTATAACTGGCGAAAGAACAATATAAAAAACTTCTCAAAACAAGAAAACTTAAGCAACTTTATGTTGCCCAACAAAAAGAGGACTCATTTTCATATGGAGTCCTTTTTTTCTTTGATATTGAAAAATTTGACATCTCCGATTTTTGCTTACAAACTTGTCTGTTTGTCTTTTTTCATTTTGTTTTTCAATCTGATTCTATTTTTGGAAATATTAATAATTCTCTCGTCATGAGAAATCACAACAACAATTGCTTTGTCTTTCAGTTTGTTCAAAAATTTGATAAGTTTTGAAACATTTTTTGCGTCAAGATCGTTTGTAGGTTCGTCCAAGATGTAGACCTCAGCCTCTTTGGAAAGACACCTAACAAGATTGAATCTTCTTTTTTCTCCACCAGAAAAATTGTTTTTGAAAGAATTGGCAGAATCTTCACTTGCCAAGAAGTTATATTTTCTTTTAACCAAATCATCAACGTTAAAATATTTTGCAAGTTTAAGTGTGGAATTGTTCAGCAGAACATCAGGATAAGCCAAATTTTCCCTTACACTTCTGTCGAAAAAATAATTTTCTTGCAAAGCGATTGAAAAACGTTCACTTTCAAAGAAAAAAGATGGGATTTCGTATTTGTCATTGACTATGAATTTCCCATGTGGATATTCATACAGTCCCAACAAACAATTCATAATGGTTGATTTTCCGCTTCCACTTTTGCCAATAATGCAATTTATCTCTCCTTTTTTCAATGCAAAGTTGATGTTTTTGTTGCAGATTTCTCCAATTTCAACGGTCAAGTTTTCGACATCAATTTTTTCAATCTTAATCTCTGCAGGAAGTTTGTCACATACTTCTATCAAATCTTCTTTTTTGGGAATAAGCTTATAAATTCTGCATATCTTGATTGCCCTTTGCTGTATTGCCCCAAGAGCAAAACCAAAATTCGTGACATAACTGAATATGTTGGTTAGATATGTGAAAATAACGATTATCGAATTGATAACAGTTGCTGTCGTCACGTTTTTGTTTATCATCAAAAACAACACGACAACAAAGCATATGGCTTGAACCAAATAAATGCCCACCCAATACAAGATGTAAGTAACAATCCTTTTCCTTTCATTTTTATAATAAGTTGCATTGAGTTCTTTTTCAATCTCCAATTCAAGTTTCCTTGATTTAAGAAAATTTATAAAAGGAAGATTTTCAATGATGTTCAAAGAGTTGTTGCTTGTTTTTTCGTTCAGTTTTTCAAGTTTGGAAAAAACTTTTTTGTCTCTAAACATTCTGAAATAAACAAGAAGCCCAACAAAAGTCAAAGCAACAATCAAAACTGGCAAAGTCAAGATTTCATGCGAAACAATATATACAATAGAAATCAAACAACTCAAAAGTGGAACCAAAAATTCAACAAGAGTTTTTTCAATGAATTCATAAACATTCTCACTGGCGCTTTTGATGATGTAGTTTATCTCTCCATTTGAAAGATCCAATCGTGTGTTTTTTCTTGGCTCCAAAACAATGTCAACTGCGTGCGTATTCACTTTTCCCATCATTTTCGCTGAAAATAGTTTAATTAAGGATCTCACTCCACTTTCAACAAATGCCGACACAAAAAAAATGGCAAACAAAATACATATCAAACCTATTGTTGACAGTTCGTCAGGGAACGTAAAAAAAATGAAAAATGCAGGCTCACCTGACAGTTTTGACACAATGCATGTCAAGATCAATGGTGTAATAAGTGGCCTTATTGTTCGCAATGCTGACAAAAAAAACAAGGATATCAAAGAAAATCTTTCTTTTGCATTGGAGATTTTCCAAATCAGATTGAATGCACTCAAAATACCATACTTTTTCATTAAGCCAGTGTATCAAAAAAACATTTTGTTTGTCAACAATTCCATTGAACATACTGACATCAACAAAGATGTTTTTTTTCATCACAAACAGAATTTCTCTTGCACGAAAAAACAAAAAACATGAAAATTTTTGAACAAAATTGCCCATTTTTGATTGATTGTTTTCTGCATGCAACAACTTGGAAAAAAATTTGGGGAGACAATTGGAACACGAGCAATGTGACAATCATGGCAAGCATGTTCAACGATTGCTCCAAACTTTCCGAAGAAGGAATTGACTTATCCAAATTTAACACCGAAAATGTTGTGTATTTTGGGATATATAAATGACACTATGCACGGATATGGCACGTTCAGAAACCGCTCCTCCTTTGTCAATATTGACCTGTCTGGTTGGAACACCGCAAGTTGCGAAAGTGCCTACAACATGTTTTATGGTTGTTCAAGTCTGAAAACCATAATCTATGGTGATGGTTGGAACACATCAAATGTCACAACTTTTTCAAGAATGTTTTTGTATTTCATTGATTTTGGCATACAAACAAAATTGATTCCCTACCCTGATCAAACAAATAGTTTGTTTCCAACAGTGAAAACAAAAGAACTCTACCACAAATTAACAGAGTTCTTTTTTCATATGAAAAATCAAAGTTATTAAGTTTTGCTGTTGACAATCAGATTCAGTCAAGACAACAACCTCAAAATCACAACAAATCAAACAACTTTTGTTTGTATTCCTCTTCGGTTATCGCCCCACTGTCTCTGAGTTGTTTGAGTTCTTCAATCTTGCGTTTTTTCTCCTCATATTCTTGTTCTTTTGCCTTGGCCTGTTGATCTTCCATTCTTTGTTCTTGTCTGACTTCACTCTTTGTGTTCATGATGATGACATCAGGAATGAACATTGAAATGAAGAGCAAAAGCCATGAGAGCCACCCACCAAAGAAGATGATCAAAACGAAACCAGTTGCATAAAGACCTTGAGATCTTCTGAAATATTTTCCTTTCTTACGGACTGAGTAGAGCAGAAAAATGCTTCCAGCAATTCCCACTGCAAAAGAAATCACTGTGTAGAAAATGTTTGTTGAATAACTCAAAAGATAATAAAGATCTGCATAATCCTGCAAAAGAGTGGGATTTGTCATCAAAATGATTGAAAGAGTAAGACTGACAGTGACACCGATCAGATTGATGATGGCAGATGCAATAATCAAATTTCTTTTTGTTTTGTTCATATACATAGTTTATGCCCTCTTTAATATAATTTTATGTCCAAGCATAAGAATCTCATATTCTCTAAAATGATAATTATGTTATCATTATGTGAAAATATTGTCAAATTATTTTGAAAAAAAACATATTTGTTATAAAATATTCTTTGGGAGTTCAAAACAATGAGGATAGAAAAAAGAACAATTGTCATCACTGGTGCATCAAGTGGGATTGGGCAAGGTCTCAAAGAAATTTTCGAGAAAAAAGGAGATGTTGTCATTGACATTTCAACAAATGGAAGAGATTATCAGTGTGATGTCGGAGACCATAAAAAACTTAAAAAAGTCTTTGATGATATATATCTCAACCATGGCGAAATTGACATGTTAATCACCTGTGCTGGCTATGGAATCAGTGGTGCCATTGAACTTTTGAAAGAAGAAGACACAAAGAAACAATTTGATGTCAACTTTTTTGGGACTGCAAACGCCTGCAAATATGTCATACCTATGATGAAAAAAAGAGGGAAGATCATCATCATTGCATCTGCAACCGCTCTTTTCCCATTGCCTTTCAAAGCATATTATTGTGCCAGCAAATCAGCAGTTGACAGTTTTGCGCAAAGTCTGAGAATGGAACTTTCTCAAACAAAAATTCAAGTCACATCAATTTGTCCTGGCGATATAAGAACCAATTTCTCCCAAAATCGCGTGAAAATTTATGAAACAAACGAAAGATACGGAAGTTCCATAGAACTTTCAACCAAACCAACAGAGAGGACAGAAAAACGACGTATGTCACCTGAATATGCCATCAAAAAGATATACAAAGTTTGTGAAAAAAGCCATTTGAAACCTAGATATATAATTGGAAAACAATACAAATTTTTCAATATCTGCAGACATCTTTTCTCGACAAATTTGATTGATAAATGTTTGATTAAAATATTCTATAAAAAAGATAATAAAAAGAAAAAGTAATCATTTTTATCATCAGCAAAAAAACAAATATCAACCATTTAATTCCCTTTAAAACACGAATAAAGGGGAATTTTTTATTATATTTACTATTTTTTATTTTTTAAATATTTATTAAATTAAATTTAATTATTTATTTTTTGACAAATAAATCAAAAATTCAACATTTCCATCTCCACCTTTAATTGGAGAAGGAATCAAACCTTTTTTAACAAATCCAAATTTCTCAAAACACTCTGAAATATTTTTTATGATTTTCTCATGCATTTTGGCATCTTTGACAATGCCTTTGTGTTTTCTTGCATAGTCCAAGCCACACTCAAACTGAGGCTTAATCAAAGCCACAACCTCAACATGATTGAAATCATTTGCAAGTTTTGGAATAAGTTTTGTCAAACTCACGAAAGAAACATCAATAACAACCACCTGCACATCAGAAATTTTTTCTTTTGGCAGTTGAAGATAATTGGTCTTTTCAAGATTGATAACTTTGGCATTATTTTTTATTTTTTCATCAAGCTGTCCTTCCCCTGTGTCCACTGCATAAATTTTTCGAGCTCCAGCCTGCAAACAAACATCAGAAAAACCACCCGTTGATGCCCCAATGTCCAACACGACCTTATCCTTCAAATCTATCTCAAAATTCTCAATTGCACTTTGAAGTTTAAATCCTCCACGAGAAACAAATTCGAAAGGTAAGGCAGAAATTTCACTCCCTTCTTCGCATTCAAAAGATGGCTTCATGACAGTTTTTCCATTCACAGTCACTCTGCCCATTTCAACCGCCTGTTTGCTTTTCTCCCTTGAAGAGTAAAAACCCTTTTCAAACAAAATCACATCAATTCTTTTTTTCATAAAACCATTCTATCACAAAAAGAGACAATAGCAAAGAAATTTTTCTTTCAAAATCAAGAACATCATTGCAATTTTAACATAGAATGATAATGGAGGCAAACACATGAAGTACTCAACAAAATATATGACAGGTTGCTGTCAAGATTTGCGTCCATTCAGTTGTGGTTGCTGTCCACAACAGCCACCACCATCACCTTGCTGTTGTCCTCCACCATGTCCCCCTCAATGTGGTTGGAACAATTGCAATTGTGAAAATAATTTACTATATTTCATGGTTGGTTATCTCATAGCAAAAAACAATCAATAAACACAAAAGAAAAGTCATAAATAATCCAAGAGATAATCACAAAAAGAGAGCAAGGTTTTCTTGCTCTCTTTTTATAAATTATCAGAATTATGTATATTTATACACTTATACTAATTTTTATTCACAAACAAAAAAAGAAGATGATTAAAGTTCATCTTCCCATTTTTGAATATACTCTTCACAAGCGGAGAATGCTTGATCAAATGTTTCTGGTTTTGTCAAATCGCAATCGGCAATTTTCAACAGTGAAATAGGGTCTGCACTGCAACCAGAAGACAAAAATTTGAGATATTTCTTTGCAAAATCTTTTTTGCTTAAAAGGTCATGTGAAATTTTGATTGCACAAATAAGTCCAGTTGCATATTTATACACATAAAAACTTCTGAAGAAGTGTGGTATTCTTGCCCATTCATATTTCATCTCTGGAATTTGTTTAACTTTGCTCCCATGATAGAAATTGTTCAACTCTTCATATTTTTCACACAACAATTCTGGTGAAAGAGGATTTTCTTTTTCATATTCCGCATGAGCAAACTCTTCAAATTCAGAAAACATTGTTTGTCTGAAGATTGAAGAACGCATTTGTTTGAGAAAATGGTCATAATAATAAATTCTCTCTTTCTTGGTTTTTGCACGATTTAAAAGCAATCTCAAAAGCAACATTTCATTGACATTGCTTGCAACCTCTGCAACAAAAATCACATAATTTGATGTCTGAATTGGTTGATGCTTTTCAGAATAGTATGTGTGCATAGCATGACCCAATTCATGAGCCAAAGTGAACACACTTTCAAGATTTCCTTCAAAGTTTGTCAAAACGACAGGGTTGGCTCCATATGTTCCCGTTGAAAATGCTCCACTTGATTTGTTTTTGTTTGGGAAAACATCAATCCAACGCTCGTTTTTTGCCCTGTCAATCAAAGAAACATACTCATCGCCCAAAACAGCAACTGCCTCTTTGATTAACTCAATTGCCTCGTCATAGGTGTAAGTTTTATCAATCTCTTCAACAACTGGTGCAAAAGTGTCATAGATTGCAAATTGGTCAAGGTTCAACATCTTGCGTTTAACTTCAAAATATCTTTGCAAAAGACCAACATTTTCTCTGACCTTTTCAATCAATAGTCTATAAACATTCTCATCTGCCTCTTCATTGTAGATTGATGCTGAGAGAGCAGAATTATATTTTCTTATTTTTGCAAAAATGCAATCTTCTTTGACATCATTGATATAGTTATTTGCAAGGAAATTAATAAATTCTCCATGTTTTCCATTGATTTGCCTGAAAGCATTTTCTCTCAAAACTCTGTCCTTGCTCTCAGCATAAACAGAATATTTTGATTGATTAAATTCATATTCTTTTCCCTTGCTGTCTTTGATGTTGTCAAACTTTAAATCAACATCAGTGAATTTATCAAAATTATTTGAGAATCCACCCAAAAATTCTCCAAGTTGTGAAATCAAAAGTTCTTCTTTCTTGCTTAATGTGTGCTTTTTCTCTCTCAAAACAGATTCAAAATATCTCACGTAATTTTTAAATTTCTTATTTGCCTGCAAAGCTTTCAATTTTTCATCTTTAAACTTGCTGATTTCCACATCAACAAAAGAAGTTGCGGTTGAAAATTTGGAGATAACAAGCCCCATTTTTTCGTTCATTTCGTTTGCAACCCTGTCTGAATTATCTTCGCTTAATTTCAAACTTGCATAAACAGCCAAAAGTGAAAGTTCTTTGTCTATCTTTGTTTCAAGTTCCAAACATTCAAACAACATTTCATCGTCAGCAAGTTTGCCTTCAAATTTCTTAAAATCTCCGGTTCTGCCAGCAATTTTGTCCAATCTTTTATAGAAATCGTCAACGCTTTTGCAATAGTTTGACAGATCCCATTTATATCTCTCTTCAATTTCACTTCTTGATTTCATGTCGTCCCCCTATCTTACAAAATATTTTTCCATTCTAAAGTTCTTCCATGGCTGTTTTTCCATATCTGGACATGCCATGAAAACCATTCTCTCTTTTGTAGTTGGGTGATTGAAAGCAAGTTTCCCTGCCCAAAGACCTAATTTTGAAGTCACACCCTTTTCTTTGCCATACTTAACATCTCCAACAAGTGGGAAGCCAATGTTTGCAAGTTGCAATCTGATTTGGTGACTTCTTCCGGTCAAAATTTTGACTTCCAAAAGACTTTCCTTGCCATTGTCCTCCAAAACATTATAGACAAGTTCTGCTTTTTTAGCCCCTTTTTCTGACATTGGAACAACTTTCACAATGTTTTCTTTTTCATCTTTCTTCAAATAATTGACAAGCTTTTGAGTTTTAATCTTCACAACGCCTTTTGTGACCGCATAATAGACCTTTTCCACTTCATGAGTTGAAAATTGTTCTGAAAGTCTTTTTGCTGATTTGGAGTTGCGTGCAAAGACCATGATTCCACCTGTTGGACGATCAAGTCTGTGCACAAGTCCAATGAAAGCTTCGCCTTCTTTGTTATACTTTTCTTTGACATAAGCTTTGACCATTGAAAGCATATCTTCATCATTGCTTTCGTCAGGCATAGTTGGAACATTTTGTGGTTTGATCACAACCACAATTTGATTATCTTCATATAAAACTGTCAGTTTTTCCATATTTTCACCCCACTTGCACCACAAGGTAAAATCAAACCTTCTTCAGTTGGCAGTCCAATTTCATCGGCTTCAACATTTTCATGTCCAAAAACACATTTCAGGATGTTTGCAATCACAGTTGGTTGAAGTCCAGTTGTGTATGAATTGATAAGCACGAACAATGGTTTGTCAGAAAGGACTTTTTTTGTAAGTCCCACAAAATCAGCCAAGTTGTCTTCCAATTTCCACATCTCACCACTTGGCCCACGACCATAACTTGGCGGATCCATTATGATTGCGTCATAAGTGTTTCCTCTGCGAATTTCTCTTTCGATAAATTTTCCGCAGTCATCAACAATAAATCTGATGTTGGAAATTCCATTTAATTTTGCATTTTCTTTTGCTCTTTCGACCATGCCTTTGCTGGCATCAATGTGTGTCACACTCGCTCCTGCTTTGGAACAAGCCACAGATGCACCACCGGTGTAAGCAAAAAGATTCAAAATTTTGACTGGCCTTTTTGCCTGTTGAATGAGATTCATCATCATTTCCCAGTTTACAGCCTGTTCTGGAAAAATTCCCGTATGTTTAAAGCCCATAGGTTTGACAATAAACTTCAAATCTTTCCATTCAATTTTCCACTGCTCAGGAATTGTTTTGTTATAGTGCCAAAGTCCGCCGCCGTCTTTACGTTCATAATAGGCATCAACATTCCTTTTCAAATCTCTTTTTGCATGCCAAATCACTTGTGGGTCAGGTCTGAGAAGAGTAATTCCCGCCCAACTTTCAAGTTTTTCGCCATCACCAGTCGCCAAAACCCTGTAATCTTTCCAACTATTCGCAACTCTCATTCTTTCTCCTTATTTCAAAATTTCTGCAACCCAGTCCTTATAACTTTTGTCATGATTGCAAAATTCATCTGAATACAAAAGTTTTATAAAATCATCATAAGAAAGCCACTTCACACATTCAACTTCTTCTTTCTGCAAAGTCATTTCATCTTCAGTCAAGTCAGAGTATAAGAGATAAACCTGAACCAATTCCCAACCTTTTGTGTTGACAAATTGCTTAAGAAAAATGAAATCTTCTTCCTTTGCATCAATGCCCAGTTCTTCTTTTGTTTCTCTGACACAACCTTGTAAACACGTTTCTCCAGCATCAACATGTCCCGCTGATGGCATATCCCATTTTCCAGGGCTTTTCTTTTTCGTCATTGCTCTTTTTTGCACAAGGATTTCTCCTTTGTGATTTTTTATCCAAATCCAAACTGGTTTATGAAAACAATTCGGATTTTCTGAATGACAAAAACTTTTAGTTTCAACACCTAAAAAATTTCCATCTATGTCAAAGGTATCAAACAATTCTTCCATATTTTATATCCTTTTTGCAAACTTAACAATGATGAAACCATCTCCAACCTCGACATTCTTTTCGATGTCAGGTTTTTCAATCTTTTCAACTGCACGAACAATCAAAACTTCTTGTTTGATTTTGTCCATATAATTGTAAAGCATCGTTGCAAGACTTTCGTCAGCAGTTTCAAAATATGCATAAATTCTGTCATCGATAGAAAAATCTGCTTCTTTTCTGAGCACTTGAAGTCCCCTGACAAATTCGCGATACAAACCTTCCAAAATCAAATTTTCGTCAAGAGTGATGTCAAGCACAACAGTGTTGCCATTTTCATGAGCAATCACAAAGTCGGTCTTAGGTTTTTTCTCCAAATTGAAAAGTTCACTGTCCAAGTCTTTAAATTCTCCAACTGAAACTTTTCCATTTTTGTAGTCCTGCATAACCTTCTTGTTTTCTTCATCAGAAAGTGACGACAAAACAGTTTTCAATTTTTGAACTTCACCTTTCAAAACTGCTCCTGCTTTTTTGAAGTTAACAGACAAATATTCATCATTAAACTTGCTGTCATCAACAACACATTCAAGTTCTTTGACATTCAATTCTTCTTTGATTATGTCTTCAAAATCAGAAAGCACTGAAACAGTTTTGTCTCCACCTGCAACATACATGATGCGAAGAGGTTGTTTAACTTTGATTTGATTTTCGTTTCTAAGTCTTTGAGCGGTTGACATGATGTCTCTTGCAATCTTTGTTCTTTCCAAAATGTCCCCAAAATCTTCGTCGTAAATCTTTGTTGGGAAACCGCTGAGCATAATGCACTCAACTTCTTTCTTTTCAATTTCTCTAACCATATTTTGCCAAATATATTCTGTCACAAATGGAATGATTGGAGTCATCACCCTAATCATTGCCTTGATTGCACTATACAAGCACCAATATGCAGTCAACTGGTCGTCTTTGTTCTCACTCTTCCAGAATCTCTTACGATTGCTTCTGATATAATAATTGGAGATGTCATCAACCAATTTTTCAAAATCACGAACGACAACAAACTGCTTGTCGTCGGCATAATTTTTGTCACTGTCTTCAACAAATTTGTTTATGCTCTGAATGAGCCATTTATCTGACACCAGCAAATTCTCTGACTTTGGTTTGAATCCTTCAAGAGCAGGATTATCAATGCAAGCATAGGTGTTGAAGAATGTGTAAATGTTCCAGAAAGCCAAAATTTTTCTTCTTGCTTCGTCAGTCAAAGTGAATCCAAATCTCATATCGTTGCTTGGACTTGAAGAAGAGAAAAGATATCTCACAACATCTGCTCCAACCTTGTCAGCAACAATATCTGCTTCCAAAGAATTTCCACCACTCTTATGGAACTCTCCACCGTGTTCGTCTTTGACATATTGATATGTCACAAGTTTTTTGTATGGAGCTTTTCCAGTGAGCACGACACTCATGATGAGAAGTGAATAAAACCAAAGTTTGATTTGTTCAATCATTTCGCAAACATAATCACTTGGGAAGTTTTCTTCAAAAAACTTTTTGTCAGTGAAATATTTCTTTGTTGAAAATGGAGTGATTCCCGCATCAAGCCAAACATCTCCAACATCTGGAACACGACAAACTTCTTCTCCACAATCACACTTGATTTTGATGTCATCAATCCATGGTCTGTGAATGTTTGGAAGTTTGTCCACGAACTCTGGATTGATCGCTCTCTTTTTCAGTTCTTCAAGTGAACCAATAACGTGCACTTTGCCACATTTTTCACAAACATAGAAAGGAAGAGGAAGTCCATAGAAACGACTTCTTGAGATGTTCCAATCTCCCATGTTTTGAAGCCAGTCAATCATTCTCTTTTTTGCATATTCAGGCTTAAATTCAACATCTTCAATTGCTTTGAGAGCCATTGGTCTGATTTCATCAATTTTGATAAACCAACCAGAAACCAATTTATACACCAAATCTGTCTTGCATCTCCAGCAGAAAGGATATGAATGTTTGTATTTGTGTGCATAGAGAAGTTTTCCATCTTCTTTCAAACGATTAACCACCAAATCAACAACATCAGTTGTCTTTTTTCCAGCAAGGAAACCTGTGTTTGGAAGCATAACTCCCTGCTCGTTGATTGGACAAATCTCTGGAAGTCCCAATGTTTGTCCCAAATCAAAGTCTTCTGCACCACAACCTGGAGCAATGTGAACAACACAGCTTCCTTCCACATTGTCAACTTCGTCCCAAGCAACAATTTTGTGTGCAAAGTTTTCTTCTGGAAGTTCTGGGAAACAAGTTTCATATTCAAGCCCAACAAGTTCTGCCCCCTTAAACTCTTTCAAGATTTTGACGTCTTCTTTCAAAATCTTCAAGCGGTCTTTTCCAAGAACAAGTTTTTCTCCGTGAAAATCAACTTCAACATAGTCAAACACTGGATTGACAGCAAGAGCGACATTCGCAGCAAGAGTCCATGGGGTTGTTGTCCATGCAACCATTTTGAAATCTTTGTTCTTGACTGGAAGTTTAATGAAAACTGCAGTATGTTCCACTTCGTGATAAGAAGACGACATTTCGTGTTCTGACAAACTTGTTCCACAACGAGGACACCAAGCCATTGGTCTGTTTTTTCTGATTATCCAACCATGCTTGTCACATTCTTTCAAGAAATGCCAGATTGAAGTGATGTTTTCATCAGTGTTGGTGTAGTAACTGTTATCCCAATCCATCCACTGTCCCATTCGAATTGATTGGTTTGTGATCTCGTTTGCAAAATATTTCACTCTTTCCATACACTTGTTTGTGAATTTGTCAATTCCATATTGCACAATCTCAGGCTTTCCATTGAGTCCAAGTTCTTTTTCAACATTAACTTCCACCCAAAGGCCTTGTCCATCAAAGCCGTTTTGATATTGACAATCTTTGCCCTTGAGAGCATTGTAACGAATTGTCAAATCTTTGAGCGTTCTTCCCCAAAAATGGTGAATTCCAAGACGATTGTTTGCAGTTGCAGGACCATCAAGAAACTTAAATCTGTCATGTCCAGCATTTTTCTTTACCAACTTATGGAAACTGTCATTTTCCTTCCAAAACTTCAAAATTCCTTTTTCTAACTCCACAAAATTTGGAACTGTAACTTCTTTTTTCACGAATTTCCTCCTAGATTTATAATAAAAAGCCTTGAAAGTTACAAGAACCCTCAAGGCATTTTTAAACCACTTGTAAACTTTCAGTGTGCCAACACACACCTGCTTAAACTCACGGGAAGCCACCGTCTTCGCCTATCACCAATGAAGCGGAGGATTTTTTGTTCATTTTAAACAAACATTCTCTCACACATCCACTCACATCATCGATGCTTCGGAAAGCAACTTGAAAAGTGATAATTTCAACAACTTCATATTGCCTTTCACCAAACGGCAACTCTCTGAAAATCCGTGCATCAAAACCTTGTCTTTTCTCAAACGTCTTTAATTTGTTTTTTTAATTTATTCAGTTTTAAATTCTCAAAATACTCAAGAATTATTGTCATTATACACAAACCAGAAATCAATGTCAAATATTGTATTAATAATTCTCCAATATCTTATTCATTTTCAAGACATCTGCACCAGTCATAATGCCAAGAGGTTTTTCTTTTGCCCCGCCATTTTTTGTAACCAAAATCGCCAAAAGTTTGGAATTTTGATGGAACAAAGAAAGGGCTTGTTCAACTGTTATGTCTTGATTTGCAAATGCGTAGTAATTGCTGTTTTCAATTTTTGAAAGCATATCCTCAATTTTGACTGCATCAAGGAAAGTGTCACACTTGCCGCCTGCAAGCAAATATTTTCCCAACGAATCCAAAATTTTTTGACCATTAGCAATGCCAATGATTTCATTTTCGTCGTTAAACACAGGCAAATTTGAATAATGAGATTCCGCAATCAATTTGATGACCTCTCTCATAGACTTTGAAGAATTGACAGACAAAACATCTCTTCTTGCAACAGTGTCAAGAGCACGAGGTGGAGTTGTCAAAAGCCTTGCAATTTTTTCAATTTTTTCCACAACGTCTGTGTGAGGTTCTGCAATGATAAAGTCATCATTTCCGTGAACAATGGCATTTCTAAGTCTTCCATAACTAATCAAATCGTCTTCATATTTTCTTACCGTATAGTTATAAGCAACAGCCTTTCTAACCGCCTCTGAAAATCCCATACTGCGGTTCATGTTATAGCGTGTTTTGATGGTGTAATCAATGTCATTGAATGCTGCCAAAAACTTCATAGCATTAGACTTTTCGACAGTATCCTTGACATATGTGTCATTTTGATTTTCGTCCATAAATTCCCCTTTACATTAAAATATAGCATAAAAGGACAAGAAAATAAAAACGAATTAAAACATTTGATAAAATTAATTACAAAATAATTTAAAATATTATATGTTTTGCAACAATCACAACTCAATATAGTATAAATCCCGAATAAAAAAATCCAGTCTCAACTTGGAGTGAAATTCAGAGAAGAATTTGAGCCAAAGTAAATTTCAGGAATCTCCCCAACAATAACACTCTCAGCCACCAAAACTTCTGTCACACTGTCAATGGTTGCAGTGTATGCTGGCAAAATCATGCTGACACTTGCATAAAGTTTGATATAAACAGTGTGGCTTGTTTGATTAATTCCCGCACTTTTCAAACTGCTTTCAAAAACAGAAGTCATAGCCCCAATAGGCACCAATTTCAAATTAATTTTCGGCCCCATTCCCGAAAAGAATGGTAAGCCTGTAAAAGTTCCAAGTGCAACATCAATTCCGTTTTTGCCCATATTGTCAAGATAGACCTGTGCAACTTGATAGAATTTCCTTGCAATAAGGTTAAGTCTTATGGTGTCCAAAGAAATCAATGTGATATTCCCATTATTGTCATATTCAACATTCACGATGTCATCGTACGCGACATTTTCTTCATTCAAAACATCATAGACAGCATCACTGACAGCAGAAGTTGAAAGAGAATAGACCATGTGCCTTGTCGCCTCAACAACGACAGGATTAACAACACAATAGATATAAACAAAAACAAGGACAACAAAAATCAAAAACACAGAAAGAAGAATCTGTGCTTTTCTTTTGCGTCTTTTTTTGTATTTATTGCGATAATAATTCATGTTAGAATATATATATGTGAGTAAAAACAAAAATTTACATTTTTCGCAATTTAAAATAATTTTACTGCATATTGTGTGTTATGCAATGCATATTACACCATTTTTGGTATTATGCAAGATAAATACGTTTTAAGGCAATCTATTTTTTTGTATGAGATTTAAAAATCAATGCAAACAAAAATGCAAAGCCAATTGCTGCTGCAATTCCCCCAGCGGTCGCCGTTAGACCACCAGTAAACACTCCCAAAAGACCTTGTGATTCAACTGCACCAATCACACCCTTTGCAAGCGAAGCACCAAAACCAACGATCGGCACATTGATGCCCGCCTTAGCAAAATCTGAAATATAGTCAAAGACCCCTACGGCCTCCAAAAAGACACCAATCAAAACAAATGTAACCAAAATTCTTGCAGATGTCATGTTTGTTGTGATG
Organism: uncultured Clostridia bacterium; assembly: GCA_944372585.1. Classification (GTDB taxonomy): domain Bacteria; phylum Bacillota; class Clostridia; order Christensenellales; family UBA1242; genus Caccovivens. The sequence goes on from CALVZQ010000003.1 coordinate 158,223, forward strand.
ATCAACAACTCTCCCAACATACAAACAAAACCACCAATCAAAAACACTATAAGATACGTCAAAAAAATGTCCATAATTTCTCCTTTTCTTTACATCTCAATAACAATTGCATGACATACACTAGGAATTGTATCACCCTGCTGAGTCGATGTTGCACTCAGAAGCGCTCCAGTGGGCAAAAACAGAATTTTCTTATACTGTCCTTCTCTCATTTTTGCCATCAAATATGAATTAAAAACTGTTGCACAACAACCAGCACCAGAAGCACCACAAAGTGTTTTTTGATCTCTCTTAAAATACATCTGTCCACAATCACAATAGTTGACACCAAGAGTTATTCCTTCATCTTCCATCAAATCAATCAAAATCTCACTTCCAAGTTTCCCCAAATCTCCTGTCACAATCAGATCATAATCATTTGGAGACGTCTTTGTGTTTTTAAAGTGTCTAAGCATCGTGTCTCTGACCGCTGGAGCCATCGCCGCTCCCATGTTGTTGACATCATTAATGCCCCAATCAATAACCTTTCCAAATGTCACCATAGTCACCCTTGGACCTTCGCCTTTCAAAGACAAAATGCAACTGCCTGCGCCAGTGACTGTCCATTGTGATGTTGGAGGTCTTTGATTGCCAAGCTCCAAAGGAAAACGATATTGTCTTTCAGCGGTGGAAAAGTGAGAACCCGTGCAACATACCACATTGTCAAAATATCCACCGTCAATCAAAACTGAACCAACTGCAACACTCTCTGCCATGGTCGAACATGCACCATAAACACCCAAAAACGGAAATTGGAATGCTCTAGCCGCATAAGAAGAGCTCACAATTTGATTAAGCAAATCGCCCGCAATCATGATATCAATATCTTTGACCGACAATTTTGCCTTTTCAATGACACCCGTCACAGCACTTTCCAACATCTTTCTTTCTGCTTTTTCATATGTCTCTTCCCCAAAACAATCATCTTTCATGACATAGTCAAAGTATGGGCCAAAATTGCCGTTTCCTTCTTTTGGACCAACAATCGTGTACGAGCCGATTATTCTTGGTTGTTTCTTCAAAATTATTGTTTGCACAAGTTTCATAACGCTCTCCAATTTCAACACTAAAATAAGGATATAATCCAATAAATAAGCCCAACAACCATGCTTGAGACCACACCAAACACAATCACAGGCCCAGCAATGGTAAACATCTTGACGCAAATTCCATAGACTATTCCTTCACTTTTAAATTCAATTGAAGGACTTGTGATGGAATTGGAAAACCCAGTAATCGGAACAATTGAACCACCGCCTGCAAATTTACCTATTTGGTCATAGACGCCAATACCTGTCAAGAAAGATGCAATAAAAATCAAAACAATAAGCGTGTATGCCCAAGCTGACTGCTCTGAAAGAGATGGAAAAATCAGCAACAACAAATCATTGACACCTTGACCAATGAGACAAATCACACCACCAACCCAAAAAGAGTTGAATAGTGTTGGCCAAGGTCTGGTTTTTGGAATTTTTGCTGACACATATTTGTTATACGCCTCATTTCTTTTCTTGTCTTCCATTTTTATGACTCCTATTTTCTTTCTGTTTATTGTTTCCCCAATTTCAAAAAATATAAACTGTAATTAAAAATTTAAACGATCCTTGATCTACTTGCATAAAAGCCAGCAAATTACGAAAACTAAAATAGAAATTGGAGGTATTTATGAAAAAAATTTTTTTAGGAGTCATCGCCATCACGCTAAGCCTTGCATTGACAGCTTGCGGAACTTCAGCAAACAGTGCAACAATAACAAATCTTGGAAATCAGTTGGACGAAACAGCAAACACTGTCAGTAACATTCAAACAGTCAATCCAACTGACTTAAATTTGACAAAAAATATGCTTGAGACTATGTCGTCAAACACATCAAACAGCAATCTATACACAAATGCATACAACACACAACAAAATTTGATAAATGAAGAATATTACAAAACAGATATATTGAGAAAGACTGCAAACATCAAAAATTCTCTTTCAAATGACATCAAACTTTCAAAAGCACAAATAACTGCAGTCAAGGACTTAACTTCAAGCCTTGCAAAATACACAAATTCAATCGCATACACACAAGGAGAAATGACATCAGCAATCAAGTCAATTTCGTCTATGAAGAAAAACATTGACAAAAACTCCGACAAAATCAATGCCAAATTAAATCGACTTGCTTGCAACTCAAACTCACGTTCTTCATATTATGAAAACATACTAAACACTCTCGAACAACTTGAAACCTGCCTTGATGTTGAAGATGAAACAATCTTGCAAAATATCCAAACATTAGAAGACGAAACTGACAATTCCGACGACACATCAGACACAACAGACAACGAACAGGACGACACAAACAACAACATTGACACCTACCGCCCTGGCAATAAAAAACATACAAAAAGAAAATATTGCCCAAATTGTCAACCAAACTATCAAAACAATTACAATGAAAATATAAACAACACAAGATATTATGGTCAATTTAACAATCCCAACACAATAAATAATGGCACCTACAACAACCCCGCTGTCCCTTATGGAAATGTTTATAACAGATTTGAAAGGTTCAACCCTTCACGAAACACAGATACCTATGGCCCAACCATGAGAAATATCGACACTTATGGATACAATTCCGCAAACAACGGATATGGATATGGATTGAATGGAATATATAGAAATGGTGTTTACGGATATGGAAATGGTCTGTATGGAAACGGATATAATTTTGGAAACGGCCTCGGATACGGTTACGGATATGGAATTGCTGGTTATAACAATGGTATAAATCCAAACAAGATTTACAACTCAAACAATTTCAACAGAATTGCAATGCCAAACAATACTGCCTTTGCAAACTCTGAACAAGAACCAAGACTGGAAGATTATGAAGAAGTCAAAGAAGATAATTCGGTTGAAAAAGTTGAGGACATTTCGAACAACCTCAACGAAACAAAAAAAATAGAAACAGACATTGGTCAAACAAAACAAGAACTTGCATGCAAAGGTGATGATAAAATTGACGAAAGTCTGAATCAAAACATAGAAATTAAAAATGTTTCTGCCATTGAAAATGATACTGAAGAAAATTTAGAAAAAATTGAAAGAATAAGAAATAAAATGCCCAATGAAAACACAGAAAAAAATAATCTGAAATCCCGACGACCACACACAAGCACAGAAAACATGAAAGGGGAAAGCAAAATAATTAAGATGCCAACAAAAAACTCAAAGATCAAAATAACAGATGTCAGCAGAGTAAATGATGTTGAAGATGAGTTAAACAAAGAAATAAAAGCACACTGAAACTGACAGAAATAAAAATTCGATTTCATGGATTGTAAGCTTTGAAACTAGCAAAAAAAATAGCAATATGTTAAATTTTTGCTAGTTTTTTTTGTTGGAAATTTTTTAATCTTTTGCTCAAATTTTTCCTTATGTGATATAATTATATCGAAGGAGATGGAGA